>NZ_CP108996.1:307360-614720 GCF_036226565.1 Kribbella sp. NBC_00709
GCCAGTAGAACGCAGTACCTGCGTTGGTGAAGAGCCAGACCAAGCCGAGAGCGACTCGGGCGGCCAGTCCTGCTGCGACGCTGGCTACTACAGCTCTGCCGATCGCGGACCGGTCGGACCGGAGCGCCGCGAAGGCGAGTAGTAGGTGCAGCACTGCCAGCGGCAGGACCACCTGTGGTGCGAATGACGCTTGGACGCCGAGGACTGCTCGGGAGAGTGATCTCTCGTCCGGCGCGGGCCACGTTGCGCCTGTGGCCCAGTAGATGTGCACCGCCGCAAGCAGGACGTGCGCGCCCGCGACGACTCTTCGAGACTCCATCCCGACCCCTCCTCAGATGTACCTGACATCTGCGAAGAGGAGTCGTCCGGTCGAGACGTTCCCTGCGTGACGCAGGTCTCAGGCCTCGGGAGCCTTCGGGGCCTCGGGACCGTCGGCGAGCAGCAGGTAGAGCGCGCGGCGGGCGTCGGTCAGGATCTTGGCGGCCGCGGTGCGCTGCTCCTCCGAGCCGCTGCGGGCGACCTGTCGAGTCGCTGAGTGCAGCTCCTCGAGCAGTCCGCGCAGATCGGTCGCGGCTTCCGCGCCGGCGAAACCGGCGAACGGGTCGGCGGTCGTCTCGCGACGGCCTTCGACGTACTCGCGGCCGGCGTCGGTCAGGGTGACGAGCTTGCGGCCGGCCTCCGCGGTCACGGTGACCAGGCCCTCGTCTTCCAGTTGGTTGATGGTCGGGTAGATCGCGCCGGGGCTGGGGGTCCAGCGCCCGTCGCTGCGGTCGGCGATGGCCTGCATCAACTGGTAGCCGTGCATCGGCTCCTCGGCAAGCAGCATCAGGACGGCCGCTCGGACATCGCCGCGCGGGGCTCGACCGCGGCGCGAGCCACGCTCCGGACCGCGTCCGCCATGTCCACCGTGTTCACCGTGCATCGGCATGCCTTCTCCCATCCGCGGTCCACCGCGGCGGGGGTGATGGCCGCGTCGGCGGCCTCTGAGTTCGTTGGGGGTGTTCATAATATCCTCCTCGATATTCTTCATGACACTAACGATATATCGTTACCGTCTTCAATGCAACCTCCCTTCCCTGAAACTCGGTTGCGGGCGGCCGTCAGGGTGCCGAACGTGAGGAGATGAGCAGCTTCGAGCAGTTGATGGGTGAAGTGATGGCCACCGCCGAGCGGTTCGGTCATCGGGAGCACGTTCGGCTGACCTGGCTCGCACCGGACCAGACCTTCGACGAGCTGGTCCACCGCAAGCCCGGCCTGCTGAACAAGCGCCTACTGACCCACTTCTACGAGTCACGCACCCTGGCCTCCGCGGAGGCGCGCTCGGGTTGGGTCGAACCCGATGTCAGGCAGTTCCCGGTGTGAGGCTTTACCTTGCCCCAAGGGCAGAGGGTTTGATGGTCTGGTGTTGACGATCAGTGAGTTCGGGAAGCGGGCCGGGCTTTCGCACAAGGCGTTGCGGTTGTACGACGTGTCCGGGTTGCTGGCGCCGGCCCAGGTCGACCCCGCCAACGGCTACCGGTTCTACGACGAGGCGCAGTTGGAGCGCGCCCGGCGGATCAGCGTGCTGCGGCAGTTGGACATGCCGCTGACCACGATCGCCGAAGTACTCGGGGGCACCGACGAGGAGGGCCTGATCCGCCTCGACCGCTGGTGGGCCGCCGAGGAGGCGACCACTCAGGCACGGCGGGCGACGCTGCAGTACCTGCGGGACCGCCTGTCCCGATCCGGTACGCCGGGACTCGCGCCGCGACCGGTGCTGACCCGCGACGTGGCGGCGACCAAGATCGCCTCGATCCGGGCCGACACCAACCAGCAACTGCTGGTCGGCGTGATCGTGACGTGCACCGACGAGATCATGTCGTACCTGCGGGCGGCCGGCGCGACCGCGACGACCGGGTCGTGGGTGATCTACCACGGCGCGGTGACGCCCGAGGGTGAGGCGACGGTCGAGGTGTGCGTGCCGTTCGACGGCCTGGTGGACCCGTCCGGCCGGATCGCGATCCGGGTCGAGCCGGCGCACCGGGAGGCGTACTGCACGATCACGATGAACGAGTGCGCGTACCCGCGGATCATGCTCGCCTACGACCTCGTCACTGACTGGGTCCGGGCGGCCGGCGTACCCGAAGCGGGTCCGCCGCGGGAGGTGTACCTCCCGGACTGCCACCTGATCCCCCGCGACGAACCGGCCGTCGACATCGCTCTGCCCATTCTCGAAAGGAACCCCTGATGGACTACGCGATCCAGACCCAGTTCAGCGATCCCGGCGTACACGCGGAGCTGTTCGACGCGCTGCCGGACGACCTGCCCGGCATCGGCGCGGTGGTGCGCAACCTGCTGATCCACTACCGCGGCGGCGGCATCGAGTTCACCGGCGACCGGCTGGCCGAGATCGACCACCGCTGGGTGTCCGCGATGCTGACCACCGACCAGAAGCGCAACGGTACGCCGCTCGCCGTACCGCGGGAGCCCGTCGACCGCATCGTCGGATGCTGCCGCGACTACACGTTGATGTTCGTCTCCGCCCTGCGCCACCAGGGGATCCCGGCCCGTAGCCGGATCGGGTTCGCGGACTACTTCGCGGCCGGGTACAACCACGACCACGTGGTCGCGGAGTACTGGAACGGCGACCGCTGGGTGATGGTCGACGCGCAACTGGACCCGGCCGAAGACCGTCCGTTCGATGTCGAGGACATGCCGCGCGGGCCGTTCCGGTCGGCTGCCGAGGTGTGGCTCGGGATCCGCGCCGGCGACCTGGACCCGGATGTCTTCGGCGTCGACCCGGGGCTGCCGATCGGTGGCGACTGGTTCGTCCGGAACTACGTCCACCTGCAGCTCGCGCACCTGAACGGCGACGAACTCCTGCTGTGGGACAACTGGGGGACGATGACGGCCTCCATCGACGGCGCCGACGTCGACCTCACCGACGAGGTCGCCAGGCTGATGGTTGCCGCTGACAACGGAGACGAGGCCGCCGGCAAGGAAGTCGCCGACCGCTACCACTCCGAGCCGGAGCTGAAGTTCACCGGCCGCGCCTTCGTCACCTCGCCGGCCCGGCCGGACCACGCGTGGATGGACCTCAGCGCAAGTAGGTGACGAGGTCCGCGACGACGCGGTCGATGGTGTTCAGCAGGGAGAGATGGCCTTCACCTGGTTCGAAGTGGAAGGTGGAGGCCGAGACGTGGGCGGCCAGCCAGTGACCGTGCGCTGCGGGGACCATGCGGTCCTGGTCGCCCTGCCAGATCGCCACCGGGGTGGTGATCCGGTCGAGACGGAAACCCCAGTCCTTGACGAACGCCAGGTCGTCGTCGCGCCAGCCGGCGATGCTCTCGGCAACGGAACGGCGCGACGACGTCGCGAGCCAGTCCAGGATCGGACCGGTCATCGCCGCCTTGTCGACCTCGGAAACCAGGTCACCGAACGCGGCAGCCAAGTCCGCCGGTGCAGCACCGGCCAACGCGCTCGACTGCTCCTCGAGCAGCGGCTCGAGCGCATCGCGCCCCTCGAACGCGGCACCGAACTCGGCAAGATTCTCCTCGCCCATGCCGACCATGAAGTCCAGCCCGTCCGCGTTCGCGGGCCCGACGCCGGCCACTGATGCGGCGGCGACGCACCGCCCCGGCAGCAGGGCCGCACACGCCAACGAATGCGGTCCGCCGCCGGACATCCCGATACTCAGGAAACGGTCGGCGCCGATCGCGTCGAGCAGACCGGCGACGTCGTCGGCCACGTCGGCGATCGACCGACCGGGTTGCGGCGTCGACGCGCCGTACCCGGGCCGGCCGGGGCTGACCAGCCGCAGCCCGTGCCGCTCGGCGGCCTCCGCGAGCGGAGCGAACCGCACCGCAGCACCCGGGGTGCCGTGATGGAACACGAGCGGAACGCCGTCCGCCGGTCCCTCGATCAAGTACTCCAACTTGCGGCCGTCGGCGAGCTGCACGAACTCCATGCCGGAAGCGTATCCCGCTAGCCGACCCCGTTGCGGAGGCTGTCGAACAACCGGTCCAGGCGGGCGCGATGATCCGCCGACACGTCGGCCGGTGCGTCCCCGGCGGTCATCCGCCGCGCGGTCTCCACCAGCACGGTGGTGTAGCCGGCGATGAAGAACGCGGCCAGGAGTGGTGCATCACCTTCGAAGACCGGGGCGAGCTCCTCGGCGAGGGTCTGCTGGAGCTCGGACGCGATCTCCCGGGACCGGGCGATCAACGCGGGCGAGGCTGCGACGGTCCGGTAGAACGGGACCGAACCGTCCTTGATCCCGGAGAGCGCGTGCTCCTCGTCGAGCAGACGGACGGTTGCCTGCTGCAAAGAGGTCAGGACATCGGTTGCGCCGTCGCGTACGGCGGAACGCAGTACCTCGACGGCGTCGTCCGTACGGTCCAGCAGCAGGTCCTCCTTGCGTGGGAAGTGCTTGAAGACGGTCACGCTCGAGACGCCGGCCTCGCGCGCGACCTCGGCAACCGTCACGTCGTCGAACCCGCGCTCCAGGAACAGCTGGGTCGCGACATCCGAGATCCGGGCCCGCGTCTGCGGCCCGCCCCGCGCGTCGGTTCTGGGCATCTTTCCTCACTCTCTTGTGTCACTAAGCTTAGTCAGTTAACTTAGTGGCATGACCTCCACACAGACAACCGTCTTAGCAGCTCCCCCGCGCTCACTGCGGGAGGCGTGGGTGGCGCTGGCCGGATTGTCGGCGGTGTTCCTCGTCGAGATGCTCGACAACTCGATCCTGAACGTCGCACTGCCGACGATCGGGCGCGAACTGCACGCCTCGACCACCGCGCTGCAATGGGTGACCGGCGCGTACGCGGTCGTGTTCGGCGGGCTGATGCTGGCGTTCGGCGCGATCGCCGACCGCTTCGGCCGCCGCCGGATCATGCTCGTCGGGCTGGTCCTGCTCGGCGTCGCGAGTCTCGCGACCGCGTTCGTCTCCTCCGTCGAGCAGCTGATCGCCGTCCGGGTCGCGATGGGCGTCGCGGCCGCGATGACGACGCCGGGGTCGCTCGCGCTGTCCTTCCGGCTGTTCGAGGACGACGATCTCCGCGTCCGCGCGACGACACTGATCTCGACCGTGGGCCTGGTCGGGCTGGCGATCGGCCCGACCACGGGCGGGTTCGTGCTCGCGATCGCGCCCTGGCAGGTCCTGCTGCTCGTCAACGTGCCCATCGCCGTACTCGCGATCATCGGTGTGCGTGCCGGCATCGCCGCCGACGTCGTGGCCGACCTGCACCGGGATCCGATCGACATCGCGGGTGCCGTCCTGGGGACGGCGGCGATCGTGCTCGCGCTCGTCGCACCGACGCTGTTCGTCAACGAAGGCGCGGGCTCGTGGGCTCCGTGGGCGACGACGGCCGCAGCTGTCGTGGGAGCGATCCTGTTCTTCCTCCGCGAGCGGTCGGCGCGGTACCCGCTGCTCGACCCGAAACTCGTTGCCCATCCCCTGGTGTCCAGCGGCCTGGCGTTCAAGGCTGCGGCCGGGCTCGCGACCGCTGGCCTCGGGTACCTCGTGACCCTGCAACTGCAGCTGGACTGGGGCTGGTCACCCGCCCTCGCCGCGATCGGAATGCTGCCGCAAGTCGTCGTTCTCGTCGCGGGCGGCGCCCTGATCGGCCCGTTCGTACGCCGCGTCGGTCTTGGCCGAGCAGCCTGGATCAGCGCCGCGGCGGTCGTGTTCGGCCTCGCCGTCTACGGGTCGCTGAGCAGATTCGGCTACATCTGGGTAGCGCTCGCCCTCGTGCTCGTCGCCGCCGGGATGCGCGTCGTCGGGGTAGTTGCCGGAGTCAACGTCCTGCGCGGCCTCCCGCAGAACCGCACCACGATCGGCGCAGCCCTCACCGACACCGCCACCGAGGTAACCTCCGCCGCCGGCATCGCCATCACCGGCACCATCCTCGCCACCCTCTTCACCGGCCCCATCACCACCCCCACCTGGGCCCCCCACCAAACCGCGGAGTTCCACCAGGCTCTCACCACCGCCGCCCTGACCCTGACCACCCTCGCCACAGCCTTGGTTGCCTACGGCATCATCCGCACCCGAGGGACAGCTGCACAGACAGACTGACCGACACCACGAGGCAGTCGCCCGCGCGGTAGCGCGGGGCGGTACAACAAACAACCCCGCCTGGTGAGGCAGGCGGGGTTGTGTCTTTTCGGACGGGCGGCGGGCTCAGAACTCCGAGCCGGCTGGGAGGTCGGGGGTGGTCGGGTCGTCGGGGTCGGACGGGCCGGCGGCCAGGCCGAGTTCGGCGACGCTGGCCAGGTGGGCGTGGTTCGGGACGACGCGGATGGTGTAGCCGAACGGGCCGGTGCGGTCGAGCTTCAGCTCGCCCTCGTAGCGGTGCCGGTTGCCCTCGTACGTCTCGGCCAGCGACAGCGCGGCCCGGACCGGGTCGGTGATCTCGTCGTTGGCGTCGACGCGACCGTGCAGTACCTCGACGCAGATGTCGGCCGGAGCGAGGTCGCCGAGAGCGGCGAACGCGCGGATCCCGACCGTCGTCCCGAGCTGCGGTACGTCGCCGAGACCCTGCAGCTCCACGTGGTCGACGCGGATCTGCGGCCAGGCGGCCACCACCTTCTGCTTCCACGCGGCCAGTTCACGAGCACCGTCGTACGTCGAGTTCAGCGAACGCGACGACTGCGCGGCCGGCACGTACAGCTGCTCGACGTAGTCCCGCACCATCCGGGTGGCGAGCACCTTCGGGCCGAGCTCCTTGATCGTGTGCCGCAGCATCTCGATCCACCGGCCGGGCACGTCACCGTCGTAGAAGCGCGGCGCGACCTGCTTCTCGATCAGGTCGTACAGCGCGTGCGCCTCGAGGTCGTCGCGGCGGTCGGTGTCCTCGATCCCCTCGGCCGAAGGGATCGCCCAGCCGAACTCGTCGTCGTACCACTCGTCCCACCAGCCGTCGCGGATGGAGAGGTTGAGCGCGCCGTTCAGCGCCGCCTTCATGCCGGACGTGCCGCACGCCTCGTACGGACGCAGCGGGTTGTTCAGCCAGACGTCGCAGCCCGGGTACATCGGCTGCGCGAGCGCGATGTCGTAGTCCGGCACGAACACGATCCGGTGCCGCACCTCCGGGTCGTCGGCGAAGCGGACCATCTCCTGGATCAGCTTCTTGCCGCCCTCGTCGTGCGGGTGCGCCTTGCCGGCGATGACGATCTGGACCGGTCGCTGCGGGTGCAGCAGCAGCGACTTCAGCCGCTCCGGGTCGCGCAGCATCAGCGTCAGCCGCTTGTACGACGGGACGCGGCGCGCGAAGCCCATCGTCAGGACGTCCGGGTCGAGGATCGAGTCGACCCAGCCGAGCTCGGCCTCGCTGGCGCCGCGGTTGATCCAGGACTGCCGGACCCGGGACCGGGTGTCGTCGATGAACCGCTGCCGCAGCAGCCGCTTGGTCTCCCAGATCTGCGCGTCGGTGGTCTTGTCCAGGCCCTCGAAGATGTCCTCGTCGGCGGTGTAGTTCGCGTACGTCAGGTCGTGGACCTCGCGCGCCACCCAGGTCGGCGCGTGGACGCCGTTGGTGATCGACGTGATCGGCACGTCGGTGGAGTCGAAGCTCGGCCACAGCCCGGCGAACATGCCGCGGCTGACCACGCCGTGCAGTTTCGACACGCCGTTCGCCCGCTGCGCCAGCCGCAGGCCCATGATCGCCATGTTGAACAGCGCCGGGTCGCCGCCCTCGAAGTCCTCGGCGCCGAGCTCGAGGATGCGCTCGATCGGGACCTCCGGGCCGAACACGTCCGGCGAGAAGTGCTGCTGGATCAGCTCGACCGGGAACCGGTCGATACCGGCCGGGACCGGCGTGTGGGTGGTGAACACGGTGCCGCCGCGGTTGACCTCGAGCGCGGTGTCGAAGTCGAGATCCTTGTCGGCGGCAAGCTCCCGGATCCGCTCGACGCCGAGGAAGCCGGCGTGCCCCTCGTTGGTGTGGAACACCTCGGGGGCGGCGTGACCGGTAATCCGGCAGTACGTGCGGACCGCGCGGACACCGCCGACGCCGAGCAGCAGCTCCTGGAGCAGACGGTGCTCGGTGGAACCGCCGTACAGCCGGTCGGTCACCTCGCGCTCGGAGGGCTCGTTCTCCTCGATGTCGGAGTCGAGCATCAGCAACGGGACACGGCCGACCTGGGCGACCCAGATCTGCGCGTGCAGCTCGCGGTTGCCGGGCAGGGTCAGCGTCACGGTCGCGGGTGCGTCACCATCCCGGAGCAGGCTGATCGGCAGCCCGTCCGGATCCACCAGGGGGTAACGCTCCTGCTGCCAGCCTTCACGGTTCAGCGACTGCGCGAAGTATCCGTGCCGGTACAGGAGACCGACGCCGATCAGCGGCACGCCGAGATCACTCGCCGCCTTCAGGTGGTCACCGGCGAGGATGCCGAGACCGCCGGAGTACTGCGGAAGCACGTGGGTGATGCCGAATTCCGGGGAGAAGTACGCCACCGCGTCGAGCGGTGAACCGGCGCTCTGGAACCACCGGTCTTCGGTCACGTAGCTGTCCAGGTCGGCTACCGCGAGTTCGAGCCGGCGCAGGAAAGTGTGGTCATTGGCCAGCTCGTCGAGCCGGGCCGCCGGGACCTCACCGAGCAGCTTGACCGGGTCACCGCCGGTGCTCCGCCACAGCTGCGGGTCGACGGCCTCGAAGACGTCCTGCGTCTCGGGATGCCAGGCCCAGCGGAGATTGTTCACCAGGGTGCCCAGGCCTGTCAGCGGCGCAGGCAGGACAGGGCGGACGGAAAATCGTCGTATCGCTCGCACCGGGACACCGTACCGGGCCGGGGTGCGCAAAACACCTTCGGGATGCATCGATCTTGCAACGCGAGCAAGATTTTGCAGGCCCGTGTGTCACAGACGACTACTGGGAACCGATAACGTCAGTCCTGTAGTTCCGACATTCAGACACAGGGAGTTCATCCACGCCATGACTGGGCGCATCCCGATCACCGACGTGACCCCGACCGTCGACGCCGGAGCGTATCCGGCGAAGTCCGCGGTGGGCGAGACGTTCACCATCGCGGCCACGGTCTTCCGGGAGGGCCATGACGCGGTGAACGCGAACGTCGTGCTGACCTCGCCGTCGGGACAGACCAGACGGATGCTGATGAGCCCGGTAGGACAGGGCTCCGACCGCTGGACCGTCGACGTGACGCTGCAGGAGCAGGGCGCGTGGACGTTCGCGGTCGAGGGCTGGAGCGACCCGTACGGCACGTGGCGGCACAACGCCGAGATCAAGATCCCGGCCGGCATCGACGTCGACCTGATGTTCGCCGAGGGCGCAGCCTTCTTCGATCGCGCCGCGGCCGGCGTACCGCCTGCGGTGCGCGCGGACCGCGGCACGCTGGGCGACGCCGCGCACGCCTTGGCGAACGGCGCGTTGCCGCCGGAAGCGCGCCTGGCCGCGGGCATCTCGCCGCAGGTCCGGGCCGCCCTCGGCCGGTATCCGGTGCGCGAGCTGATCACGTCGTCGGAGACCTACCCGGTGTGGGTCGACCGGACGCGTGCGCTGTACGGCAGCTGGTACGAGTTCTTCCCGCGCTCCGAGGGCGCGACGTACGACGAAGAATCCGGTGAGTGGAAGTCCGGGACCTTCCGGACCGCGGCGCAGCGGCTCGAGGCCGTCGCGAAGATGGGCTTCGACATCCTCTACGTGCCGCCGATCCACCCGGTCGGCCACTCGTTCCGCAAGGGCCCGAACAACACCCTCGACCCGAAGCCGGGCGACCCGGGTTCGCCGTGGGCGATCGGCTCCGAGGACGGCGGCCACGACGCGATCCACCCCGAGCTCGGCACCTTCGAGGACTTCGAGTACTTCGTCGGCCGGGCCCGCGAGGTCGGCCTCGAGGTCGCGATCGACCTGGCCCTGCAGGCCTCCCCGGACCACCCGTGGGTGAAGGACCACCCGAAGTGGTTCTCGGTCCGCGCCGACGGCTCGATCGCGTACGCCGAGAACCCGCCGAAGAAGTACCAGGACATCTACCCGATCAACTTCGACAACGACCCCGAGGGCATCTACGCCGAAGTACTGCGGATCGTCAAGCTGTGGATCTCCAAGGGCGTCACGGTGTTCCGGGTCGACAACCCGCACACCAAGCCGGTCAACTTCTGGGAGTACCTGCTCGGCGAGATCCGCAAGACCGACCCGGACGTGCTGTTCCTGTCCGAGGCGTTCACCCGGCGGCCGATGATGCGCGAGCTGGCGAAGGTCGGCTTCCACCAGTCGTACACGTACTTCACCTGGCGCAACGAGAAGTGGGAGCTGGAGGAGTACCTCGAGGAGCTGACCAAGGAGTCCGCGCACTACCTGCGGCCGAACTTCTTCGTCAACACTCCCGACATCCTCACGGCGTACCTGCAGTACGGCGGACCGGGCGCGTTCAAGATCCGCGCCGCGATCGCGTCGACCTCGGCGCCGGCCTGGGGTGTGTACGCCGGGTTCGAACTGTTCGAGCACGTCGCGCTGCGGCCCGGCTCGGAGGAGTACCTGGACACCGAGAAGTTCCAGCTCCGCCCGCGCGACTGGGCCGCCGCCGAAGCGGAGGGGCGCTCGCTGGCGCCGTACCTGACATTGCTGAACAACATCCGCCGCCGGCACCCGTCACTCCAGCAGCTGCGCAACCTGTCGCTGCACTCGGTCGATGACGAGGCGATCATGTGCTACTCGAAGCGCTCGACCGCACCCGACGGACACACCGACACCGTCATCGTCGTGGTGAACACCGACCCGCACTCCGTCCGCGAGTCGATGGTCCACCTCGACATGGCCGCCCTCGGCATGCGCCCCGAAGACACCTTCACCGTGTACGACGAAATCAGCGGCGCAACATGGCGCTGGGGCCAACAGAACTACATCAAACTAGACCCCAACGCCGAGCCGGCCCACATCCTGGCCGTACGCCGCGGACAAGCCTAAGGCCCCACCGCGGTCCGGCTCGCTACCGCTCGCGAGTGACGGCGTGGTCGGCGTCGAGTCGTGGAATTGGGTCGTGGAAAGTGACCCCGATCCACGACTCGCCGTCCGGACCGTTCGCCTATCGCCACGACTCGGGCAGGCGAGCCTGCCGACGGCCGCGTGGGCTGGCTGCCCCTTAGAGCGGGACGGTTTCTGGGTATTTGAGGCCCGCTCCGGTGTTGAGGGCAACTACCTGTTCCCCGGCGTGGATCCAGCCCGACTCGCGCAGTGCGCGGATCGCGGCGAAGTTGGCGGCTCCTTCGGGGCAGATGAAGGCGCCCTCCCTGCGGGCTACGGCATGCTGTTCGGCGAGGATGTCCTCGTCGTCGACAGCTACTGCGCAGCCGTTGGTTTCGGCGATTGCCTGCAGGACGAGGAAGTCGCCGAGCGCCTTGGGCACAGTGATGCCGAAGGCAACAGTGTGTGCGTCCACCCACGGCTCGCTCTCCGGCAGGCCTTTCTCCCACGCGCGGACGATCGGCGCGCAGCCGGTCGACTGTACGGCGACCAGGCGCGGCAGCGGGCCGTCGATCCAGCCGAGTTCGCGCAGTTCGTTGAGCGCCTTCCAGATGCCGATGATGCCGACGCCGCCGCCGGTCGGGTACACGATCACGTCGGGCAGCTGCCAGTTCAGCTGCTCGGCGATCTCGAGCCCCATCGTCTTCTTGCCTTCGATCCGGTACGGCTCCTTCAGCGTCGACGCGTCGAAGTACCCGGGCTGCTCCCGGATGTACGCCGCCGCGTCGCCGATCAGCCCGTCGATCAACTGCAGTCGCGCGCCGACCACGGTCACCTCGCGCCGGCAGATCTCCGGGGCCGCGATCGGCATCGCGATCAGCGCCTCCATCCCGGCGCGCGCGGCGTACGCGGCCCAGGCCGAGCCGGCGTTCCCGTTGGTCGGCATCGCGATCTTCCGGACACCGACCTCGTACGCGCGCGACACTCCGACGGCCGCGCCGCGGGCCTTGAACGTCCCGGTCGGGATGAGCCCTTCGTCCTTCATCAGCAGGCGATCCACCCCGAGCTCAGCGCCGTACCGCGGCAACGGCAGCAACGGGGTCATCCCCTCTCCCAGAGTCACGATGTTGTCCGGCGACCGCACCGGCAGCAGTTCGTGGTACCGCCACAGGTTCGGGTCACGCCCGGCCAGCTCGTCCTTGGTCAGCGTCACAGCGGGTACGTCGTACCGCGCGAGCAGCGGTGATCCGCACGGGCAGAGGCCGATGATCTGGTCGGCGTCGTGGGTTGCTCCACAACGAGGGCATTCGAGATGACTCAGCGCAGAGAAGGGCACACCCCAGAAACTACCCCGCGCGCAGATCGGTGATCATCGGGCGCTGGTGGTCGGTCAGCCGGAACCCGATGCCGCGGACGGCGTCGATGGTGACCGTCGTACCGAGTTCGTCGAGTTTGCGGCGCAGGCGCTTCACCACCGAGTGCACGTCGGCGGTACCGCGGACCTCGCGGTCGCGCCATACCGTTTGGTGCAGGGCGTCGTACGACCAGACGCGCAGCGGCGACGACATCAGCCGGGTGAGCAGGTCGTGCTCGAGCTCGGTCAGCTGGATCTCGCGACCGCGCCAGCGCGCGACCGAGCGGCCCCGGTCGATGGTGAGCACGTCGGCGTCCGGCTCCTCCCCCGTGGCTCGAACGGCGGCGGCATCGACCGCATCGGGCTCCGGGGGGTCGGGCTGCTCGGGCGCGGCAGGCGGGGGCTGCTGGGCAGGAACCAACAGCCTGCGTAGTTCGTCGAGGCTGGAGACGAGCAGCAACGGGGCGACGTCGTCGACCAGCTCGGCCAGCCGGACGCGCTGCTCAGCAGAAGCCGCGACCGCGATCAGCAGCGGGAACGGCTCTTCGTCGGATCCGGTCGTGGTCAGGTCTATACGGGCGGTGACCATCTGGTCACGATGTCAATACCTGCCTCGGATCGTCAACGGAATGCCAACGTTTGCCTAGGTTGCTTCGATCGGCGCGACACCTAGTCACATCTTGCTCACCAGGTGTGCTTGTTACCACGTTGTTCTGACACATAGATTCCTCGTCAGGCTTGCGGTGTCACATGCCGCGACCTGGGGGGCACGGAGCGTTCGCCCAGACGCGAACCCCCTTGCACCTCTGCACCGATGACTCGGGGGAGTCGACTCGGGGTCTGTCAAGTGAGGGGCTGCAGAGATGTCACATCAACCACGAAGGGGGCTCGCCAGATCGCTGGTGAGCACCCTGGCGGCACTGGCTGTCGTCGCGTCCGGGATGGCCGCCGCCGGCCAGGCCCAGGCGTCACCGCCCACCAAGCCGGAGTCCACGCCGTCGCCGGCCGCCAAGATCAAGCCGGAACTGATGGCGAAGCTGGACGGTAAGGACGCCAAGTCCGCAACGGACTACTGGGTCCGTTTCGGCGCGAAGGCCGACCTGACCGCCGCCAGCAGGATCACCAACTGGAACGAGCGCGGCACTGCCGTGGCCGCCGCGCTGAAGAAGGCCGCCGCGGACAGCCAGGCGACGATCCGCGCCGAGCTGGACGCACAACACGTGAAATACCAGGCGTTCTGGGGCACGAACGCGATCCGGATCGAGAGCGGATCGCTCGCGCTGGCCCAGGACCTCGCCACCCACAACGAGGTCGAGGGTCTCTACGCCCCGGTCCAGATCGAGGTTCCGAAGGTCACGCCGGGCCAGCAGGAGAAGGCGGTCCAGGCCGTCGAGTGGGGCGTCGCGAACATCAAGGCGAACCAGGTCTGGTCGCAGTACGGCGACAAGGGTGAGGGCATCGTCGTCGCCAGCATCGACACCGGTGTGCAGTACGACCACCCGGCGCTGGTGAACCAGTACCGGGGCAACAACGGTGACGGCACCTTCAACCACAACTACAACTGGTTCGACGCGGCCGGCACCTCGCCGAACGCACCGTCCGACGGCAACGGCCACGGCACCCACACGATGGGCACCATGGTCGGCGACGACGGCGCAGGCAACCAGATCGGTGTCGCCCCGGGCGTGAAGTGGATCGCCGCGAACGGCTGCTGCCCGAGCGATGCAGCGCTGATCTCGTCCGGCCAGTGGATGCTCGAGCCGACCGACCTCGCCGGGCAGAACCCGGACGCGAGCAAGAGGCCGAACGTCATCAACAACTCGTGGGGCTCGACCCTGCCGTCGAACGACCCGTTCATGGAGGACATCACCCTGGCCTGGACCGCGTCCGGGATCTTCGGTGCGTTCGCCAACGGCAACAGTGGCGAGGGCGGCTGCAACACCTCCGGTTCGCCGGGCAGCCTGACCAGCAACTACTCGGCCGGTGCCTACGACATCAACAACAACATCGCGTCGTTCTCCGGCCGCGGGGTCGGACAGGACGGCACCATCAAGCCGAACATCTCGGCTCCTGGTGTCAACGTCCGGTCCAGCCTGCCGGGCAACACCTACGGCGCGTTCAACGGTACGTCGATGGCGACACCGCACCTGACGGCCACCGTTGCCCTGCTGTGGTCGGCCTCGCCGACCCTGAAGGGTGACGTCGCGGCCACGCGGGCGCTGCTGAACCAGACCGCGATCGACTCGCCGAACAGCCAGTGCGGCGGGACCGACGCGAACAACAACGTCTTCGGACAGGGTCGTCTGGACGCGCTCGCACTGGTGAGCGCTGCCCCGATCGGCGACACCGGCACGCTGTCCGGCACGGTCACCGCCGCCACCGGTGGCGCCGCGCTCGCCGGTGCCAGCGTGACGGTGCACCAGGACGGTCAGGCCGACAAGTCGCTGACCACCAGCAGCAACGGCACGTTCTCGTCGGTGCTTCCGGCCGGCGACTACACGCTCACGGTCGCGTCGTTCGGGTACAAGACCCAGACCGCCACGGCCACCATCACCACTGGTCAGACCACCACCAAGAACTTCGCCCTGGAGAGCACTCCGCAGGTGAGTGTCGGTGGCACCGTCACGGACGGCTCCGGCCACGGCTGGCCGCTGTACGCGAAGGTGTCGGTCGAGGGTCCGGGTGGCGTGTTCGACTACACGACCCCGAGCAACGGCCGGTACAGCCTGAAGGTCCCGTCCGGTGCGGCGTACTCGCTCAAGGTCGAGTCGAAGTACCCGGGCTACCAGACCGTCAGCCAGCCGATCACGGTCGGCAGCGGCAACCTGACCAAGAACATCGCGGTTCCGGTCACCGCTGACTCCTGCACCACCGCTCCGGGCTACAAGTACGGCTCGGACGGCGTCTACCAGACCTTCGACTCCGGTGCGACGCCGAGCGGCTGGAACCTCGTCGACAACAAGGGCAACGGCCAGGTGTGGCAGTTCAACGACCCGGGCAACCGGACCAACCTGTCCGGCGGCAACGGCGGCTTCGCGGTCATCGACAGCGACCACTACGGCCCCGGCGGTTCGCAGGACACGTCACTGGTCAGCCCGGTCGTCGACCTGAGCTCGGTCACCGCTCCGGTCATCCGGTTCAACCAGGACCTCAACTGGCTCGGCGGCGAGAAGGCCGATGTCGACCTGTCGATCGACGGCGGCGCCACCTGGGCCAACGTCCTGACGCAGGCCGCGGACGTTCGTGGGGTCCAGGAGATCGCGATCCCGCAGGCGGCCGGCAAGTCCGCCGTCCAGGTGCGGTTCCACTACTACGACGCGTCGTACGAATGGTGGTGGGAGGTCGACAGCGTGCTGATCGGCAGCCAGATCACCTGTGAGCCGACCGGCGGCGGCCTCGTCGTCGGCAACGTCAAGGACGCCAACACCAGCGGCTTCGTGAACGGCGCGGTCGTCACCCGTGACGGCTCGTCGGAGAGCGCGACCACGGTGGCGACGCCCGAGGACACCGGTCTGAACGACGGCTTCTACTGGATGTACTCGTCCGTGGACGGCGACCAGGGCTTCACCGCCAAGGCCGGCAACTACGTCAGCTCGACCGCGACCGTTCCGGTCGAGGCCGACTGGACCACCACGGCCGACTACACACTGAAGGCCGGTCAGCTGACGGTCACGCCGGGCAGCATCACCGGCAACCTGAAGCTGCCGACCGGCGCCGTGACCAAGTCGTTCAAGGTCACCAACACCGGTGGCGCGCCGGTCGACGTGAAGTTCGGTGAGAAGGACAGCGGTTTCGTCCTGGAGAACGCGAACGGCACGAAGACCAGCAAGGCAGAGGTGGAGAGTGGGATCGGCGCCCCGCTGCAGCGGATCGCCGTGAACACCTCGTTCGCCCGGATGCTGTCGGGCAAGACCGGCACCGCGCCGGTCGCCGCGAAGCCGCAGGCGGCTCCGTGGGCCGACATCGCCGACTACCCCGCGACCGTGATGGACAACCGGGTGGTCAACCTCGACGGCAAGGTCTACTCGATCGGCGGCGGCAACGGCAGCGCGTCGACGGCGAACAGCTACGCGTACGACCCGGCCACGCTCGCCTGGACCGCGATCGCCCCGCTGCCGGGTGCTCGCAACGCGATCACCGTCGGTGTCGTGGGCGGCAAGATCATCGCCAGCTCCGGCTGGGCGGACGCCGGCCCGGCGCCGGAGACCTGGTCGTACGACCCGGCCGCCAACGCCTGGTCCGCGGTCGCGGCCAACCCGGCTCCGCGTGCGGCTGCCGGTCAGGCTGTGCTCGACGGCAAGCTGTACGCCGTCGGCGGCTGCACCACGGCCGGCTGCACCCCGATGAGCAACACCGTGGTGCGCTACGACGCGGGCAGCAACGCCTGGGAGACGCTGGCGAACTACCCGCAGTCGGTCGCGTTCGCATCCTGCGGCGCCATCGACGGCAAGCTGTACTGCGCCGGCGGTAACGACGGCGTGAACTCGCTGAAGTCGGCGTACGTCTACGACCCGGGAGCAGATTCCTGGACCGCGATCGCGGACGCTCCGGCCGACCACTGGGCGGCGTCGTACGCCGTCGCCGGTGGCAAGCTGCTCGTCGTCGGCGGTGTCCAGGCCGGTGCGGTGACCAACGCCGGGTTCTCGTACGACCCGTCGTCGGACAGCTGGACCGCACTGCCGAACGCCAACCTGCCGCGGTACCGCGGTGGCGCAGCCTGCGGCTTCTACAAGGTGGGCGGTTCGTCCGGTGGCTTCACCGCCACGGTGGACAGTGAGGCCCTGCCGGGTCTCGAGGACTGCTCCGAGTCGTCGGCGGACGTGAGCTGGCTGTCGCTCGACCAGACCGAGGCCACCCTGGCCCCGGGACAGTCGACCACGGTCAAGGTCACGCTCACCGCGAACGTCGACCAGCCCGGCGCCTACACCGGCGCCGTGACGATCGGCGAGAACACCCCGTACAACGTCGCAGCGGTCGGCGTGACGATGAACGTCACCCCGCCGAACACGTGGAGCAAGCTGCTGGGCACCGTCACGGGCGTCAGCTCGTCCGGCGCCACCGCCGCCCTCCCCGGCGCGACCGTCGAGGTGGACTCGTGGGCGCAGTCGTACACCTTCATCACCGACAAGGACGGTAAGTACGCCTACTGGCTCGACCGTCGCAACAACCCGCTCACCCTGATCGCCGCCAAGGACGGCTACAAGCCCCAGACCCGCACCGTCAAACTGGTCGCCGGTACTCCGGTCACCAGCGACTTCGCCCTGAAGTCGATCAAGTAGTCAGGTACTAGCCGGGCCGGCCCTCGTCCTCCGGGACGGGGGCCGGTCTCATTCTGTACGCGGTGAGCGCGGCGCGGACGGCGAGAGCGTCCGAGAGGGCTGCGGGGTCGTGAGTGCGGATATAGGCCGCACCCTGATCAGTTGCGGTGAGCTCCGCGGCGAGGGTCGCTGGTCCGATGCCGGCGAGGCTGGTGCCGGTGATCGCCCGCAGAAAGGATTTCCGCGAAGGTGAGACCAGCACCGGCAGGCCGTAGCGCGCCTTCAACCGCCCGAGCTGTCCGAGCACGGCTACCGACGGTTCCGGCGTACTGCCGAGGAAGTAGCCGAGGCCGGGATCGAGGATCAAGCGGTCGCGCGCGATACCCGCTGCCTCGAGGCCGGCGATCCGCTCGTCGAAGAAGTCCTCGATGGACGACCAGATCGACCGCGGATCCGTCCGCACCCGAGTCGCCGGGCCGTGCCGCTGTATCGAGTGCATCACCATCAGCCGACACGTGAACCCGGCCAGTTCGCCGTACTGGCGCGGATCCGGGAAACCCTGGATGTCGTTCAGGTACGACGCGCCCCGCGTCGCCGCGAACCGCTGGGTCTCAGGGTGATAGGAATCCACACCCCACGAGATCCCCTCCAGCGCGTCGATCACCCCCGTCAGCCGCTCGATCTCCTCCCCCGGCGACACCTTCTCCGCATCCGGATGACTCGATGCCGGACCGAGTTCGACCACATCCGCACCCGCCATGCGCAACTCCCTCGCGCGCGTGATCGCGTCCCCGGGCGACAGACAGAGTCCCCCGTCGGAGAACGAATCCCTTGTGACGTTGACGATCCCGACCAATCGCGGTCGCACCATGCCAGGCCTCCCGGTAGATCCCAGAAGCCCAGGCGCACGGCACACGTCGTCCAGACGAGACCGCTCCCCGGTGGTTGACCCACCTCACGCGCCAGTCACGGTCCAGGGTGAACGCTACCCCGATCAGGTGGTGGCGAGGAGATGGAAGCCGACGCCGCGGACCGCGTGGATGGTGACGGTGGCGCCGAGGTTCGCGAGTTTCTGCCGGAGACGCTTCACCACCGAGTGGATGTGCGATCCGTGGCCGAGGTGCTCGTTGCCCCAGACGGCGTAGTGCAGCCGCTGGTACGTCCAGACCCGGCCGGGCTCAGCCACCAGGCAATGCAGGAAGTCGTGCTCGAGCCGGGTCAGCGGCATCTCACGGTCCTTCCAGCGGACCACGCGACGGTCGACGTCCAGCCGCAGCTCGGCGACCGGTTCGGGCACCGCCCTGATCGGCGCGGGCGGCTCGGCGACCGCCACAGCTGTCGCCGTCACCGCTGTCACCGCTGTCGACGTCACCGCTGCAGGAGCGAGTGCAGCCGGAGCTGTTGGAGCCAGGGCTGTTGGAGCCAGGGCGGCCGGCGTCAGGACAGCCGGGCTCGGGCTCAAGGTGACGCCGGTCAGCTCCAGGAACGCGCGGGCCTGGTCCGCGCTCGACACCAGCAGCAGCGCGTCGGCCTCACCGAGCAGTCGCGCCAGCTGTACTCGTTCGGCCGTGGACGCGGCCACGCCGATGATCAATGACGAATCGGACGACCTCTCCCGCGACATCACAGCAAGCCCCTCCCAGTCGAACCGGCCCGCCACAAGTACGGTTCACGGCGCGAACTAAGTCAAGCGATTCGTCGCGCACCGAGCTGGCACATATGCGTCCTGTCCGAGACAGGACAAGGTCCCCCGGCAAGTCCACAGACAGCTTCTGCAGAAGGAAATCCGGCGACGCTCCCCGCGAGAGTGTGCGGAGGCCGGGCGATGCGGAGTAGTCTCCTCGCGCACGGCCACTCTGACCGCATCCACGGAGGAACAGTGCACGGTCTGGTTCGGCGGCCGCTCGTCATCTGGTTGCTCGCGGCCCTCGCAGTACCTGTGCTGCTGACGGCTGTGCTGATTCCGGCCCGGGCGGGCACCACGGAGGATGACCTTCGCGATCGCACGGTCGAGGCGCTGAAGGCCCGCGGGATCGAGACCGCGTCGGTGGATTTCGACGGCCGGGACGCGAAGATCGTCGTACCTGACAGTGTCGATCCGGCCGCCGTGCAGGAGATCGCGACCGGGGTCGAAGGGGTTCGGTCCGTTCGCATCGAGGGCGGGTCCACACCGACACCTACCCCCACTGCGACGAGCACCGAGCCGGCCGAGGAGTCCGGCGTACCGGCGTTCGAGGTCGGGCGGACGGACCAGGCGATCCGCGTGCAGGCGCCGGTGCAGAGCCAGGCGGTCAAGGACGCGATCTCCGCGGCGGTCGAGCAGTTGCTCGGCCCGGACCGTGAGTACGACGACCGCACCACGATCGACCCGGCCAACGGGATCGCCGACGCCGCCACGCTGTCCGCGCTGCTGCGGGCGCTCGCGATCGGGACGGGCGACGCCTCGGTGCGGTACGATGGGGACACGGTGACGCTGTCCGGTCAGGTGCCGGATCAGGCGACCAAGGCGACGATCGGCCGGGCCGCGGCGAAGGCTGTGCCTGGCGCGGTTCTCGCCGACCAGCTGCAGCTGCCTACGCCGACGAAGTCCGCGGTGAGCGAGCCGTGCCGCACGTTCCAGAGCCGGCTCGCGGAGTTCAGCCGGCAGTACAAGATCAACTTCCTGTCCGGTACTTCGATCGTGAACGACGCGTCGAAGCCGTCCGTGGTGCGCGCTGCCGCCGTACTGAAGTCGTGTACGACGGCGCGTGTCGAGGTGGCCGGTCACACCGACGACCTCGGCTCGCCCGCGACCAGCCTGCCGCTGTCCGAACGCCGGGCCGCGGCGGTGAAGGCGGAGCTGGTGCGGCTCGGGGTGAACCCGGACCGGATCCTGGCGAACGGGTACGGGCAGGCCTTCCCGATCGCTTCCAACGCCACCGGCGCCGGGCGGATCGCGAACCGCCGCGCCGAGCTCCGAGTAGTGCAGGGGAACTGAATGAGTTGGCTGATCGCCGAGACCTGGATCCTGCTACTGGTCGCCTTCGTCCTGGGCAGCGCGGCCGCGTGGCTCGTGCACCGGGTCGTGCGGGAGGGACGCGGATGAGCTGGCTGCTGCGACACAACTGGCTGTGGTCGCTGTTCGCGTTCGTCCTCGGCGCGGCAATCACCTGGCTGCTGCTCGACCGTCGCCGTCCCGCCGCTCCCCCGCCGCAGGAACACGTCGAAGAAGAACCGGTACTGGTCGGAGCCGCAGCAACACAGGCGGGCCCTGTGAGGCAAGCACCCCTAGCAACACGGCCGGCCCCGGTATCGCGTGCAGCCCCGACATCGCGGGCAGCTCCGGCAACGCAAGCCGCGCCGGTCGCGAAGGCCGGCCCGGTTGTGGAGACCGCCAAACCGGTCGAGGAGACCACTGCCCCGGCGGAGCCCGCCGAGCCGGTGTTCTCCCGGGTGATGGATTCGGAGCCGACGCTCTTCGACGTGGACACGGTGACGGCTCCGATTGCGCCCGGACGGTACGGCGAGGGTTCGGCCGACGCCGTACCGCATCAGGGGCCGCCGGACGGGTTCACGATCAAGGGCAACGCCCAGTCGATGCTGTTCCACACCCCTGATTCGCCGTACTACGGGCGGACCAAACCCGAGGTCTGGTTCCGCACCGAGGCCGACGCCGAGCGCGCCGGCTTCGCCAAGTACACCCGCCGCCCGCGCAAGTCCGCGGACCCCCGCGACTGACCACCAGGAGACGCAGTTGCCCCAGCTCCACGTCCCGTACGTCGTCGAGCAGGACGAGGACGGCACCTGGCTGGCCGAGGCGGCCCTCACCCCGGACGTCTTCCTCCAGGGCGAAGGCGACACCCGCGAGGCCGCCCTCGAGGACCTCCGCACCTCGATCACCCAGGCCGCAGCCGAGTCCGGCATCCCCGACCAACTCGTCGTCGACCTCCCATAACTGACCCCGCCTCAGTCCTACGATTTCGACAACACCGAGCAGCCGGAGGCGGAGTTGCAGCGCGACATCACTGTGTCCTTCCTCGTCGAGCAGGACGAGAACGGCGACTGGAGCGCCCAGGCGGCGCTCGACCCCAACTCGTTCGCGAACGGCCAGGGCGCGACCCGCGAGGCCGCGATCGAAGATCTGAAGGAAGCCGTCGTCCTGCTTGCGGTCTCCGTCGGTGTGCCCGAGCAGCTGGTGGTCACCGTCGACACCGACAGCTGATCCTTCGTGAAGGAGAACGCGATGGAACCCGAGGCGACGGAGCCGTTGGAGCCGGATCAGGTGTTCACGGCTGAGGAGTTGCTCAAGAAGCGGGATCCGCGGGACGGGGTCGCGGATGCCAACGGGGCCGTGAAGAGGCGGCCGCGATTGTGGCGTGGGGGCGGTCGGCAGGGCAAGGCACAGTCTTCCGAGCGGCACAACGAAGGCCGTCGGCGCTGACTGGAGCGTGGCTATTTGCTTGTACTGGCAAAGGGCCGTCAGACTGTGCGGAACGCCTTGCGGGACCGTCCGACCGACGGCGTCACCACATCACCGGAATCGTCCGGATCAACGCACCGCTCCTTTTAGGCACGCCCTGGTGGGGTACCTGAAATCGGTGCATGTCCAGGGCGGGTCCACACACCGTCGTCACGTGCGTGGCGGCGTGCCGTAGTACAAGCCGCAGTACCGCTAGGTTTGGAGACACCCGATGGAGGTGAGCGTGACCGACATGCTGCCGGAGCAGCACCACGGACTGACGAAGAGTGACCCGCTGTGGTTCAAGCGGGCCGTCTTCTACGAGGTCCTCGTGCGGTCCTTCAAGGACTCGAACGCCGACGGCATCGGCGACCTGCAGGGCCTGACCGAGAAACTCGACTATCTCGAGTGGCTCGGCGTGGACTGCCTCTGGTTACCGCCGTTCCAGCCCTCACCGCTGCGCGACGGCGGGTACGACATCTCCGACTACACCGGCGTGATGACGGAGGTCGGCTCGATCGCCGACTTCGCCGCGCTGATGGAGGCCGCGCACGCGCGCGGGATCCGGCTCATCGTCGACTTCGTGATGAACCACACCTCCGACCAGCACCCCTGGTTCCAGGCGTCGCGGGAGGATCCCGAAGGCCCGTACGGCGACTTCTACGTCTGGTCCGACACCGACGACAAGTACACCGACGCGCGGATCATCTTCGTCGACACCGAGCAGTCGAACTGGACCTGGGACCCGGTCCGCGGCCAGTACTTCTGGCACCGGTTCTACTCCAACCAGCCGGACCTGAACTTCGAGAACCCGGCCGTCGGCGACGCGATCCTCGAGGCGCTGAAGTTCTGGCTCGACCTCGGCGTGGACGGGTTCCGGCTGGACGCGGTGCCGTACCTGTTCGAGACCGACGGGACGAACTGCGAGAACCTCCCCCGCACCCACGAGTTCCTCAAGCGGGTCCGCAAGGAGGTCGACGCGAACTACGAGGACCGCGTCCTGCTCTGCGAGGCGAACCAGTGGCCGGCCGACGTGGTCGAGTACTTCGGCGACCGCGACTCCGGCGGCGACGAGTGCCAGATGGCGTTCCACTTCCCGGTGATGCCGCGGATCTTCATGGGCGTCCGCCGGGAGTCCCGGTTCCCGATCTCGGAGATCCTGGCCCAGACACCGGAGATCCCGGACACCTGCCAGTGGGGCATCTTCCTGCGCAACCACGACGAGCTCACCCTCGAGATGGTCAGCGACGAAGAGCGCGACTACATGTGGGGCGAGTACGCGCAGGACCCGCGGATGAAGGCGAACATCGGCATCCGCCGTCGCCTCGCGCCGCTGCTGGACAACGACACCAACAAGATGGAGTTGTTCACCGCGCTGCTGCTCAGCCTGCCCGGCTCGCCGATCCTGTACTACGGCGACGAGATCGGCATGGGCGACAACATCTGGCTGGGCGACCGCGACGGCGTCCGGACCCCGATGCAGTGGTCCCCGGACCGTAACGCCTCGTTCTCCACCGCGACGCCGGGCAAGCTCAGCCTGCCGGTGATCATGGACCCGGTCTACGGCTTCCAGGCGGTGAACGTCGAGGCCGAGATGGAGAACGCCTCGTCGCTGCTGCACTGGACCCGGCGGATGATCCAGACCCGCAAGCAGCACCCGTGTTTCGGCATGGGTACTTTTACGGATCTGGGCGGCTCCAACCCGAGCGTGCTGTCGTACGTGCGCGAGTTCGGCGACGACGTGGTGCTGTGCGTGAACAACCTGTCGAGGTTCCCGCAGCCGATCGAGCTGGATCTGCGGCAGTGGCAAGGAGTGGAACCGATCGAGTTGCTCGGCGGTGTGCACTTCCCGACGATCGGGGAGTTGCCCTACCTTCTGACCCTCGGTGCCCACGGTTTCTACTGGTTCCGGCTGGCGAAGCCGGCTGACCACGAGGAGAGCATGTAGTGAGTTCGCATCTGGACCAGGTCCAGTCCTTCTGCGCGGGCCAGAGGTGGTTCGGCGAGAAGGGACACGACGTCCGCGTCGAAGCGATGGCCACCTCGGTGTGGCTGTCGGACGAGGGCGCCTGGCCGGCGGTCCGGATCGGGTTCGTCTACTGTGCGGGTCCGCCTGGGGTGGAGACCCCGATCCGGGTGTACCAGCTCCCGCTCAGCTACCACCGCACACCGGTCGACAACCTCGGCCATGCGCTGGTCGGTGAGTGGGCGGAGCCGGATCTCGGCGACGCCGAGGTCTGGGTGTACGACGCTCTGCACGACAAGGACGCGACGCCGTACTGGCTGGACGGGCTGACGCACGGACGGCAGCTGGACGGGCTGGAGTTCCATCCCGTCCAGGCTCCGGACCACAACATCGTCGTACCGGAGGACGCGCAGTCGCTGGTCCTCACCGTCGAGCAGAGCAACACGTCGCTGGTGTTCGGCGACGTCGCGCTGCTGAAGGTGTTCCGCCGGCTCGAGCCCGGGAGCAATCCGGGTGTCGAGATCGAGTCGGCGCTCACCGAGTCCGGGTCCGAGCTGGTTCCGGAGGTGCTGGGGTCTGCGCGCGGTAGGTGGCCGCGCGCCGGCGGCGGCACCGATGCGGGTGAGCTGGCGATGATGACGGCGTTCCAGAGCAACGCCACCGACGGCTGGTCGTTCGCGACCTCGTCGGTGCGGGACCTGTACGCCGAGGCCGACCTGCACGCCGAGGAGGTCGGCGGTGATTTCGCGCCCGAGTCGCACCGGCTCGGCGCGAGCACCGCGCAGGTGCACTCGGAGCTGGCCAAGGCGCTCGGCACCGACATCTGGGAGCCGGCCAAGCTGGTGGAGCACGCGGACGCGATGCGTCGCCGGCTGCAGAAGGCCACGGCCGCGATCCCGGAGCTCGAGCCGTACGCCGAGGGTCTGACGCGCGCGTTCGACGCGCTGGCGGCGTACAACCAGCCGGTCACGGTGCAGCGGATCCACGGCGACTTCCATCTCGGACAGGTGCTGCGGACCATCGACGGCTGGAAGCTGATCGACTTCGAGGGCGAGCCGGCCAAGTCGCTGATCGAGCGCCGGGCGCTGGACACCCCGGTGAAGGACATCGCCGGGATGCTGCGCTCGTTCGACTACGCAGCCCGGTCGCTGCTGGCCGACCACCGGGGCGACCAGCAGATCGCGTATCGCGCGGCCGAGTGGGCCACCCGCAACCAGCAGGCCTTCTGCGACGGGTACGCCGAAGTCGCGGGCACCGATCCGCGCGAGCAGACCGTGCTGCTGAACTCGTTCCTCGCCGACAAGGTGATCTACGAGGTGCTGTACGAGGCCCGGAACCGGCCGACCTGGCTGCAGATCCCGCTGTCCGCGGCGGCTCAGTTGGCCGAACAGTAGTACCCCAAATCTCCGCCAAGTAATCCCAAGTCGGCTGAGATTACAGAGCGGGGCCGACGACCTAGGCGTAGACCCCGCCCACGCGACAGCCGGCAAACCCAGCCCGTCGCCGGTTGCGCTGGGTGGCTCGTCGGTGAGCGGGCGGGCGGTTGAGCTGCCGGCTCCGTTGACGAGCTTCGTGGGACGCGAGCAGGAGCTTGCTTCACTCGTGCAGCGGATGGGTGAGTCGGGGCTGGTTACGTTGACGGGCGGACCCGGTAGTGGGAAGTCTCGGCTTGCGTTCGAGGCGGCGCGGGCGGTGGAGCGCGTCGTACGGCTGGTTGAACTGGCGCCGTTGCAGCGTGAGAGTGCTGTGCTGGAAGCGATTGTGGGTGATGACGCCGGCGGACACGATCCGACCGGTGCGGCCGCGACCGCGTTGGACGGTTCGGTGCTCGTGCTCGACAACGCGGAGCATGTCGTCGAGCACACCGCGGAGATCGTCGCCGCGTTGCTCAGCCAAGCACCCGCGCTGACCATCCTCGTCACCTCCTGCGCGGCCGACGCCCAGGCGGCCGACCCGGAGCAGGTCGCCGCGACCTGTACGGCGGTCGACCGCCAAGCCACTACTCTGCTCGCCGGAACCATCACGAGCTACACCCGGACCGGCTTCGCCTGGCCCCGCTACACCGCCCGTCTCAACGCCGTACGGGCTGCGCTGGCCGGCTAGGGATTGTGTACGTCGGGACTCGGCGGGTACGGGGTGGGGCGTTGAAGGTGTTGATCGGGCAGGATGGGATTCATGGGAGAGCGCGAAGCTTTTGAGGAGCCTGTGGTGGCGGTCGAGGAGCCTGTGGTGACAGCGGTCCCGGTCGATCGGACCGAGCTGGAGAGACTCGTCGCCGGCACGTACCACGATCCTCATCGGGTGCTCGGCCCGCATCTCGGCGAGCACGGGGTGACCGTTCGCGCGCTGCGGCCGTTCGCGAAGAGCGTCACCGTGCTGTACGACGACCAGCGCCTCGACCTCCGGCACGAGCACGACGGGATCTGGGTCGGTGTGCTCGACGTCGAGAAGGTCCCGGACTACCGGCTCGAGGTGACGTACACCGACGGTCCCGCGACCGTGGTCGACGACCCGTACCGCTATCTCCCGTCGCTCGGCGAGGTCGACCTGCACCTGATCGGCGAGGGCCGGCACGAGCAGCTGTGGACCGTGCTCGGCGCCCACGTCCGCCGGTACGACGGCCCGACCGGCACCGTCACCGGGACGTCCTTCGCCGTCTGGGCCCCGAACGCGCAGGGGATCCGGCTGACCGCGGACTTCAACTTCTGGGACGGCCGCGCGCACCCGATGCGCTCGCTGGGTTCGTCCGGCGTCTGGGAGATCTTCGTGCCCGGTATCGGCGCGGGCACGCGGTACAAGTTCGACATCTGCGGCCGCGACGGCGTCTGGCGGCAGAAAGCCGACCCGATGGCGAACCTGGCCGAGACTCCCCCGGCGAACGCGTCCGTCGTCACCGAATCGTCGTACGAGTGGAGCGACGCCGCCTGGCTGGAGCACCGCGCGAACGCACAGGCGTACGCCGAGCCGATGAGCGTGTACGAAGTACATCTCGGGTCCTGGCGGAAGGGCCGGTCGTACCGCGAGCTGGCCGACGAACTCGTTGCCTACGTCAACGACATGGGGTTCACCCATGTCGAGCTGATGCCGGTGATGGAGCACCCGTTCGGCGGCTCCTGGGGGTACCAGGTCACGTCGTACTTCGCGCCGACGTCGCGGTTCGGCGACCCGGACGACTTCCGGCTGCTGGTCGACCGGCTGCACCAGGCCGGGATCGGCGTGATCGTCGACTGGGTCCCTGCACACTTCCCGAAGGACGCCTGGGCGCTGGCCCGCTTCGACGGTACGCCGCTGTACGAGCACCCGGATCCGCGCCGCGGCGAGCAGCCGGACTGGGGCACGCTGGTGTTCGACTTCGGCCGCCCCCAGGTGCGGAACTTCCTGGTGGCGAACGCGATCTACTGGGCCGAGGAGTTCCACATCGACGGCCTGCGCGTGGACGCGGTCGCCTCGATGCTCTACCTGGACTACTCACGGCAGGACGGCCAGTGGGTCCCGAACCAGTACGGCGGCCGCGAGAACCTCGAGGCCGTCTCGTTCCTGCAGGAGATGAACGCGACCCTGTACAAGCGGGTCCCGGGCGTGATCACGGTCGCCGAGGAGTCCACGTCCTGGCCGGGCGTCACCCGGGACACGCACCTGGGCGGCCTGGGGTTCGGCTTCAAGTGGAACATGGGCTGGATGAACGACTCGCTCCGCTACCTGGAGCACGAGCCGGTCCATCGCCAGTACCACCACCACGAGATGACGTTCTCGATGATGTACGCGTACTCCGAGAACTTCGTCCTCCCGCTGTCCCACGACGAGGTCGTGCACGGCAAGGGCTCGTTGCTGCGCAAGATGCCCGGCGACCGCTGGCAGCAGCTGGCGAACCTCCGCGCGTACCTGGCGATGATGTGGGCGCACCCGGGCAAGCAGCTGCTGTTCATGGGCTGCGAGTTCGGCCAGGAGTCGGAGTGGTCGGAGAAGGGCGAGCTCGACTGGTGGCTGCTGGACCACAGCGACCACCAGGGCCTGCAGCAACTGGTCCGCGACCTGAACCGGGTCTACAAGGACACTCCGGCGTTCTGGCGGACCGACCACGAGGCGGAGAAGTTCAGCTGGATCGACGCGAACGACGCCAGCAACAACATCTTCTCCTTCGTCCGGTACGGCGACGAGGGTGAGCCGACCGTGGCGTGTATCGCGAACTTCTCCGCGGTCCCGCACCACGGCTACCGCCTCGGCCTCCCGTACGCCGGGCGCTGGGAAGAGGTCGTCAACACCGACGCGGGAACCTACGGCGGATCCGGTGTCGGCAACTTCGGCGCTGTCGAGGCGGACGGGCCGGAGTGGCACGGGATGACCACGAGCACCGAGCTGTCCGTGCCACCCCTGGCGACGGTGTACCTGCGGTTCACCGGGTAGCGTTCACGGCGTGACCGCCGTACATCCGCTGTCAGATGATGAGCTGACGCTGCGTCCTTCGCAGCCCAACGGGCAGTTGGTGACCTTCGACGTCGAGCGCACCGACGTCGAGCCCAGCGAACCGGTCGGCACCGTCGAGGTCCGCCGGACGACGCCTGGGGTCGGCCTGGTCACCTGGGCGCTCGACGGCGGTATCGGGGTGGCAGAGCGGACTGTGCGGCTCGTGGCCGAGTACGCGTTCGGTGAGCTCGGCCTGGAGCGGCTGCAGGTGGAGGTCGATCCCGAACTGCACTCGTCGGGCCGGATCGCCATCCGGTCCGGTTTCCGGCGCGAGGGCGTACTGCGTGGGGCGGCCCTGGTCGACGGGGAACGCCGGGACGTCGCGATCTACGGCATGCGCGTCGACGACCCCCGTCCGGACACGGTGACGGGCTGGACGGCGTTGATGGACTCGACGCTGCCCAAGAAGCGCGTCATCGCGCACGTCGTCGTACGGGACACGGCCGGGCGGGTGCTGCTGTGCCAGGTCAGCTACAAGAAGGACCTGGAGCTGCCTGGCGGCGTGGTCGAGCCGGACGAGGACCCTGCGACCGGGGCGTCCCGGGAGATGCAGGAGGAGGTCGGTACGGCGTTGCCGCTGCTCGGCGTCCTTGCGATCGACTGGCTGCCGCGCTGGGAGGGCTGGGGCGACGCGGTCGAGATCCTGTACGACGGCGGCGTCCACGACCCGTCGCTGATCGACGAACTGCAACCGGACGGCTTCGAGATCCGCGGGCTGTCGTGGCACGCGCCGGAGGAGCTGGCCGGCCTGGTCTCGCCGTTGAACGCCCGGCGCCTCCCGATGCTCCTGGCCGCGCCGGATCAGCTCCACAACCTGCGCGCCGGCGTACCGATCACCTCGTGAGCTGGTTGACGCACCAGACGTAGTGCCCGTCGCCCGCGTTCTCGTCGTAGATGGTCGCGGTGACGATCGCGTACGCCCGCCGGTACAGCCGCATCCGCTCCCGGTCGTGCCCGAGCCCGGCGAACCGGTCCAGCAACAGCTCATCGAGCCGCCGCGCCTCCGGCCCGTACATCTCGAAGAACCCCGCCGCCAGCGACGCCTCGAACGTGTTGTCGCCTGCGGTGGAGAGGAAACCCCAGTCCAGCACGGCTGCCACGCGAGAGCCGTCCATCAGTACGTTGGGCGGGCAGATGTCCCCGTGTACGACGCTCAGCTCGTCAGGCCGGAGCTGGGTGAGACCGTCGAGCAGCTCAGCCAGCAGACCCGCGAAGCCCGGCACGTCACGCTCCAAGTGCACACGTGACTCGTCCGCACGCCGCCGTACCAGCGCTGCCAGGCTCTCGCCCCAGGTCGCCTTCCAGAACGGCTGGTTGATCACCGGCATCGCCTTGCTCGCCGGACCAGGCTGCACGGCACGCAGTGCCTCCACAACCGCAACGAACGCCTCCAGCGCCTGCTCCTCCGGCAGACCGGCCTCGTGCAGCGGTACGCCGGTCAGCTTGTCCTCGACGCTGATCGCCAGGCCGTTCTCGCCCGCGGTGATCTCGCGGATCCGCGGCGTGCGGAACGGCAGCGGCGGCAGTTCGTCCAGGAACGCCTGCAGCGGCCGGACGTCCTCCGGCCGCCGATCGAACCAGACCTTCCGAACGGTCCCGTCCCCGAGGTCGTAGACCGCGCCTTCCATCCCCTGGCCGATGAGCTCCACCGGCCCGACCCTAACGGACCACCCGGATCGTCAGCGGATAGCGGTACTCCTGCCCGCTGGAGGCCGCGATGGTGGCGCGAACGATGACCACCACCGCCGCCACCGCACCGATCACGATCAGCGGCACGATGATCAGCACGCCGAGACCGAACGTGATCAGCACCAGCACCACCGCGATCGCGGTGTAGATCAGCAGCGAGATCTGGAAGTTCAGCGACTCGAGCGCGTTCCGCCGGACGAACTCCGAGCGGCCGCGGAACAGCAGCCAGATGATCAACGGGCAGAGAAAGCCCATCGCCAGCCAGGCCGCGATGAACACCCCCACATGCGCGACCATCGCCCACGTGCGTTCTTCCGAGGCCGTCAGTGAGGGTCCCGGGTCGGATCCTGAGCCCGGAGTGCTCATGCTCCCAGTGAAGCACCGATTCCTTTTCGTGGGGTCACCGGTCAGTACCGATAACGACCAGCAACGGAAGGAATCACGATGCCGAGCAACGAGTCGGAGGCGGTCCGGCGGCACTGGGCCGCGGCGCGGGTGTCCGCCGAGCAGGACACCCCGGAAGGTGATCAGGAACTGGGCGATCACCGCTGGGCCGAGCTCACCACCGAGCCGGCCGACGTGGACTACCTCTCGGTCGACGGCCGGCCCGCGCTCTGGATCGTGCCGCACGGCGCCGTCGCGGACCGAGTGCTGCTGTGCTTCCACGGCGGCGGCTACATCGGCGGATCGCGGTACTCGCACCGGAAGCTCTTCGCTCACCTCGCCCGGGCGGTCGGCGCCCGCGCGCTGGTCTTCGACTACCCGTTGGCGCCCGAGCACACGCATCCGGCGCAGCTCGACGATGCGGTCGGCACCTACCGCTGGCTGCTGGACCAAGGCATCGCACCCGGGCACATCCTGTTCACCGGCGACTCGGTGGGAGGCGCGATGGCCATCACCACCCAGCTCCGCGCCCGCTCGATCGGCCTGCCGCTGCCCGCCGGCGCGATGCCGTTCTCGCCGGCGGTGGACTTCGAGGCGACCGGAGCGTCGTACGACGCCAACCGGGATCGCGACGCGTTCTTCCACCGGGACCTGGTCCGCGGGCTCGGGTGGATCTTCCTCGGGCCTGATGGCTCGCCCCAGGACCCGTTCGTGAACCCGTTGTACGGCGACCTGACCGGGCTCGGACCGATCTACATCCAGGTCGGCGGCGACGAAGTACTCCTCGATGACGCTCAGCAGCTTGCCGCGGCCGCGGAGAAGGCGGGAGTCGACGTAGGGCTGGACGTGTTCCCGCAGATGCAGCACACGTTCCAGATGGCGGCGGGTCGCGCGCCGGAGGCCGACGATGCCATCCAGCGAATGGCACGCTGGGCACGGCCGGTGCTGGGCCTGTGACGACCGAGGAGGTAGTGGTGACGACCGAGTTCACTGGTCGGACCGAGCCGTTCCGCAAGGAGCTGCTGGCCCACTGCTACCGGATGCTCGCGTCCGTGCACGAGGCCGAGGACGCCGTCCAGGAGACGTACCTGCGGGCGTGGCGGTCGTGGTCGGCGTTCGAAGGACGGTCGTCGGTGCGGGTCTGGCTGTACCGGATCGCGACCAACGTCTGCCTGACCGCCCTCGAGCAGCGTGGCCGCCGCGCGCTGCCGTCCGGGCTGGGTGCTCCGGCGACCGACCTCTCCCCCGGCGCACCTCCCGACGACCCGTCCGTACTGTTCGTGGAACCGATCGCAGAGTCCCTGGTCCATGACCCCGCGACGATCGTCACCACCCGGGAGAGCCTGCGGCTCGCGCTCATCGCGGCGTTGCAGTACCTGCCGGCCAAGCAACGTGCCGTACTGATCCTGCGGGAGGTGCTCGCGTTCCCGGCGTCCGAGGTCGCGACCATGCTCGACACCTCCGTCGCGGCCGTGAAGAGCACCCTGCAACGAGCGCGAGCCCGTCTCGACGAGAACCCCACCGACGCAGTCGTCGAGCCGGACGACCCGCGGGCCCGAGCCCTGCTCGCGGACTACATCAGCGGCTTCGAGAACGCCGACCTGGCTGCTCTCGAGCGGGCGCTGCGTGCCGACGCAGCGATCGAGATGGTCGGTACGACGGCGTGGTTCGACGGCCGGGTGATGTGCCTGCAACTGCTGGAGTCCGCGCTCGGTGCCCCTGGGGACTGGGCGATGATCCCGATCGTCGCGAACGGCCAGCCGGCGGTCGGTGCGTACTTCAAGGGCGAGCCGTACGGCGTCGCCGTACTCACCCCGACGGCCACCGGCCTCACCCACATCCACGTCTTCAGCACGCCGAGCCTCGTCCCGTACTTCGGTCTGCCGCTCACACCGCCTGCGCCGTGAGAAGCGCCCGGCGGCTCGTGCTCAGCAAGGCCAGCGCCAGTACGACGAGTCCCATCGCGATGATCGGCCACCACACGAGATGAGCAGCGTGGACGAACGCCTCCGGATCGGTCGTCGCCTTGGCCCCGACGATCGATCCGGCGATCGCGACCCCGAGCGACGTACCGGTCTGCCGGCCGACCGACGCGAGTGAGGCCGCGAGACCGGTCATCGACGCGGGCATCCCGGAGACCGCCGAGTTCGCGATCGGCGGGTTGATGGTGCCCAGGAAGACGCCGAAAAGCAGGAAGATCGCGAGGATCACCGGCAGCGAGGTCGAGATGCCGATCGTCATCGATGCGGCCGCTCCGAGCGTCAGCGCAGTACCCGCGACGACCAGCGGTAGGCGTGGTCCGAGCGAACCGACCACGCGGCCGGTGAGCGGCGACAGGACGCAGATCAGCAGGCCGACCGGCAGCAAGGACAGACCGGCGTCGAGCGCGGACAGATTGCGGACGCTCTGCAGGTAGAGCGTCGTGACGAAGAGAAACGCGCCGAAGCCGCTGTAGGCGAACATCGCGATCAGCACGGCCGAGCTGAACGGGACGCTGCGGAACAGGCGAAGCTCCAGCAGCGGTTCCTCGCGCCGGCGTTCGTACCCGATCAGCGCGACCGCCGACACGGCCGCGACCACGAGCAGTCCGAGCACCAGAGGCGTACCCCAGCCGTGCTTCTCGGACTCGATGATTGCCGACACGACGCCGCCGAGGACGAAGATGACCAGGAGCTGACCGACCGGATCGAACCGGCGGCCGCGGGCTGCGCGCGACTCGGGGACGAACAAGCTGGTGAACACGACCGCGAGTACGACGATCGGGAGGTTCACCCAGAAGATCGACCGCCAGCCGAGGCCGTCGACGAGCGCACCGCCGAGGATCGGGCCGAGGACGAGCGACAGACCGGCCGTCGCGCCGAAGATCCCGATCGCCCGCGCCCGCTCGGCCCGATCGGGGAACACCGTCACCACGATCGCCATCGCGACCGGGTTCAGCAGCGTGCCGCCGACCGCCTGCACGGCCCGCGCGGCGATCAGCCAGCCGATGCCGGGCGCCAGGCTGCACAACAGCGAACCGATGCCGAACACGACCAGCCCGAGGCGGAACATCCGGCGGCGGCCGAACCGGTCCGCGGTCGAACCGGCCAGCAACAGGAAGCTCGCGAGCACGAGCGTGTAGGCGTCGACGGTCCACTGCAGGCCGGCCGTCGAGGCGCCGAGCCCGTCCCGGATCGCGGGCAGGGCGACGTTGACGATCGAGATGTCCATCACCGAGATCAGCAGGCTCGCACAGCAGATGACGAGGACGGCGTACCGGCGGGCACTGGTCAGACCAGTGTCCTCGAGCGTTGGAAGGGTCATACCGACCACGCTAGGATTTAGAGCGTGCTCGAAGTCAATGAACGCGGGATCAGCATCGCCGAAGCCGCCGAACACACCGGCGTCAGCGTCCACACGCTCCGGTACTACGAACGCGCCGGCCTGGTCGTCACCACCGTCGACCGCACCGTCGGCGGGCGCCGTCGGTACCGCCAGATCGATCTGGACTGGATCAAGATCTGCACGAAGTTCCGCGCCACCGGGATGCCGATCCGCATGATCCGCCAGTACGCCGAGCTCGTCCTTGCCGGCCGCGGCAACGAGAAGGACCGCCTCGAGCTACTCGAGGCCCACCGCTCCGACGTACTCACCCAGCTCGCCGAGCTGCAGGAGAGCCTCGAGCTCATCGACCACAAGATCGACGTGTACCGGGGCCGGATGGAAGCCGGCGACGCCGATCAGCTGTGGGCGCCACGCGACTGACCCAGCCCACCCCCGCACCACGCCCCCGCACCACGCCCCCGCACCACGCCCCCGCACCACGCCCCCGCACCACGCCCCCGCACCACGCCCCCGCACCACGCCCCCGCACCACGCCCCCGCACCACGCCCCCGCACCACGCCCCCGCACCACGCCCCCGCACCACGCCCCCGCACCACGCCCCCGCACCACGCCCCCGCACCACGCCCCCGCACCACGCCCCCGCACCACGCCCCCGCACCACGCCCCCGCACCACGCCCCCGCACCACGCCCCCGCACCACGCCCCCGCACCACGCCCCCGCACCACGCCCCCCCCGCCCGCACCTCACCACCCGCCTGCACAACCTCGCCTAACCCCGCACCTCGGCAAGCCTCCGCCCCGTCTGCCCCCAACCAAGAACCCTCCTAGGCGCGTTTCAAAACCCTCCTAGGAGGATTTCCTGCCCTGAGCGGCGAGAAAACCTCCACCGTCGCCGGGCCGGGCCGCCGGGCCGGGCCGGGCCGCGGGGCCGGGCCGCGGGGCCGGGCCGCGGGGTTAGGCGAGGTTGTGCAGGCGGGTGGTGAGGAAGCGGCGTTCGGTTTCGTTGGCGGTGAGGGCTATCGCCGCGCGGTAGGCCTCGCCTGCCTCGTCGGGGCGCTCCAACCGGGTCAGGACATCGGCCCGGGTCGCCGGCAGATAGGCGTACGACGCCAGCGCGGGCTCCTTGCTCAGGGCATCCAACTCGGCGAGGACCAGGTCCAGGTCGGCGCCGGGCACCAGGCTGTGCGCGGCGGCCCGGTTCAGGGCGACGATCGGCGTCGGCCAGCTCACCATCATCGCGTCGTACATCCGGACCACCTGCCCCCAGTTCGTCCTCGACCAGGACGGCGCGGTCACGTGGAGCCCGGCCACCGCCGCCTGCAACGCGAACCGCCCCTGCCCCCGCTCCAGCGCTGCCGTCGCTCGCGACACCCCCTCCGCCAGCATCGGCGCATCCCACCGCGACCGGTCCTGATCCGCCAGCAGCACCAGCTCGCCGTCCGCACTGACCCGTGCGTCACCCCGCGCCTCGGTCATCAGCAGCAGCCCGAGTAGCGCCTGCGGCTCCGGCTCGTCCGGCATCAGACGCTCGAGCATCCGCGCCAGCCCGATCGCTCGCCCGGTCAGATCGGTCCTGGTCAACTCCGACCCGGCCGCCACATGCCCCGCCGTGTACACCAGATGCACGACGGTCAGCACAACATCCACCCGCGCCGGCAGCTCGTGGTCCGCCGGGATCCGGTACGGGATACCCGCCGCCGCGATCTTCTTCTTGGCCCGGGTGATCCGCGCGGCCGCCGTCGACTCGCTGATCAGCAGCACCGCCGCGACCTCGCGGGTCGTCAGTCCACAGATCAGCCTCAGGGTCAGCGCGACCTGCGACTCGCGCGCCAGCGCCGGGTGGCAGCAGGTGAACACCAGCCTCAGCGGGTCCGTCGGCTGCTCGACCTCGCCAGGCTCCTCGACCAGCAGCGGGAGCTTCCGCCACAGGTTCGTCTCCCGCCGCAGCCGATCCAGCGCCAGGCGGCGCGCCACCGTCGTCAGCCAGCCGCCCGGGTTCGCCGGGATCCCGTCCGGCCAGGTCCGCAACGCCTGGACGAAGGCGTCCTGCGTACAGTCCTCGGCCAGGTCGAGGTCCCGCGTCAGCCGCACGACCGACGCCAGGACCGTCGACCAGCTCTCCCGATGCGCCCGGTCGACGACCCGGGTCACCTCAACGGCTTCCGTCACGACTCCTCCCCCACGGGTACGCCGACCGGACGGAAGGCCGGCGTACCCGGTCGAGGCATGTCAGTCCTGCGGTCCGGAGTCGCCGGAGGTGTCCATCACCGGGCGGACCTCGACGTTGCCGGACGGGCAGATCTTGGCCAGCTCCAGCGCCTGGTCGAGATCGCGGGCCTCGATCACGTAGTACCCGCCGAGCGCCTCCTTGGTCTCGATGAACGGGCCGTCGGTGACCAGCGGCTCGGCGCCCTCGCGCTGCTTGACCGTGCTCGCGGTGGTGGACCGCTCGAGCGCCTCCCCGCCGAGGATCCGCGCCCCGGCCTTCTCCACCGCCTCGGCGAACGCCCCGTGCAGCTTCATCGCCTGCTGCCAGTCGTCCGGCGTGACGTTGTCGTACCACTCTTCGCTGTCGTACAGCAGGAACATGTACTGCGCCATCTCAGGCTCTCCCTCGGGTAGTTCTTGTACTGAACATCTTGCTGACGATCGCCGCCACACGGAATCGACAACACCGCGGAAGAATCTTCATTACTGTTGAGTACTGTGAGTTCGATGGAGCACTTGGACGTGCTGATCGTCGGTGCCGGCCTGTCCGGCATCGGCGCGGCGTACCGTCTGCAGACCCGTTGCCCGGATCGAACGTACGCCGTTCTCGAGGCGCGCGACGCCCTCGGCGGCACCTGGGACCTGTTCCGGTACCCGGGGGTGCGATCGGACTCGGACATGTTCACGCTCGGCTTCCCGTTCCACCCGTGGAAGGCGGCGAAGGCGATCGCGGACGGGCCGTCGATCCTCGACTACCTGCACGAGACCGCGTCGGCGTACGGCATCGACAAGCACATCCGCTTCGGCCAGCGCGTCGTCCGCGCCTCATGGTCGTCGTCGGACGCGCTGTGGACCGTGGAGACGGGGACTGGTTCTTACACGTGTTCGTTCCTCTACGTGTGCAGCGGGTACTACGACTACGACTCGGGGTATGTGGTCGACTTCGAGGGGCAGAGTTCGTTCGAGGGCCGGATCGTGCACCCGCAGCACTGGCCGTCCGACCTGGACTACACCGGGCAGCGAGTTGTCGTCATCGGCAGCGGCGCGACCGCGGTGACGCTCGTGCCCGCCATGGCCGGTACGGCGGAACACGTGACGATGCTGCAGCGAACGCCGAGCTACGTCGCCTCGCGTCCCGCCCGCGACGCATTCTCCGACCGCCTCCGCGCCGTACTGCCGGAGAACCTCGCGCACCGGTTGATCCGTGGGAAGAACGTTGCCGTGAGCACCGCGCTCTACAGTGCGTTCCGCAAGTGGCCGGCGCATGCCGCGTGGCTGCTCAACAGCACGGTGGCCAGGCAGCTCCCGGAGTCGATCCCGGTCGATCCGCACTTCACCCCGCAGTACAAACCGTGGGACCAGCGGCTGTGCCTGGTGCCGGACGCCGACCTGTTCAAGGCGTTGCACAACGGGTCGGCCTCGGTGGTCACCGACGAGATCGACCGGTTCACCCCGCACGGTCTGCTGTTGCGGTCCGGGCAGGAGCTGGAGGCCGATCTCGTCGTCACCGCGACCGGCCTCCGCATGGTTGCGCTCGGCAACATCCAGCTGACGGTGGACGGGCGGTCCGTCGAGCCGCACGACATGTTCGTCTACAAGGGCATGATGCTGAGCGGCGTACCGAACCTTGCCTGGTGCATCGGCTACACGAACAACTCCTGGACGCTGCGCTCCGACCTGACCTCGCAGTACGTCTGCCGGCTCCTCAACCACCTGACCGCCACCGGCACCCGCATCTGCATCCCCGAGGTCGACCAGGCCGAGTACGACGCCCCGCCGCGCCCGGTCGTCGACCTCTCCTCCGGCTACATCCGCCGCGCCGCCGCGATCCTTCCGCGCCAGGGCAGTCAGGGGCCCTGGCGCCTCCGGCAGAACTACCCGCGCGACCTGGTGTCGCTCCGCTTCAGCCCGGTCGACGACGGGGTCATGCAGTTCGTCTAGGAGATCGGCGCGGGCGGCTGCGGGCCGACGTACGTCGCGATCGGGCGGATGATCTTCGGGTCCTGGGCCTGTTCGAGGATGTTGGCGGACCAGCCGATGATGCGGCTGACGGCGAAGGTCGGCGTGAACATCGGGCGCGGGATGCCGCAGAGCTCCATCACGACGCCGGCGTAGAACTCGACGTTCGCGTAGAGGTTGCGGCCGGGCTTCAGCTCGGCGAGGACGTCGACGATGCGCTGCTCGACGGTGGTGGCGAAGTCGACCAGGTCGCCGCCGATACCGCGGGCGATGTCGCGCAGCATCAGCGACCGCGGGTCCTCGGTGCGGTAGACCGCGTGCCCGAAGCCCATGATCCGGTCGCCGGCGGACACCTTCGCGCGGACCCAGGCGTCGATGCGGTCCGGCGTACCGATCTCGTCGAGGCTGGCCAGAGCGCGGTCCGGGGCGCCGCCGTGCAGCGGGCCGGAGAACGCGCCGATCGCGCCGGCCACGGCCGAGACGACGTCAGCGCCGGTGGAGGCGATCACCCGCGCGGTGAACGTGGACGCGTTGAAGCCGTGGTCCACGGTCGAGACGAGGTAATGCTCGACCGCAGTCACGTGTACGGCGGTCGGCTCGGTGCCCGTGACCAGGTAGAGCCAGTTCGCTGCCGCCGACAGGTCGGCGCGGGGCTCCAACGGCTGCTGGCCTTCGCGCAGCCGGTAGAGGGCCGCGAGGATCGTCGGGGTGACCGCGCAGACCAGCATCGCGTCGGCCTTGCGGCGGGCCGCGTCGACATCCCAGAGCGGCGGCAGGCCCCGGACCGCCGCCAGGAGCGACAGGGCGGTGCGGAGACCGGCGAGCGGGTTGAACTTCGCCCCGGCATTCGCGATCGCGGGCAGGACCGCGGTGACCTCGTCGGGCAGGACCCGCAGCGGCGCGAGCTCGGCGACGAACCGGTCGCGTTCGGCGTCGGTCGGGAGGTGGCCCTCGAACATCAGGTACCAGACGTCTTCGAGCGTCTTCGACTTGGCGAGATCGATCGCCGAGTACTGGCGGTAGTGGTAGAACCCCTCGTCACCACGGACGTCGCCGAGGGTCGTCTCGGTGACGACGACGTTGCGCAGACCGGGCGGAACATTGATCGTTGTTGACATATCTTCAGAGTTGACACGCAATCAACTATTGTCAATATTGATCCAGTCAATGTGAATGGCTCGAGGAGCGGGGATGACGGCCGAAGGTGACGAGAATTACCTGACCACCGCGGAGGTCGCGCGCCGGCTGCAGGTCAAGCCGGAGACGATCTACGCGTACGTCAGCCGCGGCCTCCTGACCAGCATCCGAGCCCGCGGCCGCCGCGGCAGCCTCTTCTCCACCACCGAGGTCGACCGCCTGGCCAGCCGCTCCGTCGACCACTCCGGCGTAGTAGAACGCATCGAATCCGAACTAACCCTCCTCCAGCACGACGAGCTCTACTACCGAGGCCACCCCGCAAGCTCCCTGGCCACCAGTTGGACGGTCGAACAAGTAGCCAACCTCCTGTGGACCGGCGAGGCCCCGCCTCAGCCATCGACGACCGCCGACGGCTCTGCCGCGGCGGGGTTCGCGGTGACGCGGGAGGGGGTGAAGCTGGCCCGGGCGGCGATTGCCGTGGCGCCGGATACCGCGCGGCTGACCGACCGCTTGCGGGTTGCGGTGGCTGTGCTCGGGGCCGCCGATCCGTTGCGGTTCGACCTGTCGGTTCCCGCGGTGACTGCTGCAGCCGGCCAGCTGATCGAGACCTTGGTGACCGCGCTGCCCGGTGACTACGTGGCCGCCGGCGCGACCCTCGGCGCACGTCTGTGGCCCAAGCTCTCCGACGAACCGCCACGGGCGGAGGTGCTTGATGCGGCGCTCATCCTGCTGGCCGACCACGGGCTGGCGGTGTCGACCGTCGCCGCGCGGGTCGCCGCCAGTGCGCGCGCGAACCTGTACGCCGTCATCTCCGCCGGGCTCGGTGCGCTCGACGGGCAGTACCACGGTGCTGCGCCGACCCTCGCGTACGAGTTCCTCCGGCGAGCACAGCAGGATCCGCTGAAGGCCCTGTCGGACCAGTTGCGGTCAGGCGAACCGATCCCCGGTTTTGGTCACCGGATCTACGAGCACCGCGACCCACGCGCCGAAGTACTCCTCGAACTGCTCGGTGACCACCCGATCGTCGGCACGATCGCCGCGATCTCCGAGCGCAGCCCGACGTTCCCGAACAGCGATCTCGCCATCGCGGCGATCATGCACGCCTACAACTTCCGCCCCGACGCCGGCGACGCGCTGTTCGCCATCGCCCGGATGATCGGCTGGACCGCGCACGCCCTCGAGGAGTACGCGGCCCCGGCCCTCCGCTTCCGCGCGATGGGCATCTACACCGGCCAAACGACCTGACTACTTCGCGCCGAGCTTGATCAGCGTCGCCGCACCGGGAGCCAGGCTGACCGGGACAGGTCCGACCCGCTGCGAGACGTACTTCTGCTTGGCCGGCTGGAACACCCCGACCGACCCAACCGTCTGCTCATTGACCGCGACGACCGCACGAGCCCGCGCGCTGTGCGAGCGGTTCGCAACCAACAGCCAGCGATCACCCGACGCCGCGTCCCGCGACCGGAAGGTGCTCACGACAACCGAGTTCCCGGAGACCGCCGACACCAGATTGGTCGGCGTGAACCCGACAGCGCCGTTCGGCAGCGGAGTCTCGTTGGCGTGCACAACGGACTCGGACACGAGCGGCTTGACCTCGCGCCCGACCTGATGCAGCCACGTCGTGTTGATCTGCTTCGCGGCGTCGTACCGCGGGGTCCGTTTGCCGTCGACCGTGATCAGCGCCGGGCCGAAACCTTCACCACGAGCAGCTTCCGGCGTCCAGTACGTGAAGTACTGGATGCCCTTCGCGCCGTACGCGAGGCTGATGTTGACCTGCCAGAGCAACTCGGCCGCGGTCGGCTCGCGATGGTTGTTGTAGGCAAGCGTCTGGATGTACGTCCAGGCCGGGATATCGCCGTGCAGGGCGGCATCCCGGACGATCGCCCAGTTGTGGAAGTAGTTCTCGTCCTCGCGCCCCTCGGACAGCAGCGGGTACCGGTCGAAGGAGATCAGCGACGGCTTCACCACGTCGACGAAGTTGCGGTAGTACGTCGCGTCGTCGGACGGCAGCAGGTTGATGTACGGCAGCAACTGCGGCGCCAGCTCACGCGAGATCGCGAGCGCCTTCGCCAGTGTCGCGAACCAGCCCGCGCCGGGTTCGTCGTAGAAGTTGAAGCCGGCCAGCGACGAGTACGGTCCGTACGCGTCGCGTGCCCGGACGTACAGCGCACTGGCCTCGGCCGGCGTGACGCTGAGGAAGTCGGTGGTGGTGTCGGAGATCGAGAACCAGCGGGACATGTTGCGGATCTGGATGTCGTCCGAGATCAGCATCTTCAGGCCGGCGTCGCGGGCCAGGCCGAGCTGGTACTGGAAGATGTTGCCGTCGCCTGCGTAGTTGCCGGAGACAATGAAATCGAACCCGGCGGTCCTGATCTCCGCGAACCGCTGGGCCGTGCTCGCGTACGGGTGCGGCGGCCAGAACAACCCGATCGGGAAGTCGGGCCCACCGGTCAACGGCAACGTGTCCGGCGACGGTACGGCGACGTCGGCCGGCACCGCACCACCCGCTGCGGACGCCGAGGTCGCCGAGGCGCCGGCGGTGGTGGCGGATGCGGTGGTCGCGGAGGTGGCAGTTGCGGCGGCCGCGGTGAGGGCGGTGGCGCCGGCGCCGAGGAGCAGACTGCGGCGGCTGGGGCCGAGGATCTGGTGCGGGCTCTGCATGGTTCTCCTTCGGAAGGCGGTCGAACGGAGCGAGGGGCAGAAGTTCAGGACGCTGCTGGCACCACGCCTCCGGCGCGGCGAATCATGGGGCGGCGGATCATGGGCGGGAGCTCATGTCCGCCGGCGGTGGTCGGCGACCGCCTCGGCGGTGGCGTCGAAGGCCTGCTCGGCCAGCGGGTAGTCGCGTTGGGCCACGCCGAGGTACAGCGCATCCAGCACGATCATCTGGGCGTGCCGGCCGGACAGTCCCCCGGTCCGGAACGTGACGTCGCGGGCGGCCGTGACCAGCACGATGTCCGCGGCCTGCGCCAGCGGCGAGCGCGGATAGTTGGTGATGGCAACAGTCGTCGCCCCTTGCCGGCCGGCCCGGGTCACCGGTTCGAGTACTTCGAGCGTCTCGCCGCTGTGGGAGATCCCGATCGCGACATCGCCCGTCCCGAGCAGGGCCGAGCTGGCCAGCGCGGTGTGGACGTCGCTCCAGCTGCTCGCGCTGCGCCCGATCCGGTGCAGCCGTAATCGCAGGTCCTCGGCCACTGCCGCCGACCCCGCCACGGCGTACAGATCGATCCGCCGCGCATCCGAGATCGCACGGACCGCGCGGCCGAGCGCATCGACGTCCAGCGACGCGACGGTGTCCTCGAGCGCGCGCGTGTCGGCGCGCAGCAAGGTCCGGAGTACGTCGTCGAGGGAGTCGTCCGGACCGACCTCGGACCCGGTCCCGCGCTCCCAGCTGAGACTGGTCCGGCCACTCTCGGCCGCCAGCGTGAGCCGCAGCTCGGCGTACCCGGACAACCCGAGTGCGAGGCAGAAGCGGGTGACGCTCGGCAGCGACGTACCGCACCGGGCCGCCAGCTGGCCGATCGTCGACCCCGCGACCGCCGCCGGATCCCGCAGTACTTCGGCGGCGATCCGGGCCTGCGCCGGACTCAACGCCGGCAGCAGGCCGTGGATGCGCGCCTCGAGACTCGGCGGCGGCGACGCGACAGCGCTCATGTGAAGAATTCTCAGAGCACCTCGGCATCAATTACAAGAATTCACACTGTCCGATTCCGGCCACCTAACTCATCCCAGGCTCACCCCGCGCTCATCCGCCGGATAGTGAACTGGTCAGACCAGCCACCCGCGAGCAGCACATCGATCCGCCCGCTCAGCACATACGTCCCGTACGGCGTGATCACGGCCGTCGTCGGACCGGACACCGGCCACGGCTCGACCGACCGAACCTGCGCGGTCCGGTAGTTGTCGCGGCTGCTCAGCACGGTCGCCCGCTCGACACCGGCCGCACCGAGCTTGTTCGTGATCGCGACCAGCCGCCCGTCCCGCCTCATCGCGAGACCGTCGCCACCGACCAGTGCACTGGTCAGACCAGTAGTACTGAGTTCACCGCGCGGCGAGATCCGGAACAGCGTGCCGGTGTCGTAGCGAACGGTGAGCAGATACCCGGCCGGGTGCCACACGATGCCGTTGGCCCCGATCGTGTCGCTGCGCAGCCGCTCGTCGCGGACCAGAACCGAGGCCGCGCCGGACGGCGTCACCTTGTAGATCGCGTCCCCCGCCGGGTCGGTGACGTAGGCATTGCCCACGGCATCGATCGCGAGATCGTTCACCCCGTGGAGACCGCCGGCCGGGTTCAGCCGCGGGGTGTTCAGGTCGACCCTGCGCTCGAGCCGGCCGGTGCGCAGGTTGTAGATCGCGACGCCGGACTGCTTGTAGAGCGTGGCGTCCGACGTTCGCTCGCCGTTGCCGATGTCGGCGTACGTGACGAGCACACGGTTGCGAACGGCATCGACATGCAGGCCGAAGGTGGACACCCCGGGCGCGACGCCGAACGGATGCGGCACGCCGTCGAACCCGACTACGGAGATCCGGCCGGTGGCCAGCGAGCCGATCAGGAACGCCCGCCGGGTCGGGTCCCAGGCGATCCCCTCCGGGTACTTGTCAGCGGTCCGGCCGTCGATCCCGGCCTGCCCGCGCAGCTGAACAGAAGCCGCCACGGGCACCGCCGACGCCGTCGCCGGCAGGGCGAGCGGCAGCGTGGCCGGCAGTGCGGCGGTCAGCGCCAGCAGCCCTGCCCCCAGCACACGAAACTTCATCGAGAACCCCTCCTCCGAATGGATACGAGCACAGAGACTAATCAGAGTTCTGATGGTCGTCAATGTATATATATTCGCCGCGGTTCGTAGGATGGTCCGCATGCGGATGTCCTTCGACGAACGGCTCGGCAGTCACTTCAAGCGGGTCGAGCAGGAGCTGCAGGCGGCGAAGTCGGCCGCGGTGAAGCCGGCCGGGCTCACCGTGCCGCAGTACGCCGCCCTGTTCGTGCTGGACGAGCAGCCGGGGATCTCCGCCGCCGAGCTGGCGCGCCGCTGTCTGGTCACGCCACAGACGATGACGACGATCCTGCGCAATCTGGAGGCAGCCGGCCTGATCGAGCGCACGCCGCATCCGCTGCACAAGCACGTGATCGAGACCCGCCCGACCACGGCGGGCCGCAAGGCCCTCGAGCAGGCGGACAAGCGGGCCGTCGGCGTCGAGCGCCGACTGGCCGCAGCGTTCAGCGAGGAGGAGGCGGAGACCCTCCGCGCCCTCCTCGCCCGGGTCTCCGAGACCCTGACGACAGACCCGATCCTGAAGAGCTAGGACCGGGCCGGACGAGGGCTAGAAGAGCGCAGCCATCAGGCGCCGGCGAGCCTTGATCACCCGCTCGTCGTCGGCACCGACGACCTCGAACAGCTCGAGCAGGTGCAGCCGGACGGTGTTCCGGTCGTCGCCCGCGGTCGCCTGGACCGTGCTGATCAGGCGGGCGAAGGCGTCGTCGACATGCCCGCCCATCAGATCGACGTCGGCGACCAGCAGCTGCGCCTCGACGTCGGTCGGGTTGTCGGCCGCACGCGTCCGGACATCGGCCGGCACGTCCTGGGTCCGCTTCACCAGCTGCACCCGGGCCAGCCCGGACTTCGCCTCGGCGTCGCCCGGCGTCTCCTTGAGCAGCTCCTCGTACGCCGCGATCGCGCCGTCCAGGTCGCCCGCGCCGAGCGCGTTCTCCGCCTTCTCGTACCGCGGGTTCGGCGGCGGCTCCTCCGCCGACTCGGCGTCGGGGGCGGCCGGACCGACCGGCTCGGCGCGCCCGGTGATGCCGTTCGCGACCGCGACGGTAAGCAGCTGGTCGAGGTACTGCCGGACCTCCGGCTCACCCAGGACACCCTGGAACAGCGGGACCGGCTGACCGCGCAGGATCGCGATCACCACAGGCACCGCCTGGACGCCGAACGCCTGGGCCACCTGCGGGTTCGCGTCGACGTCGATCCGGGCCAGCAAGAACTTCCCGGCGTACTCCGTCGACAGCTGGATCAGCACCGCGCCGAGGGCGTTCGAGCCCTGCGAGCGCGGCGACCACAGCTCGACCACCACCGGCGCCTGGAGGCTGCGCTCGATCACGTCGGCCTGGAAGTTCGCCTCGCCGACGTTCAGCACGTACGCGCCGCCGGCAGCACCAGCCGGGGCACCAGGACCGCCGGCAGCACCCGGCGCACCGGGCGCGGCCCCGGCGGGCTTGCGCAGGGCCGACAGGTCGATCGCCCCGGGACGGGAGAAGTTGGACTGGCTCACCACTGTCCTCGCATTCCGTACGCACTACATACGTTCACATCTCTATCCTCTACGACGAGGCCGAACTCTGCTGCGGCCGGGTCGTCATCAGCAGTCGCGCCAGCCCGCTCCGGGTCCCCGCGACCGCGATCCGGTCCCCCGCCCGGAGCTCCCGCTCCGCCGCCGGGACCCGCCCTCCCGGCCGATCTTCCCGCTCGGAGGCCGGCCCGCGGCCGTTGGCCCGGAGTTCGCGGCCGGACGTCGGACTCCAGTCCCAGGCTTCGCCCAGATCCTGCCTGGCCAGCACCCGCAGTCCGCCTGCCTCGTCCAGCTCCCCCATCCGTTTCCCGACCGCGATCGAGCCGGGCTCGACCGCGACCTCGGTGAGCAGCAGGACGCGCCGACCAGCAGGGATCGTCACCTGGCTGCGCCGGTTCGCGACTGCGGCGGCGACCGCCGGTGCGACCAGCATCGACACCGACCGGCTGTGGCCGAGGCCGAGCCGGCGCTCGACCCGTTGTGCCAGGTCGTGGTCGAACATCCGCATCGTGATCCAGGCATCCGGGTTCAGGTCCCGGGCCATGATCGCCGACTCCAGGTTGGTGATGTCGCCGTCGGTGATCGCGAGTACGGACTGGCACCGCTGGACGCCGGCCGACCGCAGCGTCTCCTCGTTGCTGCTGTCGCCGACCACCACCGGGATCCGCAACCGGTGCGCCGTCTGTATGCCGGGCGCCTCGTCGTCCTGGTCGACCCCGACCACCGCGACGCCCCGCTCGGTGAGGATCTCGAGCACCCGCGACCCGACCGTACCGAGGCCGCAGACCACCACGTGGTTGCGCGGCCGGCCACGGACACCGCCGATGATCCGCGACAGCCGCGCACCGATCAGCGAGTCGACCACGACCGCGGTCAGCAGCGCCATCAGCACGATCCCGGTGAGCTGGACCAGCACCGCGCTGACCTTCACCCACGGCTGCGCGTCGTTGAACTTGTCGTCGTCGATACCGGCCGACGTCACCACACCGGCCGCGAGGTACAGCGCACGCCACCACTCGATCTCGCCGAAGAAGTGGATGATCGCCGTACCGGCCAGGATCAGGAACGCCATCACCGCGGCGATCTTGCGGACCCGGGTGTCGAGGATGTCGCGCAGCGCCATGAACCAGCCGGCCGGACGGACGTCGCGACTGCGCCAGACCGTCCGTACGCCGGTGCCCAGCACGATGTCGCCCTCGGGATCGGAGCTGGACAACGGCAGCAGGTCCGGCGTGGCGGACGAGCTGGTGTCCGCGAGCACGGTCAGGTGCGGCTCCCGGATCAGGTCGGCCTGACCGGCCACCAGCCGACGGCCACCGAGGTCCAGCCAGGTCAGCTCGTCGTCCTCCAATGCATCCGCCACGAACGCGGGCGCGGCCAGCGACGGCCCGTTGATCACCACGCAGTCGCCGAGCAGGCTGTTCATCTGCTTGCCCAGCCGCGGGTTGACCATCTGTACGACGATCCGCAGCTCCGGATCCATGTCGCGTGCGGTCAGCGCCGTGTGCACGTTGTGGACGTCGTCGGTGTCCAGCAGGACCAGAGCACGCGCAGTCGACGGCGACCCGTCGTCGGCAGCGTCGATCCCGGCCCGCCGCAGCAGCGACTCGCTGATCACCCGCGCGCCCATCACGGTCGCGCCCAGCTCGCTGATCCGGTCGTAGTGACGCGAGTCGGGATTGACGATCGCGGTCACCCGTTCGCCCGAGCTCACCAGCTCGGTGACGACCCGGAGCATCGTGCGATCCGAGCCGCAGACCACCACTCGTCGCCCGTCGGACGGACCGGACGTGCCGCCGCCCGTCGTGGACCGCTCGGGCGGTGGCGGCTCCTCAGAATCGGGCCGGCTCTCGGTACTCTCCCCACTGTTCCCGAAGAACGTGACAGATTTCCCCCATCGTGGCCTCCGCACGCACTGCCTCCAGCATGGGCTCGATCAGGTTGCCAGTGCCGCTGGCCGCCTCCACCAGAGCCGTTAGCGTACGCCGTACCTGGTCCTCGTCACGGAGTGTCTTGCGTTCCGCGAGGGCCCGGCACTGCTCGATCTCGACCTCGTGCGAGACCCGGAGGATCTCCAGGTCGCCGGACACCGTGTCGGTGAGCGTGTTGACGCCGACGATCTTCTTCTCGCCCTTCTCGAGCTTCTGCTGGTAGTCGAAGGCGGCGTCGGCGATCTCGGCCATGAACCAGCCGTCCTCGATCCCGCGCAGGATGCCGCCGGTCATCGTCTCGTCCGGGCTCATCTCCTTGATCCGGGCGAAGATCTGCTCGGCCTCGGCCTCGATCTGATCGGTGAGCGCCTCGACGAACCAGGATCCGCCGAGCGGGTCGGCGACGTTGGTGACCCCGACCTCCTCCATCAGCACCGACTGCGTGCGCAGCGCGATCTCCGCGGACTCCGCGGTCGGCAGCGCGAGCGTCTCGTCGAGCGCGTTGGTGTGCAGCGAGTTCGTCCCGCCGAGCACCGCGGCCAGTGCCTCGACGGCCGTCCGTACGACGTTGTTGACCGGCTGCTGCGCGGTCAGGGACACGCCCGCCGTCTGGGTGTGGAAGCGCAGCGACTGGGCCTTCTCGGTCTTGGCGCCGTACACGTCGCGCAGCCAGCGGGCCCAGATCCGGCGGGCCGCACGGAACTTCGCGATCTCCTCGAAGAAGTCCAGGTGGCTGTCGAAGAAGAACGACAGGCCGGGCGCGAACACGTCGACGTCGAGCCCGCGGGACAGCCCGAGCTCGACGTACCCGAATCCGTCGGCCAGCGTGTACGCGAGCTCCTGCGCGGCCGTCGAGCCCGCCTCGCGGATGTGGTACCCGGAGACGCTGAGCGGCTTGTACGCCGGGATCGTGGTCGCGCAGTACTCCATCAGGTCGCCGATCAGGCGCAGATGGGGCTCCGGCGGGAACAGCCACTCCTTCTGCGCGATGTACTCCTTGAAGATGTCGGTCTGCAGCGTCCCGTTGAGCTTGGTGATGTCAGCGCCCTGGCGCTCGGCCGACACCAGGTACATACAGAACGCCGGTACGGCGGGGCCGGAGATCGTCATCGACGTGGTGACGTCCTGCAGCGGGATGTCCTTGAACAGCCGGTCCATGTCGGCGGCCGAGTCGATCGCGACGCCGCAGTGGCCGACCTCGCCGAGCGACTTCGGGTCGTCGGAGTCGCGGCCCATCAGCGTCGGCATGTCGAACGCGACCGACAGGCCGCCGCCACCGCCGTTGAGGATCATCCGGTACCGCTCGTTGGTCTGCTCGGCGTTGCCGAAGCCGGCGAACTGGCGGATCGTCCAGGTCCGGCCGCGGTAGCCGGTCGGATACAGCCCGCGGGTGAACGGGAACTCGCCCGGCCAGCCGATCCGCTCCATCCGCGGGTCCTCGACCCCCTCGGGAGGCCCGTACACCGGCTCGACCTCGGTGCCGGACAGCGTGGTGAAGTCCGCCTCCCGCTTCCGCGCCGCGTCGTACCGCTGCTGCCACCGGCTCCGGCCGGCCGCAATCCGCTCGGCATCCATCAGTCAGACCTCCTCGGGAACTGGTCCCAAAATACTAGGACGTCCAACTATTTCCAACTAGCCGGCCAGCCGGAGCCCTCTCCGACGGGACTGTTCGCGCGGATCGGGGACCGGAGCGGCCTCCAGCAGGCGGACCGTGTAGGCGTCCTGCGGGTTGCGGAGGACCGACTCGCGGTCGCCTTGCTCGACGAGCTTGCCCTGGCTCATCACGGCGACGCGATCGCAGACCTGGTCGACCACCGCGAGGTCGTGGCTGATGAACAGGCAGGCGAAATGCAGCCGGTCCTGGATCGACCGGAGCAGCTCGAGCACCGTCGCCTGCACGGAGACGTCCAGCGCGGAGGTCGGCTCGTCCGCGATCAGGAGGTCCGGGTCGAGGGAGATCGCCCGGGCGATCGAGACGCGTTGCCGCTGGCCACCGGACAGCTCGTGCGGATAACGGCCGGCCCAGGCTCGCGGCAGCTCGACGCTGTCCAGCAACTCCTCGACCCGTCCGCGCAGCTCGGCACCCCGTACGCCGCGATGGACCGCGAGCGGTTCACCGATGGACTGCCCGATCGTGGCGCGCGGGTTCAGGGAGCCGGCCGGGTTCTGGAAGACCACGCCGATCCGGGCCCGGGTCTGACGGACGATCGCGGACGACGCCGTGGTGAGCGCCTGACCGGCGACCCGGACCTCGCCCGAGGTGATCGGCGCGAGGCCGAGGACGGACTTGCCGATGGTCGACTTGCCCGAGCCCGACTCCCCCACCAGTCCGGTGATCTCGCCCGGCTTGAGCACCAGATCCACCTGATCCACGGCGCGCACCGTCTTGCCCCGGCGGCCGCGGTACTCGACCACCAGCTCCTCGATGGACAGGGCCGGCGTCCCACCCGTCGCCTCGATCTCGGGGTCCTCGCGCAAACCACCACGAGGCACGGCATCGAGCAACGCCTTCGTATAAGGCTGGGTCGGACGGTCGAACAACTCGTGCACCTCGGCCGTCTCGACCACGGCCCCCTTGCGCATCACGACGACCCGATCGGCGACGTCCGCGACCACGCCCATGTCGTGGGTGATGATCATGATCGACCCGGAGATCTTCGACCGCATCGCCAGCAGTACGTCGAGCACCTCCTGCTGCACGGTCACATCCAGCGCCGTGGTCGGCTCGTCCGCGATCAGCAGCTCGGGATCACACGCCACCGCGATCGCGATCATCACCCGCTGGCACTGACCGCCGGACAGCTGATGCGGGTAGTACCGGAACCGGGACTCGGGGATCTCGACTATCCGCAACAGTTCCAGCGCTCGCTCGCGCGCCTGCGAGCGGGACAGGTCGGGGTGGTGGGTGCGGATCATCTCGACCAGCTGCGCCCCGATCGTGAAGACCGGGTCGAGCGCGCCGACCGGATCCTGGAAGATCATCGCGATCCGCCGGCCGCGCAGTGTGGTCAGCTCGGACCGGGACATCGCCAGTACGTCGTCGCCGCCGAAGCTGATCCGTCCGCCGACGGATGCGTTCGACGGCAGCAGGCCGAGCGCCGCCAGCGCGGTGACGCTCTTCCCGGATCCCGATTCGCCGACGACCGCGAGCACCTCACCCGGCCGGACGCCGAAGCTGACCCGGTCCACCGCGCGATGCGTCGTACCGCCGACCGTGAAGTCGATGACCAGGTCTTCGAAGGACAGGATCTCGTCGCTCACTCCCCGTCCTCCGCGTCGAGTTTGGCCTTGTACTCTTCCCAGTCGGCCAGCATCTTGCGGTGGTACGACGCCAGCCACTCCATGTAGTTGCGCGCGTTCCGCAGCCGCTTCCGCGGACCGTCCATCCCGTCGGGCAGCTCGGCGAGCATGTCCTCGAAGATCTGCCGTTGCTTGCCCAGCGACCGGCGCTCACCGGCCAGGAAGCTGCCCCAGACGTCGTCGTCGACCTTGAAGTAGTGACTGCGATCCCCCGGTACGGCGTGCCGCGCGATGAACCCGAGGTCGATCAGCCGCCGGGTGGTACTCGAGATCGATCCGGCGCTGGCCGACAGCGCCCGCGCCAGCTCGGCCGACGAGACGTACGGCTTGTTGCTCACCATCAGGTAGCCGAGCACCCGGCCCTCCATCCGCGGCGAGCCGGCCAGCTCTCTCAGCAATGCGAACTGTTCGACGAAGTCCGCGCGGCGGGAGTCCTCCTCCCACGCGTCGTCGTCAATCGTCATCACGACCTCCTTGCCAACTGATGCAAGTCGGCTTCCGCGAGCTGCGCGGTCCGCCGGGCCCGGAACGCCTCGACCGGCCAGCGCGAGCTCCCGCCGTACCGGACCATCGACGGCTGCCCGTCCGCGTCCCAGGTGTACTCCACCTTCTCGCCGATCGATCCGAACCCGGCCGCGGGAACGACGGCCAGCGTGTTCTCGTCGATGACCCGGAGCTCCTCGTAGCTGTCGGCGGGGTCCGGCGCGGCCGGGAAGAACGCGACCAGGCGTCCGCCGAGCAGCGAAATGCTGAGCACACCCATCAGGTTCGCGAAGTTCCCGCAGAACCTGCTCGCGTCGATGTCACTCGGGACCTGGGTCCCGGCCGGCGGGTTGGCGGCGAGGTTGAGCAGCTTGACCACGCCGGTCGCGAGCGTGCCCGCCGGACCGCCGATGCAGTTGGTGAGCACCGACACCACGACCTGGTCGACCGGGTCGATGAAGGTCCGGGTGATGTGTCCCGGGTACCCGCCGCTGTGACCGACCAGCCGCCGCTCGCCGATCGTGACGATGTCCATGCCCAGGCCATAGCGGCCGAGCTCGTGCCCGTTGGCCTTGACCAGGCTCTCGTCGCGCTGCAGCAGTCGCTTGCTGGCGTCGGTCAGCAACTCCTCCGCTCCGAAGAAGTGCGCGGCGCCGTACGTCGTCAGATCCTCGGCGGTCGAGTAAAACCCGGTGGCCGCCGCCATCGCCCGGGTGTCGACATGCGGGATGACTTCGCGGACGTCGCTCCCGTCCAGCAGTCCCGTGTGGCCACCGGCGTACTCACCGGCGCGCTGCGGATCCCACTCCGCGCCGGTGTGGGTCAGCCCGAGCCGGTCCACGATGGCGGTCGCGACATAGTCGCCGTACGTCGATCCGCTCGCGGACTCGATCACCAGGCCGAGCAGGGAGTAGCCGATGTTGGTGTACTTGAAGAACTCGTTGCGCTCGAAGACCTGGCCGTCGGACAAGCACAACGCGATCAGCGCGGCACGGTCCGGGAACGGGTCCATCAGCTGCCAGTAGTCCTTGTCCACGCCATCCCGGATCACGCCTGCCTGGTGACCGAGCAACTCGCGCACGGTGACCGGTGCCAGGGCGCTCCCGGCGAGCTCGGGCACGTAGGTGTCGATCGGGTCGTCGAGGCGGACCTTGCCCTGCTCGACGAGCTGCAGGATCGAGGTCGCGGTGAAGGTCTTGCTGTGCGACGCGATCCGGAACAGGTGATCGGTGCGCAGCGGCGTACCGGCGACCTCGTCGCTGTGTCCGAGCGCAGTCGAGAAGACCAGTTCGTCACCGACCCGGATCGCGGCCTGCACGCCCGGTGTCCTCAGGTAGCGACGTTGATAGTCGAGCCAGCTCTCGATGGCGGGAGCTGCTTCGCGGGCGGTGTCGAGATCGTAGGACAAGGCGGCGTCCGTTCTGTTGTAGGTGGTCATTCAGGAGCGTCCCTTCGGGTTCACCGCGTCGCGGAGCACGTCGCCGAGGGTGATCAGGCTCAGGACGGTCGCGGCGAGGAAGAGGCCCGGGTAGATCAGTGTGTGGGGTGCTTGCTGGAAGCGCGACTGCGCGGTGGCGAGTTGCAGGCCCCAGGAGATCGACGGCGCCCGCAGGCCGAGGCCGAGGAAGGTCAGGGTCGACTCGGCGACGATCACACCGCCGACGGTCAGCGTCGCGACCGCGAGCACAGGGCCGATCGCGTTCGGCAGCACATAGTGCGTGAGGATCCGGGAGGTCGGGAAGCCCATCGCCTTCGCCGCCTGCACGTACTCCGCGTCCCTGGTCGCGCGGACCGTCGTACGCACCATCCGGGCCAGCGCCGGCCAGGAGAACAGTGCGAGCACCAGTGAGACCGACAGCACCGATCGCTTCCCCAGGCTGTTCAGTACGACGATCGCCCCGAGCAGGAACGGGAAGCCGAGGAAGACGTCGGTGAGTCGTGCCAGTACCGAGTCGGCCCAGCCGCCGAGGTACCCGGCGACGGTGCCGACCAGTACGGCGATGGCCAGCGCGATCAGCGTGCAGACCAGGCCGACCGAGAGGGACGCACGAGCGCCGTGGACGACGTTCGCGTAGATGTCGCAGCCCTGGAGGTCCTGGCCGAACGGGTGACCCGGCGAGGACGGATGTGCGCTGCTCGAGATGTCACAGGCACGCGGATCGGTGCTGGTGAAGAGCCGTGGGAAGACAGCCATCAGCAGCAGTACGACGAGGACGCCAAGGGGAAGCCAGAACAGCACCCGGCGGCGGACGGTCGCCCAGACACCTCGCCGGGCCAGCACTTCTTCGTCGACTGTCGGTGCGATTACCTGGTCAGTCATGGCGGATCCTCGGGTCGAGGAGGGAGTTGAGCAGGTCGACGACCACGCTGGTGATCAGGAAGATCAGGATCAGCGCGGTCGCGATCCCCACCACCGTCGGCCCTTCGTGCACGCGGATCGACTCGAACAGCAACTGGCCGACGCCCGGCAGGTTGAAGATCCCTTCCGTCACCACGGCCCCGCCCAGCAATGCCCCGAGATCGATGGCGAGATAGGTCAGCACCGGGATCGACGAGTTCCGCAGTACGTGGATGCCGATCACCCGGCGACGGCTCAGGCCCTTCGCCCACAGCGCGCGGACGAAGTCCGAACTCATCGTGTCGATCACACTGCCCCGGGTCAGCCGGGCCACCGCGGCCAGCCCGTAGATCGCCAGAACCGTTGCTGGCAGCAAATAAGACGTGGGCCAGCCGTCGCCCACACCCGCGATCGGCAGCAGCGACAGCTTCACCCCGAACACCAACTGCGCCGTCACCGCCATCACGAAGATCGGCACCGACGCGATCAGGATCGTCAGGATCAGCACCCCGCGGTCGATCCAGGTGTTCTTCCGGAGTCCGGCGACCAGACCGAGGCCGACACCGATCACCACCTGGATCACCCACGCTGTCAGCGCGAGCCGGATCGTCACCGGCCACCGCGCCGCCAGCCGCTCGGCCACCGACCGGCCGCGGAAGTCGACGCCGAGATCGCCGGTCAGCAGATGACCCAGGTACCGCAGGTACTGCGACCACAACGGATCGTTCAGGTGGTAGAGATCCCGGATCCGCTCGACCACGGCCGGCGACAACGGCTGATCGCCGCCCAGGCTGGAGATCGGGTCACCGGGGAGCGCGAACACCGCCGCGTAGATGGCGAACGTGACCCCGAAGAACACCAGCACGAGTTCGATCAACCGCCGGATCGTGAACCGCAGCATCAGGACGCCTCTCGCCGTACGGCGCCCAGCAGCGCGAGCGTGGCGGCGTACTGCACGCCGACCAGGTCCTTGATCGGCACAGTGCGCAGCTCGTGATCGAGAGTGGCGGCCTCGTCCTGCCACTCGCGGTAGAGCGACCGCATCCGCCGGGCCAACGGATGCACCGCGGCGGCCGCACTGCCGCGCGCGATCTCGCCTTCGAGTGCCCGCAACAACATCCCGCCGAACCGCAGCCGGAACGACCGGTGGACATCGGTCAGCCCGAACCTCTCGGCGACCGTGGCGATCCGCGCCGGATCCTCCTTCGCGGCCCGGAGCCGGTCCCGTTCCGGACGCTTGGCCAGGTACGGGAGGAAGGCGTCGGTGGCCCGGACCAGCTGCGAGTCGCCGGACAGGTGCGGGCGGGCGGCCGCGAAGATCTCCAGCATCACGTCAATATCGTTGCCCAGGGCATCGGCCATCCGGACCAGCACCCCGGCGTACGGCTCGTCGGCCGGGGTCTGGTCGTCGTTGGCGGGATGCGTCCAGTACGGCAGCTCGGCGACCAGGCTGACTGTTCCGTGCCGCTCGGCGTACTCCGCCGACGACCCGCCCGACGACGAGTACGGCGTCATCCCCAGGCTCTCGGTGTAGTCGTACGTCGCCTTGGCCGAGATCATCTCGTAGACCGCGGGGCCGAGCGGGCGGGCGACCGGGGTCTCGGCCTCGCCGAGTTCGAGCGGGAGGCCGAAGGACGCGGCGATCGCATGCAGCTCGGCGACGAACCCTTCGAGTTCCTTGGTGACGTAGTAGTAGACGCCGCCGAGCTCGGTGTTGTGCAGCGAGACCGCGACCGTCGGCTTCAGCTCGTCGATCACGCGCATCAGCGCGAACGCCTCCGGCATCACCTGGTCGAAGTACGCCGTCTTGTACTGGAACGGGAACGACCACTCGACCTGCTCCGCCGGGGCCGGGCGGTAGAAGTGCTCGAGACAGTGCACGCGGTTGAACGGGCCGTCGAACCAGCCCTCGTTCAGGCGGGTGCCGTCGGGGTCGATGCAGCCGATGATGTTCCAGCGGCAGCCGGTCCGCAGTTCCTCGTCGGCGCACAGGTCCTCGGCCAGCCGGATCGCGGTCCAGAAACCGATCGGCTCGTTCGGGTGCACACCGGCGTACACGAGGGCCTCGTCGGGACCGGTGCCGATCGAGTACATCGTGATCGGGTCGCCGAGTCTCGACGTACCGATCCGGCGCCGGGTGACCAGGTCGGGGTGCTCGGCCGCGAGTGCGTCGAGCCGCCGGGTGATCTCGTCGACGCCGGGGAAGTGCGTCAGGCCGGGGATCCGGTGGGCCCGCTCCAGGATCGCCTGGAGCGGGCCGTTCGTTGCCGGCATCAACTATCCGCCAGGGTGGTGTTCTCGAGTTCGAGGCTGCCCGCGCCCTCGGCCAGCTTGGCGATCCGGTCCGAGGTCGCGTAGGTGTACTTCTCGAAGAACATCGGCGGCGCCGGGAAGTCCTTGAGGATCGCCTTCTGCACGTCGACGTACCCCTCGATCGCCTTCTGCGGGTCGACCTGCGAGTCGGCCTTGGCGAGCAGCTGCTCGACCTGCGGGGTGTAGTAGGGGACGCAGTTCACGCAGCCGCCGGACTTGGTGTAGAAGGAGCGCAGGGTGTTCTGCTGGCTGGCGTACAGGGCGCCCCAGCGGGAGAAGAACGGGCCGCTCAGGTTCTTCTCGTTGCGCAGCTTCTGGAACTCCGGGAAGTCGGTGGTCGGCGTCGCGGTGACGTCCTTGATGCCGAGGTTCTGGCGGAGCTGGTTGGCGTAGGCGTTGTAGAGGTCGTCCAGACCGGAACCGCCCGGGTACCGGATCTCCATCTTGCCGCTGAAACCGCCGGCCTCGGCCAGGAGCTGCTTGGCCTTCGTCGGATCGAACTTGCACAGGTCGCCGCAGAGGCCGACCGGCGTCCCCGGCTCACCCGGTGGGGTCAGCGCGGTCGCGGGCTCCCAGATGCCGCCGTAGATCACGTTGCTGACGGCCTGGCGGTCGATCGCCATCGAGATCGCCTCCCGGACCCGGACATCGGCATACCGCTTGTCCCACAGCGGCAGTCCGAGGTAGTTCATGCCGAGACCCTGGAAGACGTACGCGCGGTCGCCGAAGTCCTTCTTCACCTGCGCCATCCGGGACGCCGGCACGAACAGGATGTCGGTGCTCCCGGCCTGGACATCGGTGTAGGCCGTGTTCATGTCGGTGTACGGCTTGAAGACGATCTCGTCGACGGTCGGCTTCGGGCCCTGGTAGGCGTCGTACCGCTTGACCGTCATCGGCTCGTTCTCGGTGTACGTGCCGACCATCTCGAACGGGCCGTTGCCGATCGGCTTCTTCGCGAACCCGTCCAGATCCTTGTACGCCGCCTCCGGCATCGGGAAGAACCCGCTCTGCGCCTGGGACAACTGGACCGGGAACTGACCGTCGGGGCTCTTGAGCGTGACCGTGAAGGTGAGGTCGTCGACCACCTTCAGGCCGGACAGCTGCGTGGTCGCGGGCTTGCCCTTGGCCGGGTTCAGCGCGTCGTACCCGGCGATGTTGACCAGCTGACCGCTGTTCTCCCAGGCGTTCGGGCCGTAGGCGACGGTGTTCCAGGCCTGCACATAGCTCTCGGCGGTGACCTTCTCGCCGTTGTGGAAGGTCCAGCCGGGACGCAGCTTGACGGTCCAGTGCACCGCGTCGGTGGACTTCACCGACTCCGCGTTGAGATAGGTCAGCGAACCGTCGCTCTTCACGAAGGTGAGGCTCGAGAACAGCTCCTTGACCTGGGCGAACGCGATCGTCTGGCGGCCCGGGTTCAGGGTCACCGGATCGGAGACGGCGTACGAGACCGACTTCGTCCCGCCCTCGGCCGAACCACCGGAACCACCTCCGGAACAGCCGGCCAGAACGAGAGTGCCGGCGAGGAGAACGGCGGCAGCACACTTCATGGGTCCTCCAGGAACGTCGCGGCCCGCAGGGTGGGCCGACTGGTTCTGATCCTGGCCGCCGGCAAGCATGTGGCGCAATAGGGAACCTTGGGAAGTTTCAGTAGGAAATGAACTTTTAGCGTGGCCGTAACACGATTCCCAGCGAAGCCGGTGCGGTGAGGCCAGGGTCAGCTGAAGTCGCCGGCGTTGTGGCGGAGCGGTTCGAGCACGGCCCAGAGCATCTTGAGCTGCTCGTCGGTGAGGCCGGAGAGGGCGAAGTCGGCGGCGACCAGGTCGGCGGTGGCGCGTTCGACCAGGTCGCGGCCCTCCTGGGTGATCTCGCAGAGGATCGCCCGGCCGTCGTCGGGATGCGGCGTCCGCGTCACCAGGCCGGCCCCCTCCAGCCGGCGCACGATCGAGGTCACCGACGTCGGGTGCACCTGCAGCCGCTCCCCCATCTTGCCCAGCGGCAACGACCCGCGGCGCGAGAACGTGAGCAGCACCAGCGCCTCGAACCGCGCGAATGTCAGCCCGTGCTTGCGGAGGATCTCGTCCAGCTCGTTGATCACGATCTGCTGCGCGCGCATCAGCGACGTGACGGCCCGCATCTGCTCGACCGCACCCCACCGCCGCCCCCACTGCCGCGACGCCTCGTCGATCGGATCGAACGGCAACGCCCTCTTCCTCGCCATGGGCCGAAGATTAGCCCGACACTAGGCAGACCATGTCGAAACTCAGAGATTCGGACTTCCCCGCCCTCGGGACCGAGACCCCCGCCGAACAACTCATCAGCCTCCGGTTCCAGTGGTACAACCGGCAGGCCAACTGGGCCCGCATCGCCTACCGCGGTCTCGGGACCGTGCAGCTCGTCGCCGCCCTGCTGATCGCGATCTCGGTGGCCTTCGACGTACCGAGATGGCTCGCACCCGCGCTCGGTGGCGTGATCGCGCTGGCCGAAGGGATCCGGACGCTGTTCGGGTTCAAGGACTCCTATCCGACCTATCGCCGGACCGCGGAAGACCTGCGGAACGAGGCGTGGCTGTACGTCCAGCGCGCCGGGCAGTACGCGACCGCCGACGACGCCGGCAAGTTGCTGACCCAGCGCGTGGTCGAGATCAGCAACTCCGAGACCGCCGACTGGGAGGAGGCGCTCAAGGCCCGGAGTGTGTGAAAAGTGTCCACGGGGTCTGGAAAGGTGCTGGCATGAGATTTCTGGAGCATGTGCGGGCCGAGGGTGCGCGGCTGGGTGAGGTGGCGCGGATGGGGCTCGACGCGCCCGTGCCCAGCTGTCCGGGGTGGACGGTCGACGATGTCGTCCGCCACGTGGCGATGGTCTATGCGCACAAGGTCGAGGTGCTGAAGCTCGGCGCCCTCCCCGACCCGTGGCCGCCGGACTTCTCCGGCCTGGACACGCTCCAGTGGTACGACGAAGCGCGCGCGGCCCTCGTCGGCGCGCTGGAGGCGGCCGGGACCGAGACAGAGACGTGGACCTTCAGCCCGCGCGACTCGACCTCCGCCTTCTGGTACCGGCGGATGGCACACGAAACTCTCGTCCACCGGATCGACGTCGAGCAGGCCCACAAAGTCGTGACCCCGATCGATCCCGACCTGGCGCTCGACGGGATCGACGAAATCCTGTACCCGACGATCGGCGGCCCGTGGTGGGAAGAGGGCGACACCGAGTTCCCGATCGACGCCACGCTCCGGATCACCGCAGTCGGCCGGTCCTGGACGATCCACGCCAACGCGACGAGTGTCGACGTACGGCACGGCGCCGACGGCGAAGCGGCAGCGGAGATCTTCGGTGACCCGACGCCGATCTACCTGTGGCTGTGGGGCCGGGTGGGCGAAGACGCGATCCAGACCGTCGGCGACCCGAACGTCGTCCGGGCGTTCCGCGGCCGGATCTCGGAAGCCAGCCAATGACGATCTCGTGAAGATGTCCTCCGCGGGTCCGGCTGTTCGTTCCTTTGACGAGGGACCACAGTGGTCTCAGCGAGAAGGAGGACTCCGATGGCGCAGTACCTTGCACTGACCTACACCGCCGACGTGGACTGGTGGGCGCCCGAGCAGGCGGAGGAGCTGGCCGAGTACCGGAAGTTCGGCGCCGAGTACGCCGAACAGGTCAAGGCGAGCGCCGTGCTGCACCCGACCGCGACGGCGACCGTCGTCCGGGTGGAAGGCGCCCGCGGCGGGCCGGTGGTCACCACCGACGGTCCGTACGCCGAGACCAAGGAAGCGCTGACCGGCTACTACCTGATCGAGGCCGACGACCTCGAGGCGGCGGTCAAGATCGCGGCCGAGATCCCCGCGGCCTGGGGCGGTGCTGTCGAGGTGCGCCCGGTGATCGTTGCCAGATGACTCACCGGGCCAACTTGAACGAGAGGTTTGGCGCGGTTGCCGACACGATCCGGATCGAGGGGACGCGGATCCTCGCCACCCTGATCCGGACCGTCGGCGACGTGCAGCTCGCCGAGGACGCCGTCCAGGAGGCGGCGCTGGCGGCCCTCGGCGCGTGGCCGGTCACCGGCGTACCGCCCGAGCCGCGCGCCTGGCTCACTGTGACCGCGCGGCGGAAGGCGATCGACATCATCCGCCGCGAACGCGCCCGCGTCGACAAGGAACGGGCCGGCTCCGAACTCCTGGATCTCAACCGCCGCGAACTCCCGGGAGACTCGCCCGCCGTGGCCCACGCCCTTGATCCGTACGGCGCAGTGGACTCCGAGGCAGTCGTGCAGGACGACCTGCTGCGGCTGATCTTCACCTGCTGCCATCCGGCGCTCTCCCCGTCGACCCGGGTGGCGCTCGCCCTCCGTACCCTGTGTGGGCTCTCCGCCGCCCAGATCGCCGCGGTGCTGCTGACCACCGAGGTCGCCACCACCAAGCGGCTCGTCCGCGCCCGCCAGAAGATCGCCGCTGCGCGCATCCCGTACCGCGTGCCGGACGAGACCGAGCTGCCCGGCCGGCTGCCCGCGGTCTGCGCTGTCATCCACAGCCTCTACACCGCCGGCCACGCTCCATCCGAGGGCGAGGCGGCGTACGACGTCGATCTCTGCGCGGAGGGGATCCGCCTGGCCGAGCTCCTGCACACGCTGCTGCCTGACCAACCCACGCCGACTGCGATCCTGGCGCTCCTGCTGCTCACCGAGGCCCGCCGGCCGGCTCGCGTCGACGACTCCGGCGAGGTGGTCACGCTTGACCTGCAGGACCGCTCCCGCTGGGACCAGGATCTGATCGCCCGCGGGGTCGAGCTCCTCAACGATTCGCTGGAACGCTCCGGTCGACAGGCCGACGCCTACCAGCTCCAGGCCGCGATCGCGGCCGAGCACGCGCGCGTCCCGAGCTACACCGCCACCGACTGGCGCGAGATCGTCCGCCTGTACGACCTCCTGGTCGAGGTCTCCCCCAGCCCCGCGGCCGAGCTGGCCCGCATCGTCGCCATCGCCGAAACCGGCCAGGTCGACACCGCCCTCGAGCTCCTGGACGGCATCCCGCCCAGTTCACGCCGGCACGCCGTACGCGCCGAACTCCTCGCCCGCCAGAACCGCTACGCCGCAGCAGTCGCCGAGCTGGACCAGGCGCTGGACAGGGCACCACACAGCCATCCGGAACGGTCTCATAGAGAACGCCGCCGCAACCATTTCCAGCAACTTGCCGCCCGCGAACAAACCACCCCTGCCCCACCGCCTGAAGGCGATCTGAGCAGCTGACCCCACCGCTTCCCAGGCCCCAACACGATTGGATATCCATTCGCGTTGGGGGTTCTCGGCTGGTGTACCAGCGGAGAACCCACAACAGCAGGGGATGACCCCTGAGATGTGCCCGTCCGGGCCGGGCCGGGCCGGTGATGCGGGGTTAGTCGTCGGTCCAGTTGCCGCGTTCGCTGTTGAAGATCGACTTGGTGGCGGACGGGGACGACGACGGGCGGGCCTGCGGCGCGGTGGTCGCGGCCGGCGCCGAAGTCGTGGTGACCTCCTGGGCCGAGTCCATCCCGATCGGACCGGTGCCGTCGTCGTCGGAGTCCTCGTCGCCCTGCAGTACGTCGACGCTCGCGGAGGCTCGCAGGCCGGTCCGCTGGATGACGCGCTGGATGGTCAGGTCGCGGTCGTCAGGCCGGCTGACCCACTTGATCTCACGGAAGCCCTGGTCCTGCGCGGCCGACTCGAAGACGAAGTGGCCGTAGCCCAGCATCCGGCCGATGATCGGCTTCTGCAGGGTGATGTCGAGGACCCGGGCGATCGGGGTGGTCGCGACGGTCTGGGAGAAGACGCCCCGGATCCGCATGACCCGCATGTTGGTGACCACGAACCGGTCCCGATGGTGGGTGAGGAATTGCCAGAAGGCGTGGGTCAGCAGCACCAGCACGATCGCCAGCAGCACCGGCTGCCCACCGATCGCGGTGGTGGCCATCGTCAGCAGCAGGGCCGCCGCGAGCACGACCTCGAGCATCGGCACCGAGTACACCACCCAGTGCTGCCGCACCTCGTCGATGACGACTTCGCCCTCGTCCGAGATCAGATGGCGCCGGACCTTCGGGTCGAAGATCCGGAACAGGCCTATTCCGGCCATCCACTCACTCCCCTGGCGCGCTGTTGTGTGACCCCGTACAGCCAAGTGTCCCGCACGATCGCTCGCAACGGGACACTCAGACGGCAGATCAGCTGAACAGCGCGGTCAGGAAGGTGATGACACTCCCGAACGCGTCGCCAACGGCCGAGAACGCGCCTCCCACCGCGTTGGCGGCGTTTGCCGGCTGAGTGAACAGATAGAAGCCGGCAAAGGCGATGAGCGACCAGATCAACAGCTTCTTGGGCATGTCGCCACTCCTTGTTCCTAACCACTCGGTCGACTGTGTTGGAATTTGTATCACGGACCGTCACCAATTGTCACTGACTGAACACAGCCCACCGCACAATGCTCACCAGCTACAAGGTCCATTCTGTAACGGATTCGGGGGCACGGCACCCATCGGCGCGCCGCCCTGAGACGCGGATCGGCCCCCGCCGCGGAAATCCTGCGGCATTTGCCCGAATTCGGCACAACTTTCCGTGAACGGAAAGCGAAGACACAAAGTGACACTGCGTGTTCGGGTGTTCCACGGCGAGACAGATGTCACAACGCGGCGATCAACTCGTCCGCCGCAGAATACGGGTCCGTGCCCCCGTCCGCGACCTTGGCCGCCAGTACGTCGAGCCGCGCGTCCCCGTGCAGATGCGCGAACCGCCGCCGCAGCGCCGTCGTCGCGATGGCCTCGATCTCGTCCCGGGCCCGGGACTGCCGGCGCTGCGTGAGCACACCGTTCCCCCGCATCCAGACCAGCCGGTCCTCGATCGCCTGCACCACCTCGGCGACGCCTTCATTGCGGGAGGCAACCGTCTTCAGGATCGGCGGGGTCCAGGCGCCCTCGGACCGCTCGGCCAGCGCCAGCATCGAGCGCAGGTCGCGGGTGACCGACTGGACGCCGTCGCGGTCGGCCTTGTTCACCACGTAGATGTCGCCGACCTCGAGGATCCCCGCCTTGGCCGCCTGGATGCCGTCACCCATCCCGGGCGCGAGCAGGATCAGGGTCGTGTCCGCCATCCCGGCGATCTCCACCTCGGACTGCCCGACGCCGACCGTCTCCACCAGCACCACGTCGAACCCGGCGGCGTCCAGCACCCGCAGCGCCTGCGGCGTCGACCACGACAGTCCGCCGAGATGCCCACGCGACGCCATCGACCGGATGAACACCCCCCGGTCGGTCGCATGGTCCTGCATCCGCACCCGGTCGCCGAGCAGCGCGCCGCCCGAGAACGGCGACGACGGGTCCACCGCGAGTACGCCGACACGCTTGCCGGTCTCGCGGTACGCCGAAACCAGCGCCGACGTCGACGTGGATTTGCCGACACCGGGCGAGCCCGTGATGCCGACGATGTGGGCGTGACCGGCGTGCGGCGCCAGCGCGGCCATCACCTCGCGCAGCAGCGGGGACTCGTCCTCGACCAGCGAGATCAGCCGGGCGACCGCCCGGGAGTCACCCTCCCGGGCACGCTCGACCAGCTCACCGACCGGCGCGGTGCGTCGTGGCATCAGCTCTTCGGGACCCGGACGATCAGAGCGTCGCCCTGACCGCCTCCTCCACACAGAGCCGCAGCACCGACGCCGCCGCCACGACGACCGAGCTCCAGCGCCAGGTGCAGCACGAGGCGCGCGCCGGACATCCCGATCGGGTGGCCGAGGGCGATGGCGCCACCGTTCACGTTGACCTTGTCGTCGCCGACCTGCAGGTCACGCGCGGACGCGATGCCGACGGCCGCGAACGCCTCGTTGATCTCGATCAGGTCGAGGTCCGCGGGCTGGATGCCGTCCTTCGCGCAGGCCTTGGCGATCGCGTTGGCCGGCTGGCTCTGCAGCGTCGAGTCCGGCCCGGCGACCGAGCCGTGCGCGCCGATCTCGGCGATCCAGCTCAGCCCGAGCTCCTCGGCCTTCGCCTTGCTCATCACGACGACCGCGCAACCGCCGTCGGAGATCTGCGACGCCGAACCGGCCGTGATCGTGCCGTCCTTGCCGAACGCGGGCCGCAGCTTGGCCAGCACCTCGGCGGAGGTGTCACCGCGAACGCCTTCGTCGCTGTCGACCACGATCGGGTCGCCCTTGCGCTGCGGCACCTCTACCGGCACCACCTCGTCGGCGAACAGGCCGTTCTTCCAGGCCTCTGCGGCGCGCTGGTGCGAACGAGCGCTGAACTCGTCCTGCTCCTCGCGGCTCAGCTTCAGGCCGGCGTTGTTCGCCTGGTCGGTCAGCGCGCCCATCGCCTGATCGGTGAACGCGTCCCACAACCCGTCGTACGCCATCGAGTCGACCAGCGTGGTGTCGCCGTACTTGAACCCCTCGCGGGACTTCGGCAGCAGGTGCGGCGCGTTCGTCATCGACTCCATGCCGCCGGCCACGACGATCTCGTACTCGCCGGCGCGGATCAGCTGGTCGGCGAGCGCGATCGCGTTCAGCCCGGACAGGCAGACCTTGTTGATGGTGATGGCGGGGACGTCCATCGGGATGCCGCCCTTGACCGAGGCCTGACGGGCGGTGATCTGACCGCCGCCGGCCTGCAGCACCTGGCCCATGATCACGTACTCGACCTGGTCCGGCGCGACGCCGGCCTTGGCCAGCGCGCCCTTGATCGCGAAGCCGCCGAGCTCGGCGCCGGTGAAGCCCTTGAGTCCGCCCAGCAGCCGCCCGATCGGGGTCCGCGCGCCGGCGACGATGACGGTGGTGTTCCGCGTGTCAGACATATCGTCACGATACCTGCGGCGGCACTGGTACGCCGCTGCCCGAACGCGTCAGACGGGTCACACGGATCGTGTCGACTGGGCCACTTTCGATGGCCTCGTGAACGGGGTTGCGCCACGCTGGCGGGATGGATCAGCTGTTCGACGCGATCGACCATGTCGGCATCGCGGTCGCCGACTTCGACGAGGCCGTGCGGTACTACGCGGACATGTTCGGCATGACCGTCGCGCACGAGGAGATCAACGAGGAGCAGGGCGTCCGCGAGGCGATGCTCTCGGTCGGCGGCTCGGGTTCCTCGATCCAGCTATTGGCGCCGCTGTCGGACGCGTCGCCGATCGCGAAGTTCCTCGACCAGCGCGGCCCCGGCATCCAGCAGCTGGCCTACCGGGTCAGCGATCTCGACGCGGTCTCCGAGGTACTGCGCGAGCGCGGCGCCAAGCTGCTGTACGACGAACCGCGGCGCGGCACGGCCGGATCGCGAGTGAATTTTCTTCACCCCAAGTCGGCCGGCGGCGTCCTGGTCGAACTCGTTGAGCCACCGGCGTAGAACAGCGGGTGACGGCACGCGCTGAACCCTGCTGACCTGGTCCGGGCGGACTACTCTGATCAGGTGCTGAAGGACAGCGCCACCGACTCCTTGCACGGTGCGCCGGCCGGGTTCAAGCACGACGCCTTCGTCCATGGAACGGACGAGGAGTTCGTGCTGCGCGCGGTCGCGTTCGTACGCGAAGGGCTGGCGGCGGGGGAAAAGACCGTGGCCGTGCTGCCGCCGGAGCAGCTCGCGACAATGCGCGATGCGCTCGGTCCGGAGCATCAGCAGGTCGGTTTTATCGATATGACCGTTGCCGGGGGCAACCCTGCGCGGCTGATCCCGTTCTGGCGCGGCATCCTCGAGCAGCATCCCGAGCAGCCGGTCCGCGGGCTCGCCGAGGCTGTGTACCCGGGCCGGACCGCGGCGGAGTACGACGAGGTCCTGCTGCACGAGTCGCTGAGCGAGATCGCTTTCGCGGCGGACCGTTCGTTCCGGCTGTGCTGCGCGTACGAGGCGTCGGTCGGCATCGATCCGACGGCGGCCCATTCAGGCGCGGAAGCCCTTGCGGAGAAGACGTTCCGGACCGCGCTGAGCGACGTACCGGATCGTGCCGAGAGGTGGGAGTTCGGTCCGGCCGAGCTCGGGCAGGTGCGGCAATGGGTCGGCGGGCAGGCGTCGTCGCACGGGGTGTCGCGGGACCGGCTCGAGGACCTGACGCTGGCGCTGCACGAGATCTGCACGAACAGCATCCGGTTCGGTGGCGGCCGCGGGACGTTGTCGGTGTGGATCGCGGACGGTGCGCTGATCTGCGACGTGACCGACAGCGGCCGGATCGACAACCTGCTGGTCGGGCGCGTGCTGCCGCCGCTGGACGGGCTCGGCGGGCGCGGCGTCTGGCTGGCGAACCAGCTGTGCGACCTGGTCCAGCTGCGATCCGGCGACGACTTCACCCAGGTGCGGCTGCGGGCCCGCCTGCGATAAGACCACTGACAACGGTGGACTGCAAAAGTGACGGTCGTCTCAACCGCCGCCCGCTGTGTTACAGGGCACAGCGGGCCGTGCATACTCAACGGTAAGTTCCGCTCACTGACCGCCGTTGCAGGAGGTACGACGTGAAGCAGATCCTCGAAGCGATCCTGTCCGGTGACACCGCGGCCGTCGGCGAGCTCGACGTCCCCGAGCACTATCGCGGCATCACCGTCCATGCCGACGAGGCGACCATGTTCGAGGGTCTGGACAGCAAGGAGAAGGATCCGCGCAAGAGCCTGCACCTGGACGACGTACCGACGCCCGAGCTCGGGCCGGGTGAGGCGCTGGTCGCGGTGATGGCGAGCGCGATCAACTACAACACCGTGTGGACCTCGATCTTCGAGCCGGTGTCGACGTTCTCCTTCCTCAAGCGGTACGGGAAGCTGTCGCCGCTGACGGCACGCCACGACCTGCCGTACCACGTGGTCGGCTCCGACCTGGCCGGCGTCGTACTGCGGACCGGGCCCGGGGTGAACGCGTGGAAGCCGGGTGACGAGGTGGTCGCGCACTGCCTCTCGGTCGAGCTGGAGTCGCCGGACGGGCACAACGACACGATGCTCGACTCCGAGCAGCGGATCTGGGGCTTCGAGACGAACTTCGGCGGCCTCGCCGAGATCGCGCTGGTGAAGTCGAACCAGCTGATGCCGAAGCCGGCCCACCTGACCTGGGAGGAAGCGGCGTCGCCGGGGTTGGTGAACAGCACGGCGTACCGGCAGCTGGTGTCGGCGAACGGCGCGAACATGAAGCAGGGCGACGTCGTACTGATCTGGGGTGCGTCCGGCGGGCTGGGGTCGTACGCGACGCAGTTCGCCCTGAACGGCGGCGCGATCCCGGTCTGCGTGGTGTCGTCGCCGGAGAAGGCGGAGATCTGCCGGGCGATGGGGGCGTCGCTGATCATCGACCGGTCCGCGGAGGGGTACAAGTTCTGGAAGGACGAGCACACCCAGGACCAGAAGGAGTGGAAGCGGTTCGGGGCGCGGATCCGCGAGCTGACCGGCGGGGATGATCCGGACATCGTGTTCGAGCACCCGGGCCGGGAGACGTTCGGGGCGTCGGTGTACGTCGCGCGCCGGGGCGGGACGATCGTGACGTGCGCGTCGACGTCGGGATTCATGCACGAGTACGACAACCGGTACCTGTGGATGAACTTGAAGCGAATCATCGGCTCGCACTTCGCCAACTACCGCGAGGCCTGGGAGGCCAACCGGCTGATCGCGCGCGGAATGGTGCATCCGACGGTCAGCAAGGTCTACTCGCTCGAGGACACCGCACAGGCGGCGTACGACGTCCATCGCAACCTGCACCAGGGAAAGGTCGGGGTGCTGACGCTGGCGCCGGCCGAAGGGCTCGGCGTCCGGGATCCGGCCCTGCGCGAGCAGCACGCGGACGCGATTAATCGCTTCCGTAACAGGTAGTTGTCCACAGCACTCGATTGGCTGGTTTCGGGTGGGTTCTGACAGGCTTATGGTGGGGGATTCACGCTGAGCCGCCAGAAGGGAATCTCGGGACATGCCTGACGAGTCGAGCCTGCCGTTCTTCGACCGCACGGCGACCGCGGCCGGGGGCTTCCCGGTCAGCCGTCGTGGGTACGACAAGCAGGCCGTGGACGATTATGTCCGCGCGCTGGAGATGCAACTCGTCCAGGCACGCAACCGCGCCGACGAGCTCCAGCACAGTGTCGCGCCCATGCAGCACCAGCTCGAGGAGACGCGGCGCCAGCTCGAGGCGAGCGCCAACCCGTCGTACGCCGGACTCGGCGACCGGGCCGCCCAGATCCTCCGGCTCGCCCAGGACCAGGCGTCCGAGGCGCTCGAGGAGGCCAAGCGCGAGGCCGAGGAGCTGCGGGCGAACGCGGCCAAGGAGGCCTCCGCCGCCCGCGCGACCGGTGACCGCGAGGCCGAGGACATCCGGTCCGTCGCGCTCAACGAGGCGGACAGCATGCGGCGGACCGCCGAGGGTGACGCGGCCGAGCTCCGGCGGACTGCCGAGACCGAGGCGGCCGAGGTGCTGCAGGCGGCCCGGCGCAAGTCCGAGCAGCTGCAGCTGACGGCCGAGTCGCAGGCGAGCACGCTGAAGAACGGCGCGCTGCACGAGGCGGAGAAGATCCGGACCGCGATCCAGCGCGAGTCGGCGGCGCTGCGGGCGCGGCTGGCGGACGAGCGCGAGCAGCAGGCCAAGGAGCTCGCGGACAAGCACCAGCAGATCGCGGCCGACACCGACAGCCTGACCACCCAGATGAAGGAGGCCGCCGAGGCCTCCGAGCGCCGGGTGTCCGAGGCGACCGAGCAGGCGCGCAAGATCCGCTCCGAGGCCGAGGAGTCGGCCGAGCGCACCCTGTCCCGCGCCCGCCGGGAGGCCGAGCAGCTGCTGACCACCGCGCGGACCCGCGCCGAGGCCGAGCTGGCGAACGCAGCCGACGAGGCGGAGCGGTCCCGGACCGTCGTCGCCCGCGAGACCGAGCGCCTCGCCAAGCGCCGCGACGGCATCCTCACCCAGATCGCCGGCCTGAACGAGATCGCCAGCAACATCGCCCGCCAGGCCGCCGAGCTCGACTCCGAGACTGCCGCAGGGCCCTATGTAAACCCTTTCGCCCGCCCCACCACCGGGCCCACTGGTGGCACCGCCGCAGCTGACGACTCGTCCGCGCCGACCGGCAGCCCCTTCAGCTCCGCACCTGGCTCCGCCATCGGCAGCCCGTTCGCCGCGGACCCGTCGGACAGCTCGTACGACAGCGCCCCCTCGTTCGGCACCGGCGGGTCTGGCTCGCCGGAGAGCTCGTTCGACTCCGCTGCGGGTGACAACGGGCTCAGCTCGGAGCCGGTGGCGCCTGAGTCGACCAATGACGACAACCCGTTCCCAGGGGCGACGCCGGCTGCGAGCCAGTACGCGCCGTCGAGCTCGTCCGGCGCTTCGGCGTACGACGACGGGGACGGACCGTTCACCGGGTCGAGCCCGTTCGTCGGGATCGGCGCCGGCGACGCCCGCGTCGACGAGACCCGGATCGACACCAGCCTGCGGGTCGACCCGAAGGACGCCCCGGACCTGGCCGGCAAGACCGCGAGCAAGACCGGCGGCGGTCCGGCCGACACCCCGGCGACCTCCGGCCTGAACGGCTCCAGCGCGATCACCGATGCCCCGGCCGACTCCGCGAGCGAGTCCGACGCCGGGTCCAAGTCTGCGTCCGGCGCCGACGATTCTGCCGCCTCGGACGAGGGCGACGAGCCGAAGGATTCGACGCGGGTGGACGAGTTCCGGCTCGATGACCTCGCGACCGGGGACACTCGTGCCCAGACGCGGCCGGCCGCCTCGGCGAAGTCCTCCGGGAGCAAGTCGTCCGCCGACGAGAAGACCGATGCGGCTACGTCGAGCGCACGATCCCCGAAGGACAAGATGTGACGCCAGCCGGCGACGACACCTCCACAGCGACCGACCGGGACCTCGCCGAAGCCACCCGCGCCGCGAAGACCGCCGCCGAGCAGGCCGAAGCCTCCGCCGACAAGGCGGATGATGCTGCCGACAAGGCTGCGGCGGCGGCCAAGGACGCGCAGGACGCCGACCAGGACATCGCCGACGGACTGTTGATCGAGGAGCGGCACCCGTCCGTCGGGATGGGCGTGCCCGGTCCGCCGATCCGCCGCGGGAACCCGTTCACGTTCGGGTTCTTCGCCGCGCTCGGCGTGCTCGTCGCCTGGGGCCTGTGGAACGCACTCGGCCAGGCCCGTTCGGTGCTGATCCTGCTGCTGGTCTCGATGTTCATCGCCGTCGGCCTGAACCCGCTGGTCGAGTGGTTCATGCGCCGCGGCCTGAAGCGCGGCCTGTCGGTCGCCGTGGTGTTCCTGCTGATGATCCTCGCGGTCGCCGGCGTCGGGTTCGCGATCGTGCCGGTCGTCTCCGACCAGATCAACAGCCTGATCAAGAACGCTCCCGAGTGGCTCGACCTGCTGACGAAGTCGAAGACGCTCAACGACCTGAACGACAAGTACCACTTCATCCAGAAGGCCCAGGACTACATCCAGGACCCGGCGCTGGCGCAGCGCGCCTTCGGCGGGATCCTCGGCGTCGGCAAGGTGGTCGCGGGCGCGCTGTTCAACACGTTCACGATCCTGGTCCTGACGCTGTACTTCCTCGCCTCGCTCCCGACCGTCAAGCGGGCGGCGTACAGCCTGGTCCCCCGCAGCCGCCGTCCCCGCGTCTCGATCCTCGGCGACGAGGTCCTGACCCGCGTCGGCGGCTACGTCAGCGGCCAGTTCCTGGTGGCGCTGTGCGCAGGCGTCATGATGTTCATCTTCCTCGAGATCATCGGCCTGCGTCAGTACGCCGTGGCGCTGGCGATCGTGGTGATGTTCTGCGACTTCATCCCGATGGTCGGCGGCCTGATCGGCGTCGTCGTGGTCGCCCTGATCGGCTTCACCGGCGGCCTGTGGACCGGCCTCGCCTGCCTGATCTACGGCGTCCTCTACCAGCAGGTCGAGAACTACGTCGTAGCCCCCCGCATCATGCGTCGCGCCGTAGACATCCCCGGCGCCGTCACCGTCATCGCCGCCCTCCTCGGCGGCGCCCTCCTCGGCGTAGTCGGCGCCCTCCTCGCCATCCCCTCCGCCGCCGCCATCCTCCTCATCATCAGAGAAGTCTGGGTCCGCAAAGCCGACGCCTCCTAGCACGACGAGCCCTCACGTCCGCTCCCGCAAGTGAGTCGACATCGATCCGCTGGTCGTCCAGAACAATCACCCTAACGACGTCACCAGACAATGGGACGGCACGCTCGCCTCATTGTCCTACACGTTCTGTTTTTGCGAGGCTGTGCGGCTGACGGCGGAACGATTGGATGAGCGGGAGCGTGCGCCAGCGCCCTTCCGAGCTGGATGATCGCTCGACGGCCGTGCGGGCTCTGCGGTCCGAGACTCCTTGGGCTGCCGCTGTTTCTTCGGCCCGGTCACCTCGACGATTCGTAGGGCTCGGCCGTCGGCGAGCTGGACAATGAGGTCGTGGGCGAACTCTTGTTTGGACTTTCGTATCGCCTTTGCCGAGTCGCCGTCGCCCTCCGCGGCTGCATTCACCAGTTGGGAGACGCGTTGGTGGGAGATGCCGAGCACGCTGCTTACGTCTCTCACAGGGACACTCGCGTCGGTTAACGCGGATGCGACTTCACGGGTGAGCTCCGCGACCACAGCTTCGAGGTCCTTTGCGCGGCGACGGAGGCCGTCGACCAGGACCTTCGCTTCGAGCAGATCCTGCCCGTCGGCCGCGATCCCGGACACTTCGACCGCAACTCGCGAGAGCGGCACGTCAGTTGTCACCGCGATGTACTCGCGGGCCATCTGCTCGACCTCGTCGAGCCGCCGGGCCTGCGTCAAACCATCAAGGTCAGGGACTGCCACCATCCACCACCGGCCGTCCCGCTGGACCGTCACCTCGTAGGTCTTCACTAGCTGCTCACTGACCATGGATTTTAGTCTAGGAAGCTAGACACTTTCAAGGCAAATCAGCTAGACGGACGCAGTCAGGCGTTGACGGCGAGGATGAAGTGTTGGGCTGGGGTTAGGCGTTTGTAGGTTTCGAGGCGGATGTAGGACTGCTGGTCCAGTTGCTGGGGTAGGTGGCGGAGGGTGAAGTAGGAGTGGAGGGCTCGGCGGGGGTTTGTGGTGTGGTTCTGGGTGCCGCCGTGCCATAGGTGGCTGTTGAAGACGAGGACCGTGCCGGCCTTGCCGGTTAGCTGGATTTGGTCGGGGTGGGGGTCGCCTGGGTTGGGCATCTCGTCTCCGGGCATGGTGCCGCGGCGGTGGGAGCCGGGGACTACTCGGGTGGCGCCGTTCTCGGGGGTGAAGTCGTCGAGGAGCCAGATCGAGTTGCAGACCTCGTACTCGCCCGGCTGGACAGGGTGTCCGGAGTCGGCGTGCAGCCCCTGGTGGCCCTCGCCGGGCAGGGCAGCGCGGCTGTTGAGCGAGGACAGTTTGAACTCGCCGAGCACGTGCTCGATCGCCGCCAGCACGCGCGGGTGACTGAAGCACACCTCGAACTTCGGGTCCTTGTTGACCAGGTCGGCGAGCCGGTCGGTGCCCTTCTCCTGATGCACCTCCAGGCCGGCCCGGTCGCCCTCGGCCGCGGTGAGTTCGGCCAGCCGCTTGTTCAGCGCGGACACCTCCTCCGGCGTGAGGATCCCTTCCAGCGGCACGAAGCCGTCGCGGTCGAGCTGGTCCTTCTCGGCCTGGGTGAGTACGTCGTCGGTCGCTCCGAGATCGCGGAGCGCGGTTGCCATATCCATCAGAGTCGTCCTTCCCAAGATGCACGAATCGATGCCAGCATCAATCCGGCGTCCCCAGGAAACAATGCAGAAGGCGACAGGGCTTATGCACAAATCGCTACGGCTGCTCGGCGCCGGCGTACATACCGCCGCGCCCGGCAAGAACTACCCGCTGCACGCCCACACGTCGTGGGAGCTCGTGTACTACGTTCGCGGCCGGATCACCTGCCCCGTCGGCGAGGAGACGTACGCCGCCACGCCCGGCACCGTCCTGCTGACTCCACCGAGCACCTGGCACGCCGAACAAAGCCGCACCGGGTACGCCAACCGCTTCCTCCAGGTCGACGCCGCGGCCACCCACCCCTGGCCCCGCCTGTGCTACGACGACGCCGACCACACTCTCGGCCGGGTCTTCGACGCCTTGGTACGTGAGAACGACAGCGACGAACTCCGCGCACTCCTCCTGTCCGAACTGGACCTCCGCCTACGCCGCTCCGCCGCCACCCCGCCGACGACGCCTGCCGAACAACTGGTCATCGAAGCCGAGCGAATCTTCGAGGAACGCTTCGCCGGCGGCCTCCGGATCAACACGGTCGCCGCCGACCTGGGCATCTCCCCGTCCGGCCTTCGAGCCGCGTTCACCCGCCTCCGCAGTACCAGCCCTCAAGCCGCACTGCAGGCAGTCCGCCTACGCCACGCCCTCTCGCACATCCGCAACTCGACGCTTCCGCTGCAAGCGATCGCCGAGCTCACCGGGTACCACTCCGTCAGCCACCTGACCCGCCACATCAAGGCAGCCACCGGCTCACCGCCCGGCGCTCTCCGCCGGGCCGAGTTCGTCCTTGAGCAGTGAGCCGATCCACGCATCGACCCGCTGTCCGCGATGCACCAGCCGCTTGCGCAGTTGTCCCTCCATCACGAAGCCGGCCTTCTCCGCAACGCGACGAGAGGCGGAGTTGCCGATCTCGGCACGCCACTCGATGAGCTCCAGCCCCTGCGTGTCGAAGGCCCACCGACAGACCGCCCGGACAGCTGCCGGCGCGACGCCCCGGCCGCGTGCGGCCGGGGCAGTCCAGTAGCCAACCTCCGCAGTACCGTCCCCGCGCAGGCCGAGCCCGACGCGCGCGAGCCGCTCACCGGCCTCCTCAACCACGAACTCGACCCGCTGAGGATTCCCGATGGCGAGATGCTCCACGAAGTACTGCGCATGCTCCATCAGGTACGGCGACGGTACGCCGACGTACTGCTGCAGCACCGGATCCTGCGACACCTCGTACACCCAGGAGACATCCGCCATCGTGAACGGCCGCAGCAGCAGGCGGCCGGCGCTGATCACGAGAAGGCGGCGCCGACCGTCGTCAGCTCGATGCCGCGTTCCTCGATCGCCTTGCGGATCTCGGGATCGGTGACGAGCTCCTGATCGGACAGCCGGTACTCCTCGGCCCACCGATACGTGTACGACCCGGGCTTGTGCAGCGCGGCGAGCTCAGGCTCCGCTGCCGCGCAGTGCGTCACCAGCAGATGCACCCCCTGCGTCAGCTTGTCGAGGTACTCGAGCAGCCAAACCCGCTTCACCTCCGCGTCCCGATCGCTCAACGTCTCGATCGACCCGAACCGCTGCGACTCCACAGCCCCGTAGATGAACGGCTTCCCGGCCGCGCTCGACACCTCGTCGTACGCCGCGGGAGTCGCCGACTGCCCCATGTGTACGTCGAGGTACTCGATCGGCAACCCTTCCGCCGCGAACTTCGCGACCTGCGCCGTCAACTCACGCACCGCGTCCTCATGAGTCACCGCCGCCTGCGCCTCGGCCACCGAACGCAGGAACGTCCCGTCCTCCCCCACCAACGACGCCCCACCGGTCAACGGCCGCCACCGCAGGAAGTCCCACTCACAGGTCAACGTCTGATGCACGCCCAACGGAATCCCGAACTCCCGCGCCAACGCCGCCGCCTCGGTGAACCAAGGACAAGCCGCCATCGTCGACACCTGCGTCAAGATCCCGTCCCGGAACGCCTCGACCGTCCCGACGTTGACCGCATGGCACATCCCGAAGTCATCACCCTGAACAACCAACCGAACCTCAGCCACGCCCACTCCACTCATCCGCCAACAGAGCCAGCTACGACCGTACTTCCTGCACGCCGTCAAACGCACCGACGGGCACGTCGAGCCTCAGCCGACGAACGTGATCGCGTTGCCGTCCGGGTCGCGGACGATGAAGTCGGTGCCGCCCCACGCTTGTTTGGTCAGCTTCTGCACGATCTCGGCGTCAGCGGCCAGATACTCCGCGAAGAGTTCGCGCACGTTCGGCGTATCGACGAACGCCATGATGAGCCCTTCTCGTTCCGCGGCACCGGCCGCGAACACCGGCTCGTGGACGAACTTCAGGTGCAAGGTCGCGCCGTCGCGCGACACCGATCCGTAGAACGGCGGGTTGCCGTGCAAGAAGTCGATCCGGAAGCCGAGCCGGTCCCGATAGAACGTGGCCGAGGCATCGACGTCGGCGACGTACAGGACCGGTGTGGCGCTCGCGACTGTCGTATCGTGAGCCTCCGGCTGCTCGCTGGTGGGCGGGGCCGCTTCCGTGCTCGCCTTGAGTTCTGCCCAGCTGGCGCAGCCCGCTTCGAGGGCGATGACCTCTTGCGCTTCGGTGAGGGGAAACTTCAGCGCGAGTGCCTCGCGGTCGGACAACGTGCGATAGCGCTCGAGCTGCCGGATGCGACCGCCGATCGAGAAGTTCCCCTCGCGGTGCCAGCGAACGAGCAGTTTCGCCTGCTTCTTGTACGTTTCGAGCTTGGGCATGGCGCTCCCTCTTCGGTCTGAAGTAGGTGGGCCTTGCCCTTTCGGCTTGCTCTGCCGCTGCGCCCTACAACCGGGTTCGAACCCGCGCCTGCGACGCCGAGATTACCACAGGCGAATCGGCCCCCGGCCGGGCGAGCGGCTACGGTCCCGCAAGTTTGGTGATCTCCGGGGCTTGGTTGGTGTGGAAGGCGCAGGCTCGGGGGTACGACGCCAGGCAGCCGCGGGTCGTCATCAACGCTGTGTAGTAGTCGATGTAGCGGAAGCCATACGTCTCGCCGCGGGCGAAGGCCTGGTGGCGGATGGCGGAGACCCAGCGGTAGAAGGCCTCGTCGGGGATGGGGACGTAGAGGGACGGGGTGAAGCCCTCCATGTCCTCCCAGTTCTCGGCGTGCAGGAAGCTGCGGACGCCGTGCCGCGGGAGCTCGGCCAGCTTGGCCACCAACTCCGGGTAGGGCGTGGCGAAATCGTCCGTCGGGTCGATCGGCAGCCCGGCGAGGAAACGCGCACGTTCCGACAAGACAGCGGCGTTCTCGTGGTCGCTGTGGATGGAGTGTTTCCAGTGGGTGATGATCGTGTCGGGCTGCTTCTCGCGGATGATCCGGGCCAACTCCAGCGCCACGTCGTCGCTGGCGGGAAGGAACCCGTCGCTCTGGTCGAGGACCACGAAGTCCGCGCCGATCGCGTCCGCGAACGCCGTACCCTCGGCGATCTTCTGCTTCTTGTACTCCGTCGGCGTCAGCCGCGGGTGTCCGCGTTCGCCCGGCGTCAGCGCGACGATCGTGGCCGACGCGCCTTCCAGGATCAGCTTGGCCAGGGTCGGCCCCGCGGTCAGGTCCATGTCGCCGATGTGCGCCCCGATAGCGAGCACTGTTCTGTTCACAACGGTCTCCTCATTTCAGGCCACTGAGTACGACGCCGCGCACGTAGTACTTCTGGAACAGCAGGAACACGACCAGCACCGGCAGCGTGCTGATGACCAGGCCGGCCATCACGATCGGCATCGTCCGATCCGGGTCGAGGAAGCTCTGTAGGAGCTGGATGCCGACGGGCAAGGTCTGCAGGTCGGGGTCCGAGGACGAGATCAGCAGCGTCCAGATGTACTCGTTCCACGTTCCGATGAACGTGATCAGCCCGAGCGTGATCGCGACCGGTTTGGTCTGCGGCAGCACGATCAGCCGCCAGGTCTGCCACTGGTTGGCCCCGTCGATCTTGGCCGCCTCGAGCATCTCGTCCGGCAGCGACACCATGAACTGCCGCATCAGGAAGATGCCGAACCCGGAGACGGTGAACGGCAGGATCAGCGAGATCAGGCTGGTCGTGAGTCCGCCGTCACCGCCGCGCCCGAGGATGTCGTTGCCACCGGCAAGCGGCCAGTTCAGCATGATCAGGAACGTCGGGATCAGCAGCAGGAACGGCGGCAGCATCATCGTCGCGAGGATGAACCGGAAGATCACCGCCCGGCCCCGGAACCGCAGCTTCGCCAGCGCGTACCCGGCCATCGACGAGGTGATGAGGACCGAGATCGTCACCGACACCGTGACGATCACGCTGTTCCGGAACAGCCGTCCGAGCTCGAGCTGCGAGAAGGCGTCGCGATAGTTGTCCAGGTTGAACGACTCCGGGAGCAGCTTGTACGGGATCACGCCGTACTCCCCCGGCCCCTTGAAGGAGCTCATCACCATGTCGAGGAACGGCATCACCATCGCCACTCCGCCGAGGATCACCACCAGGTACGCGAACCACGGGAACTTGCCGCGCCGTTTCACGAGGTCTCCTCTCCGCGCCGCCGGGCGATCCACAGCTGCAGCAGCGTGATCGCCAGGATGATCACGAACAGCACCATCGCCATCGCACTCGCCGTGCCCCAGGCGCCGAACTTGAACGCCCGCTGGTACATCTCGAAGGCCGCCACGTTGGTCGCGTTCACCGGGCCGCCGTCACCGGTCATCACGATGATCAGCGCGAACGACTGCAGACCGCCGATGAACTGCGTGATCAGCACGAACAGCAACGCCGGCCGCAGCAGCGGCAGCGTGATCGACCAGAACATGTGCCACGAGTTCGCCCCGTCGACCTCGGCGGCTTCGTAGTACATCTCCGGGATCGCCTTCAGACCGGCGGTCAGGATGAGTACGGCGCCGCCGATCGAGGCCCAGGCGTGCACGACGGTCACCGACGGCAGCGCGTACGACGAGTCGGACAGGAACCCGACGCTGTTCACACCGAGCTTGTTCAGTACCGCGTTGATCAGGCCGGCCGGCTGGTACATCATCTTCCACACGTTGCCGATGGCCACCACCGTGGCGACCACCGGCAGGAAGTACAGCACCCTCCAGAAACCCTGGAACGACAACCGGTCGATGCAGTAGGCAACCAGCACCGACCCGAACGTTGCCAGGAACACCGATCCGAACGCGAACAGCAGCGTGTTCACCAGGATCGGCTTGACGAACGTCCCGTCGAAGCTGAGCACGTCGCCGAAGTTCGAGAAGCCCGCCCACTTGAGCGTGCTCAGGTCGAACCCGCCCCAGTCCGAGAACGCCAGCACGATCGCGAAGAGGAACGGCAGGATCAGGAACACGCAGAAGAACAGCAGCGCCGGCGACAGGAACAGGTACGCCGCGAGCCCCTCGCGATGCAGCTTGCCGACCCGCCGGGCCGGCGCCGCGACGGCGCCGACCCTGCTGACCGCGGTCGTCATTGTGGCTTGACGGCCTTCGCCGCCTGCGCCAGCGCATCGTCCGGATTCTTGCCGTCGGCAAGCACCGTCATGATCGCGTTGTGCAGCGCGGTCTTCGCCTCGTACGCACCGGGCTGGTTCGGCTCCGGCATCGCGTACGTCGCCGCGTCGTAGATCGGCGCGAGGTTCGGGTCGGGCAACGACTTCTTGTACTCCGCCTGGTCAGCCGTCCGCGGCGGGATCAGGCCCTGGTCGGCCAGCCACTTGCCGGTCTCGGTGACCTTGCCGTCCTGGGTCTTGTGCTCGTTCAGCCAGGTGAGGAACTTCCACGCCTCGTCGGCGTGCTTGCTGCGCTGGTTCACGCCCATGAAGAACCCGTACGCCAGCGACCCCTTGCTGCCCGCGGTCGGTCCGGGGATCGCGGTCACCCCGACGTCGGAGTACTTGTCCTTCATCTGGGTCTTCAGGCTGCCGATCCACCAGCCGGCCTGGATCGCCATCGCGACGCCGCCGCTGCGGAACTGCTTGGTCGGCGAGATCGAGGTGTTGGACGCCTTCGCGGCGGCGAGGTCGCCCTCGAACTTCAGCGCCGCCTTGCCCTGCTCGTTGTCGAACTGCGCCGTCCCGTCCGGGCCGAGGAACTTGCCGCCGGCCGAGTCGAGCAGCGACAGGAACGGGTGTACCGACTTGTTGTCGCCGTCCTGGATCAGGCTCAGGCCCTCGACCTGGATGTTGCCCTTGGCGTCCCGCTTGACCGTCTTCTTCGCCGCGTCGGCGAGCTCGGCCCAGGTGGCCGGCGGCTTGGTGACGCCGGCCGCGGCGAGGATCTTCTTGTTGTAGAAGAGCACATAGGTGTTCAGCTCGGTCGGGTAGCCGAGGAGCGTGTCACCGGTCGTCACGGCGCCGAGCGCCGCCGGGCTGTACTCCGCCTTGATCTTGGTCGCGATGTCGTCCGGCACCTTCGCGACGACGTTCGCCTTCATCAACTGGCCGCCCCACAGGCCGTACGCGCTGACGATGTCCGCGCCGCGGCCGCCGGTCTGGCGGACCGTCATGGTGGTGAGCAGGTCGTCGAACTTGACCACCTGCGCCTTCACCTGGATCTTCGGGTTGTCCTTGTTCCATTCGGCGATCATCTTGTCCAGCCCGTCCTTCGACGGACCGTCGCTGTAGTGGCTCAGCAGCGTCAGCTCGACCTTGCCACCGCCCCCACCCGAGTCACTGCCACCGCCACAGGCAGCGCCCGTGGCCAGCAGCCCGGCGACGACCGCAAGCCGGAGTCCTTTCGAGATACGCATGTCTGTCCCTTAAACGTCGGACCGGGCAAGAGGCGCCCGGAGGATGGTGAACGTGCGGGTGATGTCGAACCCCGTCTTCAGGTACAGCTGCCCGGCCGCGGACTTCTCGCCGGTCCACAGGAACCAGGCAGAGTGGGCGCCGGCGGCAACCATCCGCTCGAGCGTCAGGTGCAGCAGCACCTTCCCGAGTCCGGTGCCGCGTGAGCTCGGCAGTACGCCGAACGGCCCGAAGCGGTCGATCACCCCTTCGTACGTGCCGTGCATCGCCCAGCCGAGGATCGCCCGGCCGGACGGTGTTCGACCAGGACGGCGCGCAACGACGATGCGCTCCAGTGGCAGACCGGACACGACGCCCTCGCGGATCGCGCGCGCCCAGTCCGGGTTGAACTCCGCGCCGGCGATCGTGATCAGCGCGGTCAGCTCGTCCTCGGTTGGTATACCAAAGCTGTAGCCCTCGGCCGTCAGGGCATCGATCCGCTTCCGGACCTCGTCCGGAATGGCATACCCGACCAGCCCGCGGTCCATCGCGACCGCGTCGTACTGCTTTCCGAAACCGAGCGCGGCGAGCAGCCCGGCCGCCGCCGGGTAACGCGCCGCGTCGAGCCCCGGCAGGAAGTAGTTCGGCGTGTACGACGAGAAGAAGACCTCGGACCGCCCGTGCGACCGCAGCCAATCCATTGCCGCGGACAACAACGAGCGGCCGAGACCCCGACCGCGGTACTCCGGATGCACGAAGAAGAACGGGATCCAGCCGGACGCGGGCTCGAGGTCGTCGGCGTCGACCGCGATCAGCCGCCGGACCGCGTACGCCGCGCCGACCACCTGATCGTCGACCACCGCGACCTGGAGACCGGCCGCATCGAAGTTGCGATCGAGCAGGAACAGGTCGCGGAACCGCTGGTAGCTGATCGGATCTGCAGGCGCGGCAGCCGTCCACGCCTCCGCGAGCGCCGGCCCGTCGCCGACCTGGAACGAACGGATCATCGAGCAGTCCCTTCGTAGAGCAGTACGTCAGGGCGCACCCACCCGGCGGGCGTGGTTGCCGCCGGCAAGAGATCGACCGGGTCGTCGCCGGCTTCGAGCGACTTGCGGAGCGAGTCCGAGCCCCACAACCTGTCCAGCGACGGCAGCAGACCGAAGTCGTCCGGATAGAGCTCGTTCAGCACGCGCAGCATCACCAGCGCGGTCCGCACCGGCTCGAAGGCGTCCCGATCAACGACATGCAGCTGTACGCCGGACACCGGCTGACCGGCGTGCTTGCTGAAGACTGGCTCGAACCAGGTCCGCCGGAAGATCACGCCGGGCAGGTCGTACGAGCGCAGTGCCGGGACGAGCCGATCGTCGACGTACGGCGCGCCGATGGTCTCGAACGGTCGCGTCGTACCACGGCCCTCGCTGAGGTTCGTGCCTTCGAACAGGCCGGTACCGGGGTATACCAAGGCGGTCTCAGGCGTCGGCATGTTCGGCGACGGCGGAACCCATGGCATACCGGTCCCCGACGACGATCGCGTCCAGCCCTCGACCGGAATGACCGTTGCCTCACCCAACTGTCGCGCAAGCTCACCGACGGTCAGCCCGTGCCGCAACGGAATCGGCGCCCGCCCGACGAAACTCTCGAACCCCGGCTGCAGCAACGGCCCCTCGACCCGGACGCCGCCGAGCGGGTTCGGCCGGTCGAGGACGACGAATGGCATACCAAGCCGCGCCGCCGCCTGCTGGCAGTCGTACATCGTCCAGACGTAGGTGTAGAACCGCGTCCCGATGTCCTGGATGTCGAAGAGCAGTACGTCGACATCGGAGAACAGGTCGTCGAGAGCCTGTCCCTGCTGCAGATAGGTGTCGAAGACCGGCAGCCCGGTGTCGGGATCGACGCCTGCACCTTCGCTCGCACCCGCTTGCGCCGTACCGCGGAGGCCGTGCTCGGGACCGAACAACGCCGTCAACGGCAGACCGGCCGCACGCAACGCGACCGCGGTCGGCGTGAGGTCCGGCAGCACGCCGGTGAAGTTCGTGATCAATCCCAGGCGCCCGTCGGGCACCAACCCCCGGTCCTCGGCCAGACGCTGTGCGCCGGTCCGGACCACCATTGCGACCACCAACCCAGATCATGGATCCTGCAGGACTTGGGTTGAAAACTTACCGATGTAGTCAGCCGGAGGTCAATGGATTACGGACAACCGTTTACCAACGTCACCCGAGGAACGGCGTGAGGGCGGCCAGGAAGTCGTCCAGCCGCTCGGCGTGGACCCAGTGCCCGGCCTCCGGGACCTCGGCGTACTGGACGTGCGGGAAGTACGCCGCGATCGTCGCGCGATGGTCCTGCTGCACGTAGTCGGACTGGCCGCCGAAGATGAACAGCGTCGGCCCGTCGTACTGCAGACCAGCCGTTTCCAAGGGCCAGCCGGAGATCGCCGGCAGGGCCGCCTCGATGACGGGCAGGTTCGGGCGCCACCGGGCGCCGTCCGAGTCGAGGATCAGGTTCTGCAGGAGAAAGGCGCGGGTCCCGGGCGTGGGGACGGCGTCGACCAGCTGCGCATCCACGTCCGCGCGACGGGTCACCGACGAGAGGTCGGCGTTCCGCATCGCCTGCGCATACTCGACGAAGGCCGGCGGGTACACGACCGGCGCCGCGTCGACCACGACGAGACGCTCGACAACCTGCGGGTACTGCAGGGCGGTGAGCATCGCGGTCTTGCCACCCATCGAGTGGCCGACCAGCGCGACCGGCCCGACGCCGAGCGCCTCGATCGTCTCGCGGACGTCGGTCGCCATCTCCGGGTAGCTCATCGTGTCCACGTGCGGCGAGGTGCCGTGGTTGCGCAGGTCGAACGCGAACACCCGGTGCTTGCCGGCCAGCCGGCGGGCGGCAGTCATCCAGTTCCGCCCGGAGCCGAACAGCCCGTGCATCACCACGACCGGCGTACCGGTTTCGCCGTACGACGTGACCGGAAGCTTCATGCACAACACCCTTTCAACGACTGCGCTGCCAGCAAGCTGTGTGCCAGTGGCGCCGCTCGTCGAGCGACTGGGCGCCGCCGATCGCGCCCAGCAGGCTGGGGTTGTCCGGCCAGACCACGACGTGCGGGGTGGCGGGCGGGATCATCTGGTCGCAGCCCGGGCACCGGTACGACTTCGCGGACGCGGACCCCGACACGCGCCGGACGTTCCACTGACCGTCGGACTTGTCCTCACGGCTCTGGGTACCGCCGAGCAGCGGCCGGTCGTTGACCGGCCGCTGCCACTTGGAAGGCCTTCTGCGCGACATAGCCCCTCCAGGCTAGTCGTATGACCTAGGTCACCTCAGACGTCGGCACGCAGTTCGGCGCCGACGTCGTGCATGTGGCGCAACCCCAGCCGGTACGAGTCGATCAGGCTCGTTGTCACATAGGGCATCCCGATGCTTTCGCAGTACGCACGGACCATCGGCTGGGCGAAGCGGAGGTTGGCGCGGGGCATGCTCGGGAAGAGGTGGTGCTCGATCTGGTAGTTGAGGCCGCCCATCATCCAGTCGGTGACCAGACCGCCGTTGACGTTGCGGGACGTCAGTACCTGCTTCTCGAGGTGGCCCCAGTTGGTGTCGTCATCGGGCATCTCCATGCCCTTGTGGTTCGGCGCGAACACGCTGCCGAGGTGCAGCCCGAAGATCATGTGGTGCACCAGCGCGAACACCAGCGCCTGCGCCGGCGACATGATCAGGAACAGCGCGGTGAAGTACAGCACCAGGTGCGCGGCCATCAGACCGAGCTCGACCTGCTGCGTACGGCGCCGGGCCAGCAGGAAGCGGATGCTCGAAACCTTGAGGTTGAAGCCCTCCAGGGTGAGCAGCGGGAAGAAGATCCGCGCCTGGTTGCGGGTCAGCCAGCCCTCCAGGCCCTTGCGGCCCTCGGCCTGCTCCAGCGTCCAGACCAGCACGCCCTCGCCGACATCCGGGTCCTTGTCGGTGTGGTTCGGGTTGGCGTGGTGGCGGTTGTGCTTGTCGACCCACCAGGCATAGCTCATGCCGAGCACGAGGTTGCCGTGCAGCATCCCGATCCAGTCGTGCAGCCGGCGTGAGCTGGCGATCTGCTGGTGACCGGCGTCGTGCCCGAAGAAGGCCGCGCGGGTGGTCAGGATCCCGAGCGGGAGGGCGAGCAGCAGGACCCACCACGAGGCGCCGACCAGCACGATCCCGGCCCAGGCCAAGGCCATCAGGGCCACGTTGATCCCGATCGCCATCGCGTACGCCGCAGTACGGCGCTCCAGCAGGCCGGCGGCCTTGATCTCCCGCAGCAAGGGGGAGAAATCGGAGCCGCGGGTAGCAACAGGTAGCACAGGTGGCTGAGCCATCAAGGTCCTCGTCTCGAGTGCGGGGGAAGGCCTAGGCGTACAGCCGCGGCCAGCGTACGGCATCAAGCCTTGCCGCCCTAACGGTCGAAAACATGAGTGCTACTACCCGGAGTGACCGGGGTCCTGAAGCCCGGGTCAGAGTGGGGATAACACCACTGCCGCTCGGCTCACCCTCGGTCATGATGGGTGTATGACAACCGTGGCCACCACCGAGGCACCGCCGATGCGGTACCCGAAGCTTGCGCAGCCGTGGATCGCGCTGTTCCTCGCGATCCTGGCCGAGCTGGGGATCGCCCTGTTCGTGCTCAGCGTGGTATCCGTTCCGCTGATCGCGGTCTGGGTCGGGATCCCGCTGCTGCTGGTGGTCGTGCCGGCCGCCCGGTGGTTCGCGAACTGCCACCGCACGATGCTGGCCGGCTTCCTCGGCGAGCGGATCCCGCGGCCGTACAAGAAGCCGCCGATGCCCGGCATGCTGATGCGGCTGCGGACGATCCTCACCGACCCGCAGACCTGGCGGGACATCATCTGGCTGCTGGTGAACGCCGTCCTCGGATTCACGCTGTGTCTGCTGAGTGCGGTGCTGTTCCTGGCCACACTGTTCTACCTGGTCTACCCGCTGCTCGTCGGCGTCACCCCGGAGGGCGTGTTCACCGAGCCGTTCGGCGGGCTGCTCACCGTGAACTTCTGGACCAGCTTCCTGCTGATGCCGGTCGCGCTGATCGCGTTCCTGATCTGGCAGGCCGCCGGCGAGCGGCTGCTGAAGGCCAACGCCTTCCTGGCCCGCTCGCTGCTCGGCCCGACCGAGAGCGCGAAGCTGGCAATGCGGGTCCGCGAGCTGGCCGAGTCCCGCGCCGAGACCGTCGACACCCAGGCGGCCGAGCTGCGCCGGATCGAGCGCGACCTGCACGACGGCGCCCAGGCCCGCCTGGCCGCGCTGAGCATGAACCTCGGTATGGCCGAGGAGATGGTCGCCCGCGACCCGGCCCAGGCGGCGGCCCTGCTCACCGAGGCCCGCGAGTCGGCGAGTACGGCGCTGTCCGAGCTGCGCGACCTGGTCCGCGGGATCCACCCGCCGGTGCTGGCCGACCGCGGTCTGGACGGCGCGGTCAGGGCGCTGGCGATGTCCTGCCCGTTCAAGGTCGACGTCACCTACGACGTACCGGGCCGGCCGCCCGCGCCGGTCGAGTCCGCGGCGTACTTCGCGGTCGCCGAATGCCTCGCGAACGCGGTCAAGTACTCGGCCGCGACCACCGCCTGGATCCAGATCACCCACGAGGACGAGAAGCTGCACATGATCGTCGGCGACGACGGCATCGGCGGTGCCGTGATCAGGCCCGGTGGCGGTCTGTACGGTATCGAGCGGCGGCTGGCCGCCTTCGACGGTACGTTGACCGTGGTGAGCCCGAGCGCCGGGCCGACCACCGTGATCATGGAGCTGCCTTGCGAGTCCTCATCGCTGAAGACCACGCCCTCCTCCGGGACGGCCTGATCCGCCTGCTGGAGGCGCACGACTTCGAGGTCGTGGAGGCGGTCGACAACGGACCCCGGCTGGTGCCCGCACTCGTGGAGCACCGGCCGGACGTTGCCGTGGTCGACGTCCGGCTGCCACCGACGTTCACCGACGAGGGCCTGAAGGCGGCGATCGAGGCCCGAAGCCAGGTCCCCGGTCTGCCGATCCTGGTGCTCTCGCAATACGTCGAGCAGCTCTACGCGCGGGAGCTCCTCACCGGCGGTGGCGGCGGCGTCGGGTACCTGCTGAAGGACCGGGTCTCGAACGTCGCCGAGTTCCTCGACGCGGTCCGCCGGGTCGCGGCCGGCGGTACTGCGATGGACCCGGACGTGATCGGTCAGCTGCTGGCCCGCAACACCCGCGACGAACCGATCGGCCGGCTCACACCGCGCGAGTCCGAGGTCCTCGGCCTGATGGCCGAGGGGCGCTCGAACGCCGCGATCGCCGGCGCGCTCTTCGTCACCGAGAAGGCGGTCAGCAAACACACCAACAACATCTTCGCCAAGCTCGACCTGCCGCCGTCCGAGGACGACAACCGCCGCGTCATCGCCGTCCTCACCTACCTGTCGTCCCGCTGACCCGGCTCAGGAACTCGCGGGTCCGCGCTTCGCGGGGAGCGTCCAGGACCTGCGAAGGTGGGCCGATCTCGAGCGGCCGGCCCTGGTGGAGGAAACAGACGCGGTCGGCGACGTCGCGGGCGAAGGCCATTTCGTGGGTGCAGACGAGCATCGTCATGCCCTCGGACTTCAGCTCGCGGAGCAGGTCCAGCACCTCACCGACGAGCTCCGGGTCGAGCGCCGACGTGACCTCGTCGAGCAGCATCAGCTGGGGTGAGTTCACCATCGCGCGCGCGATCGCCGCCCGCTGCTGCTGCCCACCGGACAGCTCGTCCGGCCTGGCCCCGGCCTTGTCCGCCAGCCCGACCCGCTCCAGCATCTCCAGCGCCTGCGCCCGCGCGGCGTCCCGCGACATCCGGTGCACCCGGATCGGCGCCAGCGTGATGTTGTCCAGCACACTCAGATGCGGGAACAGGTTGTACGCCTGGAACACGATCCCGATCCCCGACCGCACCTTGTCGGCGTCGACCCGCGGATCCGTGATGTCGACCCCGGCCAGCTCGACCACACCGTCGTCCACGGTCTCGAGCAGGTTCACGCACCGCAACAACGTCGACTTCCCGGACCCCGAGGCGCCGATCAGTACGACGCACTCCCCCGCGTCGACGTCCAGCTCGAACCCGTCCAGTACGACGTTCTCGCCGTACACCTTCCGTACTCCACGCAACGACAGCAGACTCACACCGGTCCACCTCCCCCGCCGTACCAGCCCTGCCGGCGGGCGACGTAATCGGTCAGCCGGGTCAGCGGGATCGTCAGCGCGACGAACAGCAGGCCGGCCACGACGTACGGCGTGAAGTTGAAGTCCTCGGCCGTCTCCAGCTGGGCGGCGCGGATCGCGTCGATGACACCGAGGACGGCGATCAGGCCGGAGTCCTTCTGCAGGCTGACGAAGTCGTTCAGCAACGGCGGCAGCACCCGTCGTACCGCCTGTGGCAGTACGACGAAGCGCAGCGTCTGCCGGTAGGTCAGTCCGAGGGAGCGCGCGGCCGCCCGCTGCGACGGATGCACCGACTCGATGCCGGCCCGGAACACTTCGGCGACGTACGACGAGTACGTCAGGACCAACGCCGCTCCACCCCAGATCACCGCCTGGTTCGGCAGCCCACGCAACTGCAGCGCCGGTACGCCGAACCCGAGCAGGAAGATCACCAGCAGCAACGGGAGCCCGCGGAACACATCCGTGTAGGCGGCCGCGAACACGCGCAGCGGGAAGAAGATCGGCCCGCGCAACGTGCGCATGATCGCCAACGTCATCCCGAAGATCACGATCAGCACCGCGCAGACCAGCATCACCCGGATGTTCAACCAGAGGCCCTGCGCAACGACCGGCAGCGCCTCCCACCCGCGATGGAAGTCGAAGAACGTGTCCCGGACCCGCGGCCAGCCCGGCGTGGAACCGATGCCCACGGCAACCAGTACGAGCAGGACCACCGAGCTGACGACCGCGATCAGCGTCGATCGCCGGGCCCGCCTGCGCCGGTACGCGATCCGCTCGAGCTGAAGCGCCGACGGCTGCCAGTCGCTCACGACAGTTCTGGAGCGCCGGACTCGGTCAGGTACTGCTTCTGCAGGTTGGCCAGTGTGCCGTCGGACTTGAGCGCGTCGACCGCCTGGGTGACGCAACCGGTCAGCTTCGAACCCTTCTCGAGCACGAACCCGAACTGCTCCGTGGTCCCGCTCGACGGCAGCTGGCCGACGATCTTGCCGTTGTCGAGCTGCGCCGCGGTCATGTAGAACGCGGTCGGCAGGTCCACCACGATGCCGTCGATCTGCTTGTTCTTCAGCGCCTGGACCGCGAGGTCGTTGGTGTCGAAGACGGCCGGTGTCTGTTTCGGCTTCACCTGGTCGCGCAGGGCGGTGTAGCTCGTCGTACCGACCTGGGCTCCGAGCTTGGCGTCGGCCAGTTCGGCGACCGACTTGGCGTTCGCGATCTTGCTGCCCGCGGTCGTGATCACGGTCTGCCGGACGTCGTAGTACCCGGACGAGAAGTCGACGGCCTTGCGCCGCTCCTCCGAGATCGACACCTGGTTCACGTCCAGGTCGAACGCCTTCGGCCCGGGCGCGAACGCGGTGTTGAACTGCACCGTCTTCCACGTCACCTCGGCCTGCTCGAACCCGAGCTTCTTCGCCACCGCGTAGGTGACCGCCGACTCGTACCCCTTGCCGTTGCTCGGGTCGTTGTTGCTGAACCAGGGCTCGTACGCCGGCTTGTCGGTGCCGACTGTCAGCGCACCGGCGGTCTTCACTGCCAGCTTGTCCTTCGCACAGGCGTCCGCCCCCGACGGCGTCGACGACGCTCCGGACGAGTTGTCCTCCGGCGCGCACGCCCCCAACCCCATGGCGACCAGCGCCGCCAGACCCACCACCACACCGGTTCTCATGCTGAGAAGACTAAGACCTCTTGCGGTACGTCGTGGGGCTTGAACCGGTATGTAAACGGAAGCGCGTCGAGAAGTAGAGCGGGTCCGCGTAGCCGACCTGGGCGCCGACGGCGGCTACCGAGCGGCTGGTGAGTTCCAGGAGGCGGGCGGCGGCGTCGAGGCGGCGGCGTTCGACGAACTGCTGGGGGCTGACTCCGAGCTGGCTGCGGAACAGGTGGGCGAAGCGCGAGACCGAGAGGTTGACGGCCCGCGCGAGCCGCGGGACGTCCAGGTCGGCGGTCAGGTCCTGGTCGACGAGTTCGATCGCGCGGAGCAGACGGTCGTCGATCTGGACGGCCTTCGGATTCTGCGTGTCGCACCACAGCAGCGCGGCTTCGAGGGAGTTGGCGCTCAGCTGCTCGGCCTGTGGAAGGACGCTGCGCTGGTGCCGTACGGCGTCGCGCAGATGGTCGGCGATCCGGTCGAAGGTGGCCGCGGCGGGCTGGAGCTGAACGATGCCAGGAGCAACTTCCGGCCAGTCGAGCAGCGGCAGCCAGTCCGGTTTCGGATGCACGTGCGCGTAGAGGAAGTGCCAGCGGTCGCCGACCGTGGCGTAGTCGTGCAGGGTGCCGGGGCGGACCAGTGTGACGCTGCCGGGCTCGGCGCGGACGTGACCGAATCGTCCCTGGCCGTCGAGCGTCTGGACCAGCAGCCAGTCCGTCGTCCCCCGGCGCCGGTACGTCGCGTAGTCAGGGCCCTCGTCGAACTCGCCGGTGTGCACCCGGCGCACCACCGGGACTGGCGAGTCAGCAGGATCTCGAAGGTTCACAGCTCAATAGGCTATCGCTGGCCAATGCCCGGCCGCCGCATCCTGGATCCATGACAGTCGTGGATGTCTATCAACGGGACGGTATCGTCCAGGTCCCCCAGCTGATCGATTCCGCTGAGGTCGAGCGGATCAAGACCGTGTTCATGGAACAGGTCGCCGTTGATCGCTCGCTCGCGATCGACGACGGCGTACCCGACGACGATCCGCTGGCGCGGTTCCCGCGCTTCGTGCACCCGCATCGCCGCGACGACCTCGCGGTCGGGCGGCTCTCGATGGAGCTGATGCTGGACAGCCGGATCCTCGATGTCGTGCAGGCGCTGATCGGTCCCGCGCTCGGCGCCCAGTCGATGTTCTACTTCAAGCCGCCCGGCGCCCGCGGACAGGCCCTGCACCAGGACAACATGTCGCTCCGCGCGGATCCCGAGACCTGCCTGGCGGCCTGGATCGCGATCGACGATGTCGACGAGGAGAACGGCGGACTGGCCGTCGTTCCCGGTTCGCACCGCGAGGAGTTGCTCTGTCCCGAACCGGCCGATCTGACCGAGTCCTTCACCGGCTTGGGACTCTCGGTACCGGACGGTCTGACCAAGGTGCAGACGAAGATGCGCGCCGGTGACGCGTTGTTCTTCCACGGCAGCGTCGTGCACGGATCCCGGCCCAACACCTCGGACCGCTTCCGGCGCGCACTGATCTTCCATTACATCCCGGAGGACAGCACCGTGATCGCCGCCTTCTACAACCCGCTCGTCAAGCCGGACCGCCGCGAGACGGTCCTCCCCGAAGCCATCGGCGGCGGCCCCTGCGGCGACTACGCAGCCGAGACCTGATCCTCAGCTCGCGTAGTCGCGGAAGCCGCGGCCGGTCTTGCGGCCGAGGTAGCCGGCCGTGACCAGGTGTTCGAGCAGCGGGGCCGGGGCGAAGCCGGGCTCGCGGAACTCCAGGTACAGCGTGCGCTGGATCGCCAGCGCCACGTCCAGGCCGACCACGTCGAGCAATGCGAACGGGCCCATCGGCAACCGGCAGCCGAGCTTCATCGCGGCATCGATGTCGTCGACACCGGCGTAGTGCGCCTCGAGCATCCGGACCGCGTCGTTCAGGTACGGGAACAGCAGCGCGTTCACGATGAAGCCGGCCCGGTCGCCGCAGCGGACCGGGTGCTTGCCGGCGGCAACGGCCACGGCGGCGACCGTGCCGGCGACCTCGGGAGCGGTGCTGACCGTGCTGACGACCTCGACCAGCTGCATCACCGGCGCCGGGTTGAAGAAGTGCAACCCGACCACGTCGGCCGGCCGCTTGGTCGCCATCGCCAGGTCGATCACCGGCAGCGACGAGGTCGTGGTCGCCAGGATCGCGCCCGGCTTGCAGATCTCGTCGAACGTCTCGAACAGCGCCTGCTTGACGCTCAGCTCCTCGACCACGGCCTCGATCACCAGGTCGACGGGCGCGAGGTCGTCGAGCTTCGCCGTACCGGTCACCCGGCGCAGCGCGGCGTCGCGCTCCTCCGAGGACAGCTTGCCGCGCTGGACGCCCTTCTCCAGCGAGCGTTCCAGCGTCGCGCGGACCCGGTCGACCTTCTCGGTACCGCGGGCGACGTACAGGACGTCGTACCCGGCCTTGGCGCAGACCTCGACGATGCCGACGGCCATCGTGCCCGAGCCGACCACACCGACCTGCTTGATCGCGCGGACGGCCGGCGCACCTCCGGCGGTCGAGGGGGTGTGCTCGTCGTCGACCACGACCGGCGAGTCCGGTCCCTCGTAGGTGTAGAAGCCGCGCCCGGTCTTCCGGCCGAGCAACCCGGCGGTGACCATCTGCTTGAGGATCGGCGCCGGCGCGTGCAGCCGGTTGCGGCCCTGCTTGTACATCGTGTCGAGGATCTCGTACGTCGTGTCGAGCCCGATCAGGTCGAGCAGCGCCAACGGACCCATCGGGTACCCGCAGCCGAGCCGCATCGCCGCGTCGACGTCCTCACGGGTGGCGTAGCGGGACTCCACCATCGACACCGCGTGGTTCAGGTACCCGAACAGCAATGCGTTGGCGATGAAGCCGGCCCGGTCGGCCGCGACCACCGGGACCTTGTCGAGACGGCGGGCGAGCGCCTGGACGTCGTTGACCACGTCCGGCTCGGTGACGACGGTCTTGATCACCTCGACGAATTCCTGCACCGGCGCCGGGTTGAAGAAGTGCATGCCGACGACGCGCCGCGGGCGCTGGGTGGCGACGGAGATCTCGGTGACCGACAACGAGGAGGTGTTGGTCGCCAGGATCGCGTCCTCGCCGACGATCTTGTCCAGCGCGGCGAAGATCTCGCGCTTCAGCTCGAGCCGCTCGACGACGGCCTCGATCACCAGATCGCAGTCCGCCAGCGCTTCCATCGAGGTCGCGAACGTGACCCGGTCGAACAGCGCCTGCTGGTCCTCGACCGACAGCTTGCCGCGCTTCACGGCCCGGTCGGTCGAGTGCTGGATGTGACCGCGGCCGCGCTCGGCGGCCTCCTCGTCACGCTCGACGCCGACCACCGTCAGCCCGTTACGCGCGAACACCTCGGCGATCCCGGCGCCCATCGTGCCGAGACCCACCACACCCACAGTCGTCAATTCCCGAGCCATGCTCTGCACTATGCCAGTCCGGGTAGTGGTCCGCCCATGAGTTGGGTCACCGGCGAGGCCAACCTCACACGCCCTCGTCGTACACGACCGGAGTCTCCATCCAGCCGTCCAGCAACCAGAGCGGATCCGGCGCGGCCTGGAGTGCCGCCGCGATCGGCCGCGGTCGCAGATCGCATCCGGCGAGCTCGGGCAACGGCAGCCACACCGCGCGATAGCTCCCGCGCTCCGACTCGGCCGGGCTCGTCATCTCCGGACCGTCGCCGGTGCCGAACTCGCCACCGATCACATCCGCGCAGAAGTAGTGCTGCGTGCTGTCGCCGAAGTGCACGACCGCGACCACACCGCGGACCTTCACCAGCAGCCCGAGCTCCTCGTAGATCTCCCGCCGTGCGGCCTCGGCCGGACTCTCCCCGTCCTCGACCTGACCGCCGGGCAGCAGGTAGTACGTCATCCCGTCCCGGACCCGCTCGATCGCCGCGATCCCCTCGTCGGTGAGCAGTACGACGCCCGCCCGGATCATGCGCGCGTCGCCAGCACGTAGAACCACATCCCGAACTTGCCCTCGCCCCGATCCAGCTGCTGCACGACCCAGCCGCTGCTCGCCAGCACCGCACGCAACGCATCCTCCTGCCAGAGGACGAAGTGCCGCGGCAGGTCCAGGTTCCGATCGGACCATTCCTCGCCCTTGCCTTCGCGCGTCGCGAACGCCAGCACCGGTGCCGATCGCGCCGCCTTCCGAAGGACCTGGGCCAGGCCGGCGCGGTCGAAATGCAAGAACACCGCGTCGGCGAACACCGCGTCGTACGGTCCGCCGAGGTCGTCGGTGAGCGCGTTCAACCGGTCGACGGCGTACCCCTCGGCCCGCATCATCTCGATGAACGCCTGCGTCGCGTCGGTACGGCGGACGACGAAGCCGCGGCGTTCCAGCTCGAGTGCATCGCGCCCGGTCCCGCTGCCGATCTCGAGCACTCGCGCCCCCGGCCGGATCAGCTCGGCGAGCAGATCGATCAGCTCGTGGTTCGGCTCCGCCGGGATCGAGTCGCGGAACTTGTCCGCCGCCTGCTCGTACGCCGACAGCGTCACCTCGTTGTCGGTCGCCACCCGGCTCCAGCCGTCGCCGGTGTGCTCGACGACGGCGGGCAGCTTGAGGCCGAGATCCACACCGAGCACGACGACGGTCTCGCCGCGATGCTGGTCCGCGATCGACTGCAGTTGCTCATCGGGCCGCTGGGTCAGCTCGGGTACGACGGTCAGCCGGACGCCGAGGCGCTCCGCCAGCCGCGATCCCGCCGCGGCCTCGAACGTCCCGGCGTACACCTGCGCGACGCGCTCGCCGACCGCCGCGTCCTGGACATCGCCGGGCAGCAGCAGGATCCGCGCCGGACACATGAGATTCATCGGCCGACGTACTCCAATGCATCGGCGGCGTACTCCGGCCAGACCGCCGATTCGGTCAGCGGGATCACCACCCACTCCTTCATCGGCCGGCCCATCCCGGGATCGAACGGCTCGGCACCAGGCACCGCGAGGGCCTTCTCCCGCGGCTCCGGCGGCAGCTTGAACGTCATGGCGTCGCCGTACATCCCCGCGAGCACCTTCTTGCCGACCTTGAGACAGGGCATACCGAACATGCTGCCCCGGACCACTCCGGCCGACTCCAGTTCCGCCGCCACAGCGTCGTACGCGGCAACCGCCTGATCACTGACCTCCGGCATCATGCTCACCACCCTCCCACTCCGGACGGCCCGTGCACTACGGTGCTTTCTCGTGCGCTTGGTGATTGCTACTTGTTCTGTCGACTACTCGGGGCGGCTGACGGCTCATCTGCCGATGGCCCCGCGGCTGCTGATGGTGAAGGCGGACGGATCCGTGCTGATCCACGCCGACGGCGGGTCGTACAAACCGCTCAACTGGATGTCGCCGCCGTGCAAGCTGACGGAGGACGAGGGGGTCTGGAGCGTCACCAACAAGGCTGGTGAAGAGCTCCGGATCACGCTCGAGGAGGTGCACAGCGACACGTCGTACGAGCTCGGGACCGACCCCGGGCTGATCAAGGACGGCGTCGAGGCGCACCTGCAGGAGCTGCTCGCCGAGCACGTCCAGACGTTCGGCGAGGGGTGGACGCTGGTACGCCGGGAGTACCCGACCGCGATCGGCCCGGTCGACCTGCTGCTCCGCGACGCCGACGGCAAGCACGTCGCCGTCGAGATCAAACGCCGCGGCGAGATCGACGGCGTCGAGCAGCTCACCCGGTACATCGAGCTGCTCAACCGCGACCCCCTGCTCGCCCCGGTCCGCGGCATCTTCGCCGCCCAGCTGATCAAACCCCAGGCCCAGTTCCTCGCCACCGACCGCGGCCTGGAATGCCTCACCGTCGACTACGACGCCCTCCGCGGCATGGAATCCGACGTACTCCGGCTGTTCTGACACCCGAGGTGTTGACAGCGTTCGTTGACGGCCCGTTACTTAGCAATATGGCTAAGGAAACGGTGATCTGCACGTACCGCGTCCGCAGCGACGCGGAGGAGGCGTTCCGGAAGGTGCTGGCCGAGCACTGGGCGACGCTGCGTGAACTGGGTTTCGTGACCGACGAGCGCTCCGTCGTACTGCGGGACGTCGACGAGCCGACGTACGTGGAGATCTTCACCTGGATCGACGGCGGGTTCGGGCGGGCGCACGAGCATCCCGACGTACTCACGCTGTGGGAGCGGATGGACCCGCTGCTCGAGGAGCGCGACGGGCGGCCGAAATGGGAGTTCCCGCACTACCAACGGCAGCAGATTTGACGGCTCGCGGCGGACGGGACCTTGACGATCTCGACCGGGTGTTCACGGCGCTGGCGCACCACTCCCGGCGGACGATCCTGCTGGTGCTGCACCTGCGCGGCGGCGAGATGACGTCCGGTGAGATCGCGGGCCGGTTCGATCACTCCTGGCCGACGATCAGCCGGCATCTGCGGATCCTCGAGCAGGCCGGCCTGGTGGACGTCGTACTGCGCGGACGTGAGCGGGTGTACCGTCTGCACGCCGATCCGCTGTTCGAGGTGGGCGGCTCGTGGATCGATCGCTTCCACTCTAGATCCTGACAAAGCAGGAAATCTGCCCGATTTCGGGCAGATGCTTTGCGTTGGCCCTGGAAAGACTGCATGGTTGACGAGTGATCAGTGAGGCGGCGGCAGTGGAGCCGGTGGACGACCTGGCCGATCAGGTCAGCCGGACGACCGGGCTGTCGACGGATGTCGCGCGGCGCGTGGTCGCCGACGTACTGGCCTACTTCACCGAGACGACCGAGGACTACGTCCGGCGCCGGCACCGTGAGCTGCAGACCTACGGCGCCCGCAACGACGAGATCTTCGCCCGCCTCGGCGCCGAGCTCCGGCACTGGCCGGTCCGCTCACCCGAACTCTCCGCCCGGCAGCTGCGACGGATCGTCTACGGCTGACCGGGCCGCTCAACCGAACCTACGAAGGGGCACCACTACATGTGCGGAATCGTCGGGTACGTCGGCACCAAGCCGGCCGCGCCCATCCTGGTGGACGGACTGGCCCGGCTCGAGTACCGGGGCTACGACTCGGCCGGTGTCGCCGTGCTGGGGTCCAGCGAGCTGAAGGTGCACAAGGACGCCGGCCGGGTGCGTGAGCTGGAGGCGTCGCTGCCCAAGCGGTTCGGCGGCAAGCTCGGCATCGGCCACACCCGGTGGGCCACCCACGGCGGTCCGAGCAAGGACAACGCCCACCCGCACGCCAGCGGCAACGAGCGGATCGCCGTCGTCCACAACGGCATCTTCGACAACGCCGGCGCGCTCCGCACCCAGCTCGAGGACGCCGGCGTCAAGCTGCGCTCGGAGACCGACACCGAGGTGCTCGCGCACCTGATCGAGCAGTCCGACGGCGCCACCCTCGAGGAGAAGGTGATGGCCGCCCTGCGCCGGATCGAGGGCACCTACGGCATCGCCGTCATCGACCTGGACTTCCCGGACCGGATCGTGGTCGCCCGCAACGGCAGCCCGCTGATCCTCGGCATCGGCGACGGCGAGATGCACGTCGCCTCCGACGCGGCCGCGCTGATCCGCTACACCCGCCAGGTCGTCTACTTGGACGACGGCGAGCTGGCCACCGTCCGCGCCGACGGCTACCGCACCTTCACCCAGGACGCGTCGCCGACCACGAAGACCGCGAAGACGGTCGAGTGGGAGGCCGAGGAGTTCGAGCGCGGCCTGCACGAGCACTTCATGATGAAGGAGATCCACGAGCAGCCGGACGCGGTCGGCCGGGTCATCCGCGGCCGCCTGGACGAGCGCTTCCACACCGTCCACCTCGGCGGCCTGAACATGGACGCCCGCGAGGCGCGCGAGATCAAGCGGGTCAAGATCCTCGGCTGCGGTTCGGCGTACTACGCCGGCCAGATGGGCGCGCAGTTCATCGAGGAGGTCGCCCGGATCCCCGCCGACGCCGAGCCGGCCTCGGAGTTCCGCTACCGCAACCCGGTGGTCGAGCGGGACACGCTGTACGTCGCCGTGTCGCAGTCCGGTGAAACCCTCGACACCCTGGTCGCTGTGCAGGAGCTGAAGCGCAAGGGCGGTCGGGTGATCGGCCTGGTGAACGCGGTCGGCTCGAGCATCGCCCGCGAGGTCGACGGCGGTGTGTACCTGCATGCCGGCCCGGAGGTCTCGGTCGCGTCGACGAAGGCGCTGACCAACATGGCCGTCGGGTTCGCGATGCTCGGCATCCACCTCGGCCGGATCCGGGACGTCTCGCCCGCCGACGGCCGGCGGCTGATCGACGGACTGAAGAAGCTGCCCGAGCACATCGCCTCGATCGTCGCGCAGGAGGAGGAGCTGGCCAAGATCGCCGGCCGGCTCGCGCAGCACGAGAGCCTGTTCTTCGTCGGCCGGTCCCGCGGGTACCCGGTCGCGCGTGAGGGCGCGCAGAAGCTGAAGGAGATCTCGTACCGGCACGCCGAGGCGTACCAGACGTCGGAGCTGAAGCACGGCCCGCTCGCGCTGATCTCGCCGGACGTGCCGACCGTCGCGATCGTCCCCGACGACGAGCTGCTCGACCGCAACATCGGCGCGCTGCACGAGATCGGCGCCCGCTCCGGCCCGCTGTACGTCGTCACGCACCCGGGCGTCGAGGTCCCGGACGGGGTCGCTGCGAAGATCGTGGTGCCGAAGAACGAGCACGAGCTGGACCCGATCCTGCTGACGATCCCGCTGCAGATCATCGCGTACTACGCCGCCGTCGCCCTCGGCCACGACGTCGACAAGCCCCGCAACCTGGCCAAGTCGGTCACCGTCGAGTAGTCCCGGATCCCCAGGCCATCACAACTGCGACACCACGACCCCCGCCACGCTCAGCGCGGCGGGGGTCGCTGCATTGTGATGGCCTGGCGATCCGCACTTGTCCGTGTGATCGCCCGTCAGAGCTGCTGGGTTTGCTGGCCCGTGCGGCGGGTCGCCGCGGCGCCGGCTCGCTCGGTGTCGGTGGTCTGCGCCGTGCCCGCGCCGCCGGTTCCTGGCCTGGAGAGGCCGCCGAGTGCGCGATCGACGGCGCTGGCCGCCTCGGCTCGTCGGTCCGCCTCGTTGAGCGCGCCGGCCAACTGCTGGCCGGACCGCGCTGCTACTGCCCGGCTGCGCTCGGCGCCGAGACCGCGGTACGGATGCAGGCCGAACTCGTTGACCAGCCGCTTGCAGACCTCGACCCCGCGCACCGAGTTGCCGGCCGCGTCGAGGCGGGGCGAGAAGACCACCACCGCCAGCCGCTTCGACGGCACGACCATCATCACGTTGCCCGACACACCGCTCTTCGCCGGCAACCCCACCTGGTCGGAGAACTTCCCGGAGTCGTTGTACATGCCGCTGTGCCCCATCACCGACAGCACCCGCCCCGCCGTCTCCGGCGAGAACACCCGCTCACCGGAGTACGGCGCGATGCCGCCGTTCGCGAGCGTGGCGCCCGCCGCGGCCAGGCGTTGCGCGTCGACCTCGAGCGAACACACCTGGAAGTAGAAGTCGGCCGTCTTCGCCGCGCCGTCCTCCCCCGAGGCCTTCAGCATGTCCGCGGCCTTCATCAGGCTCGCCAGCCCGCGGTTGCCGTCGCCGGTGGCCTTCTCGGCCAGGTACGTCTCCTGGTCGAAGCCCGGCGCCTGGCCCATCATCCTGGTCCAGGTCTCGCGCACCGTGCGGAACCGGTCGCTCGTCTCCTGGCCGTGGTCGACCAGCGCGAGCGTCGCCATCGCGCCGGCGTTGATCATCGGGTTGTGCGGCCGGCGCCCTTCACCGAGCGACAACCGGTAGTCGTTGAAGGTCCCGCCGCTCTGCTCCTGGCCGACCCACTGATGTACTTCGGTCGGCCCGAGCTGCTCGAGCGCCATCGCGTAGCTGAACGGCTTCGACGTCGACTGCACGCTGAACCCGAGATCCGCGTCGCCGATCGAGAACGTCTGCCCGTCGGCCGTGCAGATCGCGATCCCGAACCGCTCCGGATCCGCGTCCCGCAGCGTGGGGATGTAGTCGGCGACTTTCCCGTCGCGGTTCGCCAGCAGGTCGCCGTACATCGCCTCGACGCTGCTCGCGTACTCCTGGAACTCGTCCGGTGCGACTGCCAGTTCGCCGGCCAGGGCCCGGTACACCACCCCGTCGCCGTGCTGTGCGATCCCGGCGTACTGGCGGAAGTCGATCTCCACCGGCTGGATATCGATCCGGATCTGCCGGCCTTCGGGATCGCGGACGTCGGCGAGCGCGGCCCGGACCCGTGGATCGGTGGGCTGGATCCCGGCCTGTCCCAGCGTGCTCAGCAGTTCCCAGGCCCAGACCCGGCCGTTGTCGTCCTTGTCCAGCGTGCTGAACGTCCGCAGGAGCCCAGACTCCGACACATCCATCGCAACTTCCTTCCCCAGGGCAGATGTGGGCACTCGACGACTCTGTCGGCGGCAAGCAGCCTGTCTCGTTCGTGTTTCCGCGGCGGTCACCTGGTGTTACGGCGACGTCAATCCGAGTCGTTGTCGGACAAGTTGGCAGCTTGTACGATCACTGGCCATGGATCGCATCCGTGAGGTGAAGCTCTCGTCCGTCGTGCTGCCGCTGGACCAGCCGATCAGCGACGCCAAGGTGCTGACCGGGCGGCAGCGGCCGATGACCGAGATCGTGTTCCTGTTCGCGGAGATCGCGACCGAGCAGGAGCAGCACGGGATCGGGTTCAGCTACTCCAAGCGGGCCGGCGGTCCGGCGCAGTACGCGCACGCGAAGGAGATCGCGGCCAACCTGATCGGCGAGGACCCGTCGGATATCGCCAAGGTGTACGACAAGCTGCTCTGGGCCGGCGCTTCGGTCGGCCGATCCGGGGTCGCGACCCAGGCGATCGCGGCGATCGACATCGCGCTCTGGGACCTGAAGGCGAAGCGGGCCGGTCTCCCGCTGGCCAAGCTGCTCGGCGCACACCGGGACTCGGTCCGCGCGTACAACACCTCCGGCGGCTTCCTGCACGCGCCGATCGAGGAGGTCAAGGAGCGCGCCTCCAAGTCGCTGGCGGACGGGATCGGCGGGATCAAGATCAAGGTCGGGCAGCCCGACACCCGGGTCGACCTCGAGCGGGTCCGCGCCGTCCGCGAGCACCTCGGCGACGACGTACCGCTGATGGTCGACGCGAACCAGCAGTGGGACCGCCCGACCGCGCTCCGGTTCGGCCGGGTGCTGGAGGAGTTCGACCTGGTCTGGATCGAGGAGCCGCTGGACGCGTACGACGCGCTCGGACACGCGGAGCTGGCCGCAGCGCTGGATACGCCGATCGCGACGGGCGAGATGTTGTCGAGCGTCGGCGAGCACGTCCGGCTGATCGAGGCGCGGGCCGCGGACATCATCCAGCCCGACGCGCCGCGCATCGGCGGCATCACGCCGTTCCTCAAGCTGGCGACGCTTGCCGACCACAACGGTCTCCAACTGGCCCCGCACTTCGCGATGGAGATCCACCTGCACCTCGCGGCCGCCTATCCGCGCGAGCCCTGGGTCGAGCACTTCGAGTGGCTGAACCCCTTGTTCAACGAGCGTCTGGAGACGGTCGACGGCCGGATGCTCGTGCCGGAGCGACCCGGCCTCGGCTTCACGACCAGCGAGCAGTGCGCGCGGTGGACCGTCGACAGTTGTGAGTTCCGATGACCGGTTTGGCATACCAAATCGTCGAGGAGCTGAAGCAACGAATCCTGAGCGGCGCGATCGCGCCGGGTGCGAAGCTGCCAGGCGAGAACGGCCTGGTCGAAGAGTTCGGGGTCAGCCGGACCGTGGTACGCGAAGCCGTCTCCCGGCTGCAGGCGGCCGGGCTGGTCGAGACGTTCCAGGGCCGGGGCTCCTTCGTGCTGGAGGTCCCGGACCGTACGCCGGGTCTGCGGGAGGTGCGATCACACCGCGACGTGCTGGAGCTGATGGACTTCCGGATCGGCGTGGAGAGCGAGGCGGCCGCGCTGGCGGCGGACCGGCGGACCGCTCATCAGCTGAAGGGGATCGAGCGGGCACTGGACGACTATCGGCGGATCGGCGCCGATCCGGCCCGGTCGGTGGAGGCCGACTTCGCGTTCCACCTCAAGGTGGCCGTTGCTTCCGGCAACCGCTTCTACGGCGACCTGATCGCCGAGCTCGGCCCGATGATGATCATGCTGCCCCGGACCCGCCTCGACCCGGCGTACGAGATGTCCGACCCGGACCACCTCCTCCGCGTGATCCACGAGCACGAGAACATCCATGCGGCGATCGGGCGTGGCGATCCGGCGGCAGCCCGGGCCGCGGCGCGGGTGCATCTGGCGAACACCAAGGACCGGTTGCGCTGATGTTCACGCTGGAGCAGTTGAGCGCGTTCGTCGCTGTCGCCGAGGAGCTGCATTTCGGCCGTGCCGCCGAGCGGCTGAACATGACCCAGCCCCCGCTCAGTCGGCAGGTGCAGAAACTCGAACGCGCAGTCGGCGCGCGACTGCTCGAACGCGACAACCGCAAGGTCGAGCTGACCGAGGCCGGACAGGCGTTCCTGATCGAGGCACGGCGCTTGCTTGCGCTGGTCGAGACCGCCGGCGATCTCGCGCGGCGCGTCGACCAGGGCGCGGCGGGGACGCTACGGCTCGGCTTCACCGCGACGTCGGCGATCCGTACGCTCGGCCCGCTGCTGCGCCGGCTGTCGGAGGAACTGCCAGATGTCGACGTGATCCTGCACGAGCGCGTCACGCCCGCACAGATCGACGGGCTGCTGCGGGGCGAGCTCGATCTCGGCCTCGGGCGGCCGCCGTTCGACACCGACGTACTGGACTCCCGGATCGTGTTCCGCGAACCGCTGTGTGCCGTTGTCCCCGGCAACCACCGGGTCGCGGCGCTGGGCCGGCCGTTGACCGCGGGCGACTTTGCCGGTGAGCAGGTGATCAGCTACTCACCGACGCAGGCTCGGTACTTCCATGAGCTGACCGTCCGGTTCCTGGCCGAGTCGCATCCGCGGATCGAGCAGCGGGTGCAGCAGATCCTGACGGTGGTTCTGCTCGTGGCGGCCGGGCGCGGCGTCGCGCTCGTCCCGGCGTCGGCGCGCAGCCTCGGCGTGGAGGGTGTGACGTACTGCGACCTTGAAGGGCCCCGCGATCCGGTCGAGCTGCACGCGATCTGGCGGCGGGATGCGACCAGCCCAGTGCTGCGACGGGTGCTCACGATGCTCGCAGAGCATCACTAGATCCAAAATCGATCTTGGACAGGTATCCATCGGCCTTCCTACGCTGGCCAACGTGACCCACTACTCCCCCGGCGAACTCGCCGCGCAGCTCACGACCGGACTGCTCTCGTTCCCCGTGACGCATTTCCACCCGGACCTGAGCTTCAATGAGGCCGGGTACCGCGACCATCTGTCCTGGCTGAGCCAGTACGACGTCGCGGGTCTGTTCGCCGCCGGCGGGACCGGCGAGGGCTTCTCGCTGACCCCGGCCGAGATCGACACCGTCGTACGGACGGCCGTGTCCGAGGTGGACGGCCGGGTCCCAGTGATCGCGCCGGCGACTGGCAGTACGGCGTCCGCGATCCTGGGCGCGCAGGCGGCCGAGGCGGCCGGAGCGGACGGGATTCTGTTGCTTCCGCCGTACCTGACCGAGGCAGGACAGCGCGGTCTGGTCGAGCACGTGTCGGCGGTATGCCGGAGTACGAGCCTCGGGGTGACGGTCTACAGCCGGGCGAACGCGATCCTGACCGACGTCAGCGTCGCCGAGCTCGCGGAGCGGAATCCGAACCTGGTCTGCCTCAAGGACGGCGTCGGCAACATCGAGATGATGACGCGGACGTACGCGCGCGTCGGCGAGCGGCTGACGTACATCGGCGGCTTGCCGACGGCCGAGACGTTCGCGCTGCCGCTGCTGCAGCTCGGGTACAGCACCTACTCGTCGGCGATCTTCAACTTCGTGCCGGAGTTCGCGCTCGGCTTCTACGCGGACGTTGTCGCGCAGGACCGTACTTCGGTATACCAAAAGCTGAACGAGTTCGTGCTGCCGTACCTGGACATCCGCGATCGGGTGAAGGGGTATGCCGTTTCGATCGTGAAGGCGGGCGTGACCGCGATCGGGCGGGCGGCCGGACCGGTGCGGCCGCCGCTGCAGGACCTGACCGACGAGGAGCGGGCGCAGCTCGCCGAGTTGATCGGGAGGATCAAGTGACGCCGACCATCGCGTCCGTCGAGGTCGTTCCGGTCGCCGGCTACGACAGCATGCTGCTCAATCTGAGCGGCGCGCACGGCCCGTTCTTTACTCGCAACGTCGTGATCGTCACCGACAGCTCAGGCAACACGGGGCTGGGCGAGGTCCCTGGCGGCGAGAAGATCGCGGCGACCATCCGCGACGCCATGCCCCTCCTGCTCGGCCACCCGATCGCCAGGCATCGGCATCTGCTGCGCACCGTCTCCACCACCTTCGCGGGCCGGGACAGCGGTGGCCGCGGACTACAGACCTTCGACCTTCGTACGACGGTGCATGCTGTGACCGGTCTGGAGTCGGCGCTGCTGGATCTGCTCGGCCAGCATCTTGGTATACCAGTCGCCGAATTGCTCGGCGACGGGCAGCAACGCACCGCGGTCCCAGTACTGGGATACCTGTTCTACGTAGGCGACACGGCACAGACGGACCTGCCGTACCGGGCGGACGACGGCAGCGACAAGTGGTCGCAGCTGCGGCGGCAGCCCGCGTTGACGGCCGATGCGGTCGTTGCGTTGGCGGAGGCTGCGCAGACGCGGTACGGGTTCGCGGACTTCAAGTTGAAGGGTGGCGTCTTCGATCCGCACGTGGAGATCGACGCGGTCCGCGCGCTGCACGAGCGGTTCCCGTCGGCCCGGGTCACGGTCGACCCGAACGGCGCCTGGCTGGTCCGCGAAGCGATCGCGGTCTGCTCGGGGCTGGACGACGTACTCGCGTATGTCGAAGACCCGTGCGGCGCCGAACCCGGATTCTCCGGGCGGGAGACGATGGCCGAGTTCAAACGGTCCACCGGCCTGCGGACGGCGACCAACATGATCGCGACCGACTGGCGCGAACTCGCGCATGCGATCCGGATGGACGCGGTCGACATCCCGCTGGCCGATCCGCACTTCTGGACGATGGCCGGGTCGGTGCGGGTCGCGCAGCTCTGCCACGACTTCGGTCTGACCTGGGGCTCGCACTCGAACAACCACTTCGACATCTCGCTGGCGATGTTCACCCAGGCCGGAGCGGCCGCGCCCGGCGACATCACCGCGCTCGACACGCATTGGATCTGGCAGGACGGACAGGCCCTCACCAAGGAGCCGCTGCAGATCGCCGGCGGCGAGATCGCCGTACCCACGCGTCCGGGTCTGGGTGTCGAGCTCGACCGCGATGCATTGGACGCGGCACACGAGCTCTACCTGGAGCACGGGCTCGGTGCGCGCAACGACGCGATCGCGATGCAGTACCTGATCGAGGACTGGACCTTCGACCCGAAACGGCCCTGTATGGTGCGCTAGTGTCCCGACACCGCTATCGCCAAGCTACAACGCCGACGGGACACTAAATGAGGGTCTTCTTGTCAACGGACATGGAGGGTACGGCGGGAGTCGTCGACTGGAGTCAGTGCCGCGGACCGGGTCAGGAGTACGAGTACTACCGGGGTCAGTTGCAGGCCGAAGTCAACGCCGCCATCGACGGCGCGCTGGCCGCCGGCGGGACGGAGTTCCTGGTCAACGACTCGCACTCGACCATGCAGAACCTGCGCCCGGACGAGCTGCACGGCCGCGCGAGCTACCTGTCCGGCAAGCACAAGCCGCTCTACATGATGCAAGGTCTCGACGACTCGTTCGACGCGGTCTTCTTCGTCTCGTACCACGGCTCGGCGGGATCGACGGGGTCCGTGCTGCACCACACGTACAACCCGCGGGCGATCGCCGAAGTACGGCTGAACGGCGCGATCACCGGTGAGGCCGGGATCAACGCACTGGTCGCGCTCGCGCACAGCGTTCCCGTCGTACTCATCTCGGGCGACCGGGTGACGATCGACGAGGCGCAGCCGTTCTGCCCGGACATCGAATCGGTCGTCGTCAAGGACTCGGTGTCGCACAACGCCGCGCTGTCGGTCCACCCGGAGCGCGCTCGGGAGCTGATCCACGACGGCGCCCGGCGGGCGTTGGCGCGGCTGAGTGACATCAGGGTGCCGAGCATCACGCGGCCGGCCGAGCTGACCGTGCGGTTCCACAACCGGGCGTTCGCCGAGTTGGCCTGCGAGCTGCGCGGGGTCGAGCGCCGCGAGGAGAAACTCGTTGCCCTGAGCAATGATGACCCGCTGCAGCTGTACCGGACCTTCATCGCCACCGTGCTGCTGAGCCGCGGTGTGAGCGAGTAACCGGGCGTTCAACTGCTGTTGTGCAGGATAGGTTTTGATCGCAGCTGTCGTCTCTCGCTAGGAGCTCGCCATGCGTTGGCACAAGCCACTTGCCGCAGCATTTGTCCTGACCGCTCTCACCACGACGCTGACCGCGTCCGCGATGCCGGACAAGCACGGTGGCGGCGGTGGAGCGTGCTCGCCCGACGCGACGTTCCTCGGGTTCAGCGACGCGCTGGACAAGACGACGTTCGACGGGCAGCCGGTGGCCGGTCTGTCGGCACTCAACATGACCGGGCCACACAGTGCGGTCGCGCTGGTGGACAACGTCGGGACGACGCCGGCCAGGGTGTTCGATCTGCGCGTGAACAGCAAGCCGACCTCGGTCCGTGTCGACGGGATGACGATCCTCACGCGCCCGGACGGCACGCCGTACAACGGTGGCGACTTCGACGGTGAGGGCCTCGTCGTCGAGCGCGGCAACCGGACCATCCTCGCGACGTCGGAGCGTGAGCCGTCGATCCGCCGGTTCCGGCTGTCGGACGGCAAGGAGATAGGGTCCCTGCCGGTGCCGAGCCGGTTCCAGGTCGCGCCGGCCGGTGAGGCGACCAGCAACGCGACGTTCGAGTCGCTCGCGGTCAGCCGGGACGGGCTGTCGCTGTTCGCCGGGATGGAGGGTCCGCTCGCGTCGGACGGCACCGACGCGAACAGCCGCACCCGGAACCGCATCATCCGGTACGCCGGTCTGCCCGGGCACGCGTACCGGCCGATCGCACAGTACGCCTACAAGCCGGACCCAGGTCTCGCGCTGGTCGAGCTCGCGTGGGTGAGCCCGACGGAGCTGGTGTCGATGGAGCGGACGTTCACGGCGGGCGTCGGGAACACGATCCGCGTGTTCACCGTGTCGCTGCGCCGGGCGACGGACGTGACCAAGGTGGCGTCGCTGGCGGATGCGCCGGAGCAGGTGTTCCTGCAGAAGAAGCAGCTGTTCGACCTGGTGAACTGCCCGCCGTCGGGTGCGGTCGCCAAGCAGCCGCAGCCGAACCCGCTGCTGGACAACGTCGAGGCGCTCGCTCTCGGCGGATACCTGCCGGGCGGCCGACGCCAGCTGTACCTGATGTCCGACGACAACAACGGCGCGACCCAGATCACCCGCTTCTACTCCCTGGCGGTCGACCTCCACTGACGGAAGTGCGGATCGCCAGGCCATCACAACGCCGCCGGCGCGAGCCCCGGCCGCCTGCGGCCACCCGCAATCCGGCGATTGTGATGGCCTGGGCATCCGCGGACCTGGCTCGCTGACCAACAACCGCGGCGCGGATCCGGTCCAGCGCCGGTGGCGTCAGCACCGTGTGTGGGTAACACTGTGTGAATGCGCGTGATCGTGGTGGGTGCGGGCGTGATCGGGCTGAGCTGTGCCATCCGGCTCGCCGAGGGCGGGTACGACGTGGCCGTGTTCGCCCGCGACCTGCCGTTGGAGACGACGTCGTCGGTGGCGGCCGCGATCTGGTACCCGTACCTGTCGGCGCCGGCGGACCGGGTGGCGGCCTGGTCGCGGACGTCGTACGAGGAGTTCGCGAAGCTGGCGGAGATCGAGCCGTCGGTGCAGCTGCGGCACGGGCGCGAGTTCCTGGTCGAGCAGACCCGGGATCCGTCGTGGGCCGACGTACTGCCGGATCTGCAGCGGATCGGGTCGCCGCCGGAAGGGTTCGTCGACGGGTGGGCGTTCACGACGCCGGTGATCGACATGCCGGCGTACCTGCCGGCGCTGGTGAAGCGGCTCGAGCAGGCCGGTGGGACGTTGACGCGGGCGGCGCTGTCCGCGCTGCCGACCGGCGCCGATCTGGTCGTGAACTGCACCGGCCTCGGTGCGCGCCTGACCGCCGGCGACCCGACGGTGATGCCGGTGCGCGGTCAGGTGATGACGGTCGAGCCGTGCGGGCTGACCGACTGGCTGCTCGCGGACCGCTCGCCGGCCGAGCTGACGTACGTGATCCCGCGCGAGAACGACGTGGTCGTCGGCGGCACCAGCCAGCCGGGCGACTGGAACCTGACCGTCGAACCGGACATCACCGACCAGATCCTCGCCCGCGCCGCCGAGCTCGTTCCGCAACTCCGCAAGGCGAAGATCATCCGCCAGCGGGTCGGGCTCCGTCCCGCCCGGCCGACGATCCGGTGCGAACTGGTGCGAACGCGGACCGGCGAGCCGGTCATCCACTGCTACGGCCACGGCGGCTCCGGCGTCACCCTGTCCTGGGGCTGCGCAGACGAGGTCTTCGAACTTGTCCAGGGCCTCTGATCGTTTGGTCATCCTCGACGGTGGTCTGTCGAACGCGCTCGAGGACCGCGGGCACGACCTGTCCGACGCGCTGTGGTCCGCGCGTCTACTGAGGGACGATCCGGCCGGGATTGCAGCCGTTCATCGCGCGTACTACGAGGCCGGCGCGATGGTCGCCACGACGGCGAGCTACCAGGCGAGCGTGGTCGGTTTCGAGCGGGCCGGCGTCGGGCGAGCCGAGGCGGAGCGGCTGATCGCGAGCAGCGTGCGGATCGCGCGGGACGTGCGCGACGAATTCCCGGGCCGGCTGGTCGCCGCGTCGATCGGTCCGTACGGCGCGATGCTCGCCGACGGCTCGGAGTACCGCGGGAACTACGGCGTAAGCTCCGCCGCCCTCCGCGACTTCCACGGCCCCCGCCTCGAGCTCCTGATGAACGCCGGGCCCGATCTGCTCGCCATCGAAACAATCCCCGACACCCAGGAAGCCGAGGTCCTGGTCGGGCTGCTGGCCGAGCTCGACTTCCCGGCCTGGTTCTCCTACTCGATCGCGGGCAACCACACCCGCGCCGGCCAACCCCTGACGGACGCCTTCGCAATCCCTGCCATCGACCAGGTCGTTGCGGTAGGCATCAACTGCTGTACGCCGGGCGACGTGCAGTCTGCTGTCCGAGCCGCGGTGGCCGTCACCGGCAAACCAGCGATCGCGTACCCCAACCGGGGCGAGTCATGGGATCCGGTCGAGCGGCGCTGGGTCGGGGACGGCACTGGTCCGGCGAGCTTCGCGCGCGACTGGGTGGCGGCCGGAGCCGCGTACCTCGGAGGCTGCTGCCGGGTCGGCCCGGACGAGATCGGGGCGCTCGCGGCAAGCCTCGCCTAGCTGCGCGCCCTGTCCTTCCTGCTTGAGTCTATCGGTGTTGGCGTGCCCGAGGCCGACGTTTTCCACAGGCACCTACACGCCCAGGACTTGGCAGAGGAGGTCCAGGGCTCCGGGGTAGGCGTGGTCGGGTGGGGTGCCGTAGCCGACGATGACTGCTTGGCGGGTGGCTGGGGTCGGGTTGAAGTGGTAGTTGGTGAGGGTGGCCAGGCCGAGGCCCTGGCGGGCGGCTCGGGTGACCATGTCTTCGGCGTCGCCGGGGACGTCGAGGAGGACGTGCAGGCCGGCGGAGATGCCGGCGACCTCGACGCTCGGGGCGCGGACGGCGAGGAGTTCGACCAGGCGGTCGCGGCGGCGGCGGTAGTGCAGGCGGGACCGCCGGACATGCCGGTCATAGTGGCCGGAGGCAATGAATTCCGCGAGGATCAGCTGCTCCAGCGTCGCGGTCTGGAAATCCGCGGTGCGCTTCGCGGCGATCACCGGCTCGATCAGGCGCTGCGGCAGCACCATCCACGCCAGCCGGAGCCCGGGCGCGAGACTCTTGCTCGCCGTGCCTGTGTACACGACCCGCTCCGGATCGAGCGCCTGCAGCGCCCCGACCGCCTGCCGGTCGTACCGGAACTCGCCGTCGTAGTCGTCCTCGATCAGCACCGCGCCCGACTCCCGCGCCCACTCCACGGCAGCGGTACGACGCTCCGGCGCGAGCGGCACGCCCGTCGGCATCTGGTGCGCCGGCGTCAGGAGCACCCCCTGCCCGGCCAGGAGGGAGGTCTGCGCGCCCAGCTCGTCGACCGGTACGGCGACCGCCTCGAGCCCACGGGCGCGGATCACGTCCCGGTGCAGCCCGTACCCGAACTCCTCGACCGCGATCGTCGTACCGCCGATCGTCCTGATCGCCTCGCTGAGCAGACTCAACGCCTGCACGTACCCCGAACAGATCAGGATCCGCTCCGGATCCGCGCGCACCCCGCGAGCCCGGGCGAGATAGTCCGCGAGCACCCGCCGCAGCTCGATCCGGCCGCGCGGATCGCCCAGCCCGAACGCCTCGTTCGGCGCCGAGGTCAGCGCCTTCCGGGCCGCCGCCAGCCACTCCGTCCGCGGGAACGTCGCCACATCCGGCGATCCCGGCGTCAGGTCGTACCGGTACGACCGCTCCGCCGGCAGCGCCACCGCCGAGGTCGACGGTACGGCGGCCCGGTTGGCGACGACCGTCCCGGATCCCTGCCGCGCGGTCAGCCAGCCCTCCGCCACCAGCTGGCCGTACGCGTCGGCGACCGTGTTCCGGGCGATCCCGAGGTCCTTCGCCAGCGACCGCGACGACGGCAACCGCGTCCCAGCCGGCAGCCGTCCCGTTCGGATCGACTCGTGCAACGCCTGGACGAGCTCGTTCCGGCCCCGCGCCGCGGCGAGATCGAGATGAAGATCCGCCCCGACCACCTCGGAATCCTCCATGAAACCGGACCTTATCGCGGCCCCGAACTCCAGATCCCGACCAGTTCGTCGCTGACCTCCCAGAGCCGCCGCGCGGCGGCCTCGTCGTAGCTGCGGGACGAGGACGCCTTGGGCTTGCCGTTGGCGTAGTACTTTCCGGACACCTGCGCGAGACCTGGCGCCGAGGCCAGCTGGATCGAGGTGGCTGCACCCCGGGCCGGAGACTTCAGGAAAGGCCGCAGCAGCGGGACGAGCACGCGCTGCACTCCGCTCGGGTCCTCGGCTCCGAACGAGGTGCGCACGACGCCGGGATGCAGCGCGTTGGCGGTCACGGCGGTTCCCCGCAACCGCCGCGCGAGCTCGTAGCTGAACAGGAGGTTGGCGAGCTTGGAGTCGCTGTACGCCCGTTGACCGGAATAGGACCGCTCCCCCTGCAGATCGTCGAAGTCGATCCGCCCGGCGGTGTGCGCGTTCGAGGACACCGTGACGACACGCCCTGCCCCGCTCTCTCCGAGCCGCTCGAGCAGCAGTCCGGTGAGCAGGAACGGCGCCAGATGGTTGACGGCGAAGGTGCGTTCGAGCCCATCGGCGGTGACGTGCCGGGTGTTCCAGAAGCCACCGACGTTGTTGACCAGCACGTCGATGCTGGACAGGTCAGCGAGGACCGCAGCGGCCAACCGCCGGACCTCCGCCTGCGAGGACAGGTCCGCGACAAACACCACCACCTGCCCACCGGTCGCCGTGCGGATCTCCGATGCGGCAGCCTCGGCACGCCCGCGGTCGCGGCCCGTGATCGCAACACGCGCACCCAAGGCGGCGAGCCCCGCGGCAGTAGCCTTCCCGATCCCACCCGTGCCACCCGTCACCAGCACTGTCTGCACGACCATCAGCTACTTGACCTCGGCCCGCAGCACCATCCGGAGCCCGATGACCAGTGGGACGACGAGCCAGACGACCCCGGTGACGGCGATGTTGGCCCACTGCTCGCCGGTCAGGGACTTGTCGAAGACGAACAGGCCGCTCTGCGCGAACTGGATGTCGACCCAGGGCTGCAGGTTGTGGAACCAGTGCGAGCCTGCGGCCAGCAGGCTGAAGATCGTCGGCAGCAGGAAGGTGAGGACGAAGTACGCCACCACCGCCCCGATCGAGGCCCGGATCAGGACGCCCAGCATGAAACCGATCAGCAGGCTCAGGACCATGCCGAGGACGTAGTACAGGCATTGGGTGATGGTCACGTCCCACACCAGCGGGCTGCTGGTGACCGCGGCGCCGAGAAGGTTGCCGATGGCCCCGACCGCGAACGTGAGCGCCATCGCCGCGATCGCGATCACGACCGACGAGATCGCCTTGGCGGCGATGATCCGGCCGCGGTGCGGGATCAGCGTGAACGTGGTCAGGCCGGTGCGCTGACTCCATTCGCTGGTGACGGCCAGGATCGCGACCAGCGGCAGGATGATCACCACCGGGAAGCGGATCGCGGTCGCGAACGTCGAGTAGGTGAGTTGGCCGTCCGCGGCGAACAGGATGACGCCGACCGCGGCCAGTACGGCGGTGATCGCGATGCTGGCGATCAGCCAGAAACCGGAGCGGGTGTCGAACATCTTGCGCAGCTCGACCGCGATGATCCGGGTCAGCGGGACCGGACGGACGACCGCTCGATGGGATCGGACGGCTTCTGCTGCGACGGCGGTCATGCCGGTGCTCCTTCGCGCTGAGTGGCTGAGGTGAGCTCGAGGAACATTTCCTCCAGGCCGGCGCCTTCGGCGGCCCGCAGCTCGGTCAGGGCGATCCCCGACTCGAGAGCAACCGTCCCGACGAGTGCGGCGTCGGCGTCGGTCCGCAGTGCGCCGTCGCCGGTCGGACTCGCGGTCAGTCCCCAATCCGTCAGAGCCTTCTCCAGGCGGGCCAGGTCGACGGCGCGGACGATGGTGCCGGCCGCGTGCAGCAGTTCGGTCTTGGTGCCCTGGGAGACGATCCGGCCGTGGCCGATCATCACGATGTCGTCGGCGATGACCTCGATCTCGTGCAGCAGATGCGAGGACAGCAGGACGGTCCCGCCACGGTCGGCGTACCCGCGGAGCAGGTCGCGCATCCAGCGGATGCCGGCCGGGTCCAGCCCGTTCGCGGGCTCGTCGAGGATCAGCACGTCCGGGTCGCCGATCAGGGCGGTCGCGATGCCGAGCCGTTGCCGCATTCCGAGGGAGTACTCCCCCACCCGCCTGGCGGCTTCGTCCGGGGTCAGGCTGACGGCGGTCAGCATCTCCTCGACCCGCGTGCGCGGCAGACCCATCAGGCGCTGGGCCAGGGTCAGGATCTCGCGACCGGTACGGCCGGCGTGCTGCGCGGACGCGTCGAGCAGAACCCCCACTTCGCGTCCCGGGTTGGGCAGCTCCGCGAACTTCCGCCCGAAGATCGTGGCGGTTCCGGATGTGGCCCGGGTGAGCCCGACCATGATCCGCATCGTGGTCGACTTACCGGCGCCGTTCGGGCCGAGAAATCCGGTCACCCGGCCCGCAGCAGCGGTGAAACTGACGTCGTCGACCGCGAGGGTGGCGCCGTACTTCTTCGAGAGTCCTTCGACCGTGATCATGCGGACAGCCCGGTGATGGCGACCTTGCCGCGGACCTTGCCGGTACTGAGCTGGCGGATGGCGTCCGGGACCTCGTCGAGTGGGTACGTCCGGTCGAGGCTCGGGGTGATCTTGCCGGACTCGATCAGGGTGGTGAGTCGTTCGAGGTCGTTGCCGCGTTCCTTGTTGATGAAGAAGGTCAGGCGCTGACGCACGAACAGCGACAGCGCCAGCGCGCGGAACTGCCGGTTCATACCTCCGCTCGGACCGCCGCCGTCCTCGCCGCCGGTGATGACGGCCGTGCCGGTGGGGGTGAGTGCGCGCCGCAGGCGGGACAACGCGGGGTTGCCGGCGATGTCGATGATCAGGTCGTAGCGATTGCCGGTCGCGGCGAAGTCGTCGCGGGTGTAGTCGACGACGTGGTCGGCGCCCAGCGCCCGGACGAGGTCGAGCTTGCCGGTGCTGGCCACGCCGGTGACCTCCGCCCCGAAAGCCTTGGCCAGCTGTACGGCGTAGCTGCCGACGCCACCCGATGCGCCGATGATCAGCACGTGCTGGCCGGCCTCGACCCGACCGGTGGTCAACGCATCCAATGCGGTGAGCGCCGAGACCGGGACCACGGCGGCCTGCTCGAAGGAGAGGTTGGCCGGCATGCGGGCGAGCTTGTCCTCGCGGGCGACGGCGTACTCGGCGAACGAGCCCGGCGCGACGCCGTACACCTCGTCACCGACGGCGTACCTCGTCACGGCAGCACCGACGGCCTCGACCGTGCCGGCGACATCTCGTCCGGGCACGGGGTTCCGCGGGCCGCGGAGTCCGAAGGCGAGCCTCAGCAGGTACGGCGTACCCGTCATCACATGCAAGGTGCCGCGGTCGAGGCCGGCGGCGTGCACGCGGATCAGTACCTCGTTCGCCGTCGGTTCGGGACGGGCGATCTGCCGCGTCTGCAGTACGTCGGCATCCCCGTAGCGGTCCTGCACGATCGCTCGCATCGTGGTCGTGGTGGTGCTGGCCATGGTGTTCCCCCTGGGTGTGCTCGATGTCGGAGCCCCCAGCGCCGATGGCCTTTCGTACTAAGTACGGCGAACGTATCGTACTTTGTACGAAACTGCTATGGTCCGGGCATGGAAAGTTCCGTGAGCGCCGGCGAGACACCGCGGGGACGACAGCGGCTCAGCCGGGAGCGGGTGCTGACCGCCGCCGTCGGAGTGGCCGACGCGGGCGGGATCGGGGCCCTCACGATCCGCTCGCTGGCCGAGCAGCTCGGGGCGAAACCGATGTCGGTCTACTACCACGTCGCCGGCAAGGAGGCGATCCTGGACGGCATCGTCGACGTGGTCTTCAGCGAGATCGACCTGCCGACTCCCGGCCGCGACTGGCGCTCGGAGCTGCGCCGGCGCGCCGCGTCGGCCCGGCAGGTGTTGCGGCGGCATCGCTGGGCGATCGGGCTGATGGAGTCCCGGACCGTCCCGGGCCCGGCGACGCTGCGCCACCACGACGCGGTCATCGCGACCCTCCGGGCGGCCGGCTTCTCGCTGGAGATGACGGCCCACGCCTACGCCCTGATCGACAGCTACACCTACGGCTTCGCACTCCAGGAAGCCGGCCTCCCCTTCGAAGGCCCCGACACCGTGGCGCCGGTCGCGGAGTCGATCATGGAGCAGTTCACCGCCGGCGACTACCCGCACCTCGTCGAGATGGCCACCGGCTACTACTTCAAAACCACCTACGACTTCGCCGACGAATTCGACTTCGGCCTCAACCTCATTCTCGACGCCCTCAGCAATTCCTTGCCATCAGCAATGAGTAGCGACACCGGTGGCGGGGACCCGAACAGCTGACTTCAGCGTCCGGATCCGGTCGATCATGTCCTTCGTGCTCGCGTCCTGCTCCAATTCGGCGTACACCGACTGCTCGGCCTGCTCGAAGGCCTTGAGGTCAGCCGTGGTCGCGGTGGCGATCTTGCCGCCGCGGTTGCAGTAGGCGGCCGCGTTGGCGGCTTCCGTGGTTCGGTGCACGAGGACCCACTCACGAGTCGCCGCGGCTGCCTTCTGCAGGATCTCGCGGTTCGCCGCCGACAGCCCGCTGAACACGTCGGAGTTGGCGACCAGCGTATTGACCTTGGTGCTGAAGGTGACGTTCGCGGCGGCGGTGCCAGGGACCGGCAGACCGTCGGAGATGACGAATCCGGATTCGGCTCCGGCCAGGGTGCCGGCTCTGATGCCGGCCCCGAACGCATCACCGGCCGGGTCGTCCGGCTTACCGCCGAGCGCACGGATGGTCGCATCGCCGAGATCTGATTTCGCCGTGCGGATTCCTTGCCCCTGGAAGGCCGCCGGAGTGACCAGCGCGCGCTCGAAGCCGAACGGGTGGCGCAGACTCTCGGGCATCAGCGCGAGGCCCGTGGCTCCGGCCTTGTCCAGTCCGGCCAGCAATTGGTCCGAGATGTCTTTGCTGGTGACGATCTTGTCGGCGAGCGCATCCGACGTCACCAGGAACGGCGCGTTCAGCGAGCGCAGCGTGGTGACGCCTTCGGTGTCCCAGGCGCGGCTGGGGATCACGGCCAGGTCGAGCTTCTTGTCCTTGAGCATCCGTGCGACCGCCTGGTCCCACTGCTGGACGCCTTCACCCCCGGCCTCCCAGACCGGATAGACGAGAAGCTTCCCGGCCGACAGCGTCCTGACCTGTTCGACGAACTGCTCGACCGCCTGGCCGCCCGGCCGTGAATCGTCGTCGGAGGTGCCGATTTTCAACGTTATGGGTCCGGTGTTTTCGACGGCATCGGGCTCCGACGAACTGCCGCTGCAAGCCGCTCCGGTCGCAATCAGCGCGAATCCCAGCGCCAATGCGGAATAACGTGACGATGTCCTTCTCATGGTGTGCCCCCAATCTCACCGTCCCACCGGCACCCCGGGTGCCGCCACCTCTCAAACCCCGAAACCTTCCAACGCCCGGGCCGTCGCTGCCGAAAGCCGGTCAGGCTCTGGTGATCGCCGGAAATCAAGCGCACCGTCGGAGGAGTACGGCGCACCTCGAATGTGCAGGTAATTGCACGGTGGCGCTGAGTGAGGATATGAGAATATGGACGCCCGAATCCGATGGATCAGCTCGATGCTGACCATTGCGGCGCTGATGGTAATTCCACTGGGCTGCGCCGGGAGCGACGAATCCTCGGCGCCGCCGTCCGCATCGGGGCCGAGTCCGGTGCATTTCACCAGCAAGGCATTTTCGGTGCCATTGACCGTCGCTCTGCCCGCTTCGCTCAAATCCCAGGCGACCGAGGACACGAAGAACCTGATCAGCTGGGGCGCGGTCAGCGGCCAGGACGGCGTCAGGTTCCTTCTCCCGGTCGTCGTCTATCAGCCGGACAGCACCACCCCGCAGCCCGTGCCGACGGACTACCCCAGCTACCTTGCCGGACTGGCAGGAGCCGGGGCCACGTTCGTGGACAAGGCAACGACGACCGTCGACGGCAAGGAGGCGACGCTGATGACCGGCACCAGCACACGATCACTCGACGGCACGCTGGGCTGTCCGGCCGCCACCAACCCGGCGGCGGTCTGCTTCGGCCTGCAGCCCGAGGCCGCGCTCCGGATCGCCGTCGTCAACCTCAACGGCAAGACGATGGTCGCCTGGGCAAGGACGCAGCAGGACAACGCCGACGCACCCCAGTTCTTCGCCGAATTCGAGGCAATGCTTCGCAGCCTGCAGCTGTCCTGATCCGGCGAGGCAGGTCCGCTGGACGATTGCCCTGGCAGACCTGCCTCCAGTTGGGGCGCACGGGCTCAGGCGGACTTCACCTCGCGGTGGAGCAGCCGGACGAGGCCGAGTGCGAGTGGCACGACTACCCAGATCGTTCCGGCGACTGCGATGTGGGCCCAATCACCGGCCCGGAAGGTCTGCTGGTCGAAGGCCGGTGCCATGGCGGTGTTGAGATCGAGCCAGGGGGCGATCTTCTCGAGTGAGCCCACCATCGCGAAGAGCACGCTCCACGCGATCGGGATCACGTAGTACAGCACGATCGCGGCGGCGGTGTTCATCAGCAGCATGCCGAAGGCGAAGCCCTGCAGGATGCCGATCAGCTGCAGGACGAAGAAGTCGCGAACGTTGGCTACGCCAACGTTCCAGGTGCCGGCGCCGTCCATGAACGCCATCCCGGCCAGGTTGCTGAGGGCTGCGACACCGAGCGCGACGACCACCGCGAGCAGACCCACCAGGAGCGCCGCGACCAGCTTGGCGACGGCGATGCGGATCCGGCTCGGCTCGAGGGTGAAGGTCACCAGGCCGGTGCGCTGGCTCCATTCGGCGGTGACCGCCAGGATGCCGAGCACCGGGAGCAGGATGCTCTGCGGGGTCGCGGTCGCACCGACGAAGTTCACGAACGTCAACTGCTCCGGATCGGCGACGAACAGGAACACGACGATGACGGCGACGGTGATCAGACCGATGGCGGTGAGCAGCCAGAAGCCCGCCCGGGTGTCGACAAGCTTGCGCAGTTCGACCCGCAGCAAGCGGCTGAAGGGTACGGCGGTCACGCTCGGATCCGGTGAGACGCCGGTGTGCTGGGTCGCGGTACTCATGCGGTGACCTTCTCTCGTGCGTCGTTCGCGGTGAGCTGCAGGAACATGTCTTCGAGTCCGGAACCGTCGGCGCCTCGCAACTCGGTGACGACCACGCCATGCCGCGCGGTGGCCGTCGCGATCTGCTCGCGGGTCGCTTCCACGACGTACGCGCCGTCGGGCTCGAGCTGGTAGATGTAGCCGGCGGCATCGAGGCAGTGCGCCAACGCGTTCTGGTCGAGGCCGCGGACCAGAGTCCCCGCCGCGTTCAGCAGCTCGGCTTTGCTCCCGTCGGCGACGATGACGCCGCGGCCGATGACGACCAGATGGTCGGCGATGACCTCGATCTCGTGCAGGAGATGTGAGGACAGCAGGACAGTTCCGCCGCGGTCGGCGAAGCCCTTGAGCAGCCCGCGCATCCAGTGGATACCGGCCGGGTCCAGTCCGTTGGCGGGCTCGTCGAGGATCAGCACCTGCGGATCCCCGAGCAGGGCGTGCGCGATACCGAGCCGTTGCCGCATGCCGAGCGAGTAGTTGCCGACCCGGCGGTCGCCCTCGTCGCCGGACAGGCCGACGAGCTCGAGCAGCTCGTCCACCCGTTGGCGGCGAAGGCCCATGAGGGTGGCGCCGAGGCGAAGGATCTCGCGCCCGGTCCGCCCGGTGTGCTGCGCGGAGGCGTCGAGGAGGACCCCGACATGACGGCCGGGGTTGGGGAGTTCGGCGTACGGGACACCGAGGACGGTGCTGCGACCCGCGGACGGCGGCGTCAGGCCGGTCATCATGCGCATCGTGGTGGACTTGCCGGCCCCGTTGGGGCCCAGGAAGCCGGTAACGGATCCAGGTTGCGCCTGGAAGGACACGCGGTCGACGGATTGGTGCGCTCCGTAGCGCTTGCTGAGTTCTTCGACTGTGATCATGAGGTCGAGCCTGGGCCCGAGGACCGGCTTGCCACATCAGACCCGGTGCTAGACCTGCTTATCCCGCGGTAGGGGGTCGACGCAGACCACGGTCCCTGCCCCTCATCACCCACCTCCCGTACGGTGAGCAAGGTGGACGCCATCCAAGCCGCGCCACCACCTCCGCTGAGCCACTGGCAGTCGACGTGGCGCTACCTCTTCGCCATCGTCTCCGGCGCCGGCTTCTGGATCGCGAGCTACTACAACACGTACGCCGGCGGGATCGGCGCGCTCTGGGCCATCGATCTCCTGCTCGGAGTGATCAGCGTGGTTCTGATGCGCCGGCGACGGCGCAGTCCGCTCGCGGTTGCCCTGATCGTCAATGTCTTCGGGTCTTTCTCGACGGCCGCGTCGGGCGCGGTGGTCGTCACGACCATGTCCCTGGCCACGCGACGGCGGTGGCGCGAGATCGTGCCGGTCGCGGTGGTCGGCTTCGTCGCCTCGGTCGTCTTCTTCGAGACCCACCCCGGAGCCGAGGATTCATGGCTCTTCGCGTTCCTGTTCACGGTCGTCTTCGTGTGCGGCGTGATCGCACCCGGCATGTACGTCGGAGCCCGCCGCGAACTGCTGGCCACCCTGCGGGAACGAGCAGACCGTGCCGAACGCGAGCAGGGCCTGCGGGTGATGCAGGCACAGGCGACCGAGCGAGCACGGATCGCCCGTGAGATGCACGACGCCTTGGCACATCGACTGTCGCTGGTGGCATTGCATGCGGGTGCGTTGGAGTACTGCCGGAGTCTGAGCGACGCCGAGGTCGCCAAAGCAGCCGCGATCACCCGGCAGAGCGCCCACGCCGCCCTGAACGATCTGCACGAGATCCTGGGTGTCCTACGGACTCTCGAAACCGATGCGCCACCACAGCGTCCGCAACCGACGCTGGCCGACGTTCCGGCGCTGGTCCAGGAGGCCAACGGATCCGGCGCGAGAGTCCGGTTGCACAACCAGGTCGTCGACCTGGGCGGGGCCCCCGACGCGATCGGGCGCGGTGCGTACCGGATGATTCAGGAGAGCTTGACGAATGCTCGCAAACACGCGCCGGATACCGCTGTCGACGTCACCCTCAGCGGTCGGCCGGGTGGGCAGCTGCGGCTCGAGGTACGCAACCCGCTGCGGCTCGGCTCCGCGGTCGGTGTGACCCCTGGTTCGGGTCTTGGCCTGCTCGGACTGACCGAGCGCGCCGAGCTCATCGGCGGCCGCCTCGAGCACGTGCGGTCGGACGGCGAGTTCGTCGTTCGCGCCTGGCTGCCGTGGCCGGCATGAACGACCCGGCCGGTCGTCCCGTCCGGGTCGTGATCATCGACGACGACGCGTTGGTGCGCACCGCGCTCGCGATGATCCTGCGTGACGACGCCGCGATCGAGCTGGCCGGTGAGGCAGACGACGGCGAGTCCGGGCTCGACCTGGTCGCGCGGGTCGCGCCCGACGTCGTACTGATGGACATCCGGATGCCACGACTGGACGGCCTCGAGGCCCTCGCCCGGCTGATGGCCCGACCCACACCGCCCAAAGTGATCGTGCTGACGACGTTCGACGCCGACGACTATGTACTGCGAGCGCTGCGCGGCGGAGCCAGCGGGTTCCTCCTCAAACACACCCCGCCCGCGGAGATCGTCGAGGCAGTGCACAAGGTCGCTGCGGGCGACCACACGCTGTCCCCGAGCGTGACGGCCCAGCTGATCGCCCAACTGGGTGACGACGAGCCGGACACCGAGCAGGTCATCCGTGCCCGGTCGTTGGCCCGGACACTCACCGCCCGCGAACGCGAGGTGGCCATCGCGGTCGGCGAAGGCAAGGTCAACCCGCAGATCGCCGAAGAGCTGTACCTGAGCGTGGCCACCGTCAAGGCGCACGTCTCGCGCATCATGGTGAAGCTGGAAGCCAGCAACCGCGTGCAGATCGCGAACCGCATCCGCGACGCGGACCTGTGCTGACCAGCGCTTTCCGGGGTGTGGGGGCGTACGGTGGCGGTAGCTCCGGAAACGACGACATCCCACTTTGTGGTGCAGCCGAACCGGCCCTCCCGTTAGGGAAACGTCATGTCCGTACCTCAGAGCACGCCTGAAAACCCTGCGCCCGTCCCGCCGCCGTCGCCCGTCGACGAGCTGATGAAGCCGCTGACGAAGCGCGCGCCGCGGACTCCGCTGCGGACCGCCTGGACTCAGCTGCGCAACCTCGTACGCCGCGAGAAGGCCTGACAGCTCGGTCGCCGCTGACCGCATTGGCCCAGGGATCTTCCGGGGAAGTGGACCACGGACCTGGGCCGATCCGGTCATAGCGTGGGGGTATGAGTTCAACGACGCGGCGGGTCAAGCTCGCCACCCTGGTGCCGGACTTCTACAAGGCGATGATCGAGCTCGACCGGGTGTCCGACACCGGGCTCGACCCGAAGCTGGCGCACCTGGTCCGGATCCGGGCCTCGCAGATCAACGGCTGCGCGTACTGCACCGACATGCACTCGCTCGACCTCCGGGAGTTCGGCGAGGAGCAGCAGCAGCGGATCGCTCTGCTCCCGGTCTGGCGGGAGGCGGAGAAGTTCTACACCGACCAGGAGAAGGCGGCCCTGCAGCTGACCGAGGCGATCACGCTGATCAGCGTCGACCACGTCCCGGACGACGTGTACGAGGTCGCGGCCGGCGCCTTCGACGAGAAGGACCTCGCGCAGCTGATCGCGCTGATCATCACGATCAACATGTGGACCCGGGTCGGGGTCACCGGACGCATGGAGCCCGGCCACTACAAGCCGTGAGGTGGCAACGATGACTGCCGAACTGTTCAGAGCAATGCACCACGGCGGCACTCCCCTGGTCCTTCCGAACGCGTGGGACCCGGTGAGCGCCCGCCTGGTCGCCGGGGCCGGCTTCCCCGCTGTCGCCACCAGCAGCGGGGCGGTCGCCCGAGTCCTCGGGTACGACGACGGTCAGCTGACCCCGCCGTCGACGATGTTCGCCGCGGTCGCACGGATCGTCCGTGCGGTCGACGTACCGGTCACGGCCGACATGGAAGCCGGGTACGGGCTGCCGGCGAAGGAATTCGCGGAGAGGTTGCTCGAGACCGGCGCGGTCGGATGCAACCTGGAGGACTCGGTCGGCGGTGACCTGGTCGACGTGGCGAAGCAGGCCGACTACCTGGCCGAAGTACGTGCCGCCGCGGGAGCCGAACTGGTGATCAACGCCCGGGTGGACACGTTCATCCGGCCGATCGACGATCCGGTCGCCGAGGCGGTACGCCGGGGCCGCGAGTACCGTCGCGCCGGAGTCGACTGCGTCTACCCGATCATGGCGCCGGTCGACCAGCTCACTCAGGTGGCCGAAGCTGTCGGCGGACCGATCAACGCGCACGCCGCGCCGGCCGGTCCGACAGCTGCGGAGCTTGCAGCGGCAGGCGCGACGCGGATCTCGTACGGGACCAGCGTGCACGCCTACCTGATGACCACACTGCAGGAGCTGCTGCCGACCTTGGGTTAGCCGTCGAGACTGCGCGGCAGACCGAAGTACGGCGCGACCGTGGTCTCGAAGTGGATGAGTTCGTGGATCCGGTCGCCGGCGATGCCGATCACCAGCACCCCGATCAGGTGCAGGCCGCCGGTGACCGGATCACGCATGTACTCACCCCAGGCCGGCTGGCCGTTCGCGCCGACCGGCACCAGGGCCGCGATCTGGCGCCGGTGCGCGGCGAGTGCGCTGAAGAATCGGTGCACGGTCTCGGTGCCGTGGTACTCGAACGGAAGCGGCGGCATCCGCACCCACACGTCGCTGGTCATCAGCGCGACCAGCGCATCGACATCCTGCGCCGTGAACGCCTCGACGAACCGGTTTGTCAGCGCACGCTCTTCCGGGCCTCCAACTCCCGGCGGCCGATCGTCCGCAGCCGCATCCATCGTCGCCCGGGCGCGAGCCAGTGCACTGTTGACCGCGGCCTCGGTGAGACCGAGCAACTCCGCGGTCTCACTGGCCCGATAACCCAGTACGTCGCGCAGCAACATCACCGCACGCTGATTCGGCGGCAGCAGTTGTACTGCGGTCACGAAGGCCAGCGAGATCGCCTCTCGGGACTCGTACCGCGCCTCGGGACCTGGCAGCTGATCTGGAAGGCCCTCCAGGAGGACGTCGGGATAGGGCTGCAGCCACAGCACCTCCCCCAACCGGGTCGGTTCCGGCGCCGGAACCGGTAGCGGCACGGCCTGCTGTGGTCGACGCGACGACGACCGCAGTACGTTCAGGCACCGGTTCGTCGCGATCCGGTAGAGCCAGGTGCGGACCGACGAGCGGCCCTCGAACCCGCTCAGCCCGATCCATGCCGAGAGCAACGTTTCCTGCAGCGCGTCCTCCGCGTCCTGCAACGATCCGAGCATCCGGTAGCAGTGCACCTGCAACTCTCCGCGATGCGGCTCGACCAGGGACGCGAACGCCTCCCGGTCACCTTCGCGCGCACGCTGGAGCAGCTCGTCCGGCATCAGTCACCTCCGTCGCCATTCTTACCTCGTACTGGTTCTGACACCGGCGAGCTCCGGAACTGATCGCTCAGCCGAGCGGCCTCAGTGCGTAGACCAGCGCCCAGTCCTGGTCGTTGGCGAGCGGGTCGGCGAGGTGGGCGGGCTGGCCGTTCACGCAGCTCGGGTAGACGAACGCGCAGGTCGCCGATCCGTCCGTGCCGAAGCTGACCAGGTTCGCGCGGAGGATCGCGTCCTGGGCGGTGTCGAGCCAGGTGGCCTGCTCGGGCGTGACGAGTTCGCGCGGCCAGGCGGCGTACACGACCGCACTGAGGGCGGACCAGTAGTGCGGGAAGACGTCGCCCCACAGCCGCAGCCGGCCGAACCAGTAGCCGTCCCAGTGCCGGATCGGCACATGCCGCAGCCGTACGTCGGGTTGGTCAGCGGCGAACGCGGTCAGCCAGGGCAGGCGGCGGCTCAGCTCGGCGCCGTCGATCTGGTCCGGCGCGATTCGGTATGCCGAGACGAGGAGCTCGAGAAGTGGGGCGACCATCGACTGCTCGTAGTTGACCTCGTGCGGCGGCAGCTCGTCGCCGTACCCGATGAAGGTCTGCGCGTGCCGGACGAGATGGTCGGTGAGGCCGAGCTCGGTCAGGAGCGGGCCGAGGTCGAAGGCGAGGAAGTGGTCGCCGCCGAGCTCGTAGTACCGGTTGAGGATGCGGGCGGCGCCGGCCCGATCGCCCTGGCCGAGGAGGAAGCGCGCGAACCAGGGGAAGTTGTAGAGGCGTACGGCGCTCTGGTGGACGCTGTCGTCCTGGATGGTGCCGTCGTCGTCGAGCAGGTACTCGCGGACGAACTGCTCGTAGCCGTCGAGCGCCTCGTCCAACTCGGCGCGGTCGCCCCAACCGCGGTCGCGAACCTCCTGCAGGAGCAGAGCCATCCCGACCCGCTCGCGCGCGTCCGACCAGTCCCGCCACGCGCTGGACAACGCAGTCAGGCCGCTGTCGTTGTCGTACGGCACGAAGGCGTACTTGCGGCTGCCTTCCAGCTCGGGTCGGCGTTGGTGGTCGAGGATGAAGCGGACCCGCCGCTCGGCGATCAGCTGCAGCGGTTCGTGGAAGAGGACGGCGATCCGGGACCTGCCGTCGGGCGTCTCGACGTACTGGATGCCGGGCTCGGTGCTGGTGATCTCGCTGCCGTCGTGGAGCCGGATCGTGTCGGTGACCTCGGCCGCCAGGCGGTCGGCGCCGATGAGTGGTTGCCGATCCGCGTGGAAGGCGGGCAGGTCGTCGTACCACGCGAGCTGCCAGGTCCAGCGGTAGGAGGCGCCGGGCTCGATCGTGATGACCGGCTGACCGCCCATCGCGTACGGCGCGCGGGCCTGGTCGGTGACGTGGAGATAAATGTGCCCGCGGACGTTGCTGCTCGTGCCGGGCTCACGGGACTCGACGGAGTACGCCCGGAGCTCGCCCTCCTTCAACTGCAGGCCGAGGCCCGGTCCGCTGCCGTCCATCGGCACCGCCCAGACCCAGGCGTCCGCACCGCCGGTCCACACGTGCGCGTGCACTGCGCCGGTGAGGCTCTCGCGACTGGACGTGTAGACGTCGCGGTACGGCGTACTGATCGCGAGGGAGCTGATCTCGATGGACTCGGCGCTGGTGTTGCGGAGCTCGTACGTCTCGGTCCAGTGCTCGCCGAAGCGGCGGCCGACCCGGAGCTCGAGCTCACCGAACTGGTACATCAGGTCGATGCCGGTACTGCGCCACCGGGTGAACGCGGGGTTGTCGAACCGGAACGCCCCGCGGTCCGTGATCACGAAGCCCTTGCCCCAGGCATGCAAGCTGTCGTGCACCGCGCCCTCGTCGAGCAGGACCCGGCGGCCGTCCGGGTGCAGCACCTGCGCGACCGCCCCGTCGTCGCCGACCTTGACCTCGCCTGGACCGAATCCGAAACTTTCCACGATTCGCCAACCTATCGATGTCGAGAACCTGCTCGCGGCTCCGTCCCCCTGATGAGAACCCAGACGAAAGGTTGACTCCAGTGGACAAGCAGCAGATCGCCGAGATCCTCGCCAAGCCGTACTCCCAGCAGCTGCTCAACGGCTCGGAGCCGGCACGCTTCGCCTACGACGGCCTCGACGGCGACCCGCGGGTGATCCCGATCGGTTTCTGGACCGAGGGCGAGCAGATCCTGATGGCCACCGTGCCGAAGTCCGCCAAGGTCGCGGCACTGCGCAAGCACCCGAAGGTCGCGCTCACCATCGACACCGGCGCCTTCCCGCCCAAGGCGCTGCTGATCCGCGGCACCGCCACTGTGGAACTGGTCCCGGGCGTGACCGAGGGCTACCTGAACGCCGGCCACAAGGTGATGACCGACGAGCAGTACCCGGACTGGGCCGCCGGGGTCCAGGCCCTGTACGACGAGATGGCCGTCATCACGGTCACGCCGACCTGGGCCAAGCTCCTCGACTTCGAGACCACGATCCCGAAGTCCGTCGAGGACTTGATCAAGGCCAAGAGCGCCGGCTGACCACGGCCGGTGCCGCACCCGGTGGCCAGGGTGCGGCATGCTGGGGTGGTGGTATACCAAACCCTGGAGAGGTCGATGAACGACAGTCGGGAATCCGAGACCGAGCGGGTCACGCGGCAGCTGCGGAACGACATCCTCGACGGGGTGCGGCCGCCCGGTGAGCGGCTGGTCGAGCGCGAGCTGGCGACTGCGCTCGAGGTCAGCCGGGTGCCGGTCCGGGAGGCGCTGAAGGCGCTGGTCAGCGAGGGCCTGGTGACGCCACGCCCCCGGTCCTGGGCGGTCGTGCGCACCTTCACCGACTCCGACATCGCCGATCTGACCGAGGTCCGGACCGCGTTCGAGCCGCTGACGTTCCGGCTGGCGGCCGAGCGCCGTACCCGCGAAGGGCTCGGCCGGCTCCGCCGCACCTTGGACGAACAGCTTGTGGCAGCACGCTCCCAGGACGCCGTGGTCGCGCGGCGGAAGGCGGCCGACTTCCACGAGATCGTGACCGAGCTGGCCTCCAACGAGCTGCTGATCGAGATCGAGCGCCCGCTGCGCAGCCGGATGCGCTGGCTGCTCACCCAGCACGACGACCTGCTCGCCGTCGCGGGCCAGCACATCGAGCTGTACACGGCGATCGCGAACCGCGACGTCGACGAGGCCGAGCGGCTGGCGAGCGAGCACCTGGCCCAGTCCCAGACACTGTTCCGGGTCAGCCGCGGGATGGACTGACGGCCCTTCTCCCGGGGTCTGCGGGCTCGGCAATTTGGTATACCATTCTTGTTCATGACCTCCTTCCTGCTTGCTGACGTGCGCCCGTGGGGCGGTGATCCGGTCGACCTCGTGATCGCCGACGGTGTGATCGCGGACATCACGCCGGCCGGAGCCTCCGTGGGCGACCAGCAGCGGGTCGACGGGCGCGGCCTGCTGGCGCTCCCGGGTTTCGTGAACGCGCACGCTCACGTCGACAAGAGCTGGTGGGGCCGGCCCTGGGTCTCGTACGGCGGGGAGCCGACCACGCAAGGCCGGATCGCCCACGAGCGCGCGGAGCGCGACAAGTACGGGATCCCCAGCGTCGCCGGCACGACCGCAGTACTGCGTGAGTTCCTGCGGCACGGCACGACGGCCACCCGCACGCACGTCGACGTCGACCTCGGCGTCGGGCTACAAGGGATCGCCAACGTGCACGAGGCCGTCGACGCGCTCGGCGGCGCAGTCGAGGTGGAGATCGTCGCGTTCCCGCAGGACGGCGTACTCCGGCGTCCCGGCGTGCTCGAACTGCTGGACAAGGCCGCGGCCGAGGGCGCCACCAGCATCGGCGGCCTGGACCCGGCGTCGATCGACCGCGACCCGGTCGGCCAGCTGGACGCGTTGTTCGAGATCGCGGTGCGGCGCGAGGTCGGGATCGACATCCACCTGCACGACCGCGGCGACCTCGGCGCGTTCCAGTACGAGCTGATCATCGAGCGCACCCGGCAGGCCGGCCTCGGCGGCAAGGTGAACGTGTCCCACGGGTTCGCGCTCGGCGAGCTGCCCGCGGAGCGGCGGGCCGAAATGGTAGACCAACTCGGCGAGGCCGGGATCTCCTGGACGACGGTCGCGCCGGTCCACTCGGCGCCGCTCCCGTGGCGCGAGATGCGGACGGCGGGCGTCGCGATCGGCCTCGGCACCGACGGCATCCGGGATCTGTGGTCGCCGTACGGCGATGGTGACCTGTTGCAGGTCGCGCGCGGATTCGCCCGGCTGCACGGGCTGCGCGCCGACGAGGACCTCACGTATGCGATCGAGCTCGCGACGACTCATGGTGCGCCGTTCGTCCACCGCGAGAACTACGGCCTCACCCCGGGTGCGCGCGCGGACGTCGTACTGCTCGACGCCGAGAACGTGCCAGACGTGCTCGTCCGCGCGCCGCGTCGCGAGCTGGTGATCGCGGGCGGGCAGATCGTCGTACGCGACGGCGAACTCCGGGTGTGAGTACCAACTCTGTTGTCGAGCGGACGCTTGGCTCACTCCGGGAGAACCGGGCGTTCCGGCTGTTCTGGTTCTCGAACCTGTTCTTCTTCGGTGGCGTGTGGACGCAGACGCTGGTGCTCGGCTGGCTCGCGTACGAGACCACGCACTCCGACTTCCTCGTCGCCGTGTTCGGCGCCGTGCGGCTGGCGCCGTTGCTGCTCGGGCCGTTCGCGGGTGCGTTCGCGGATCGGCACAACCGGGTCCGGCTGCTGATCATCGCCGCGTCGTGGGCGCTCGTCGCGGTCAGTGCGGTGGCCACGCTGGCGTCGCTCGGCCGGGCGACGTACTGGGTGCTGGTGCTCGGCGGGTTCGCTATCGGGCTGGCGCAGTCTCCGTCGCAGCCGGCGCGGGCGTCGCTCGTGCTCGACCTGGTCGGGCGGCAGAACCTCAGCAACGCCAACGCGCTCAACTCGATGGCGCTGAACATGACGCAGGTGATCGGACCGGCGATCGGCGGGTTGATGATCACCGGGCTCGGTGCGCCGGCCGCGCTGTGGGTCTCGACGTTTTGGTATGCCATTTCGCTCGTTGCCTTGCTGCCGCTGCGCCAGTACGGCCGAGTGATCGGCGGGCACACCGCATCGGCCGTCCGGATGGTCACGAGCGGCCTCCGCGAGATCGCCCGGAACCGGCTCGCCGCCACCGTCCTCCTCATCACGCTGGCCGCGAACACGCTGCTGTGGCCGGTCGCGCAGTCCTTCATGCCGGTCTTCGCGCAGGAGTCGCTCGGCCTCGACGCCGCCGGCCTCGGCTGGCTCCTGACCTGTGCCGGCGTCGGCGGTCTGGCCGGATCGCTCGTGATCGCCTGGCTCGGCGACTTCCGATTCAAGGGCGGGATGTTCGTCGTCGGCACGGCCGTGTGGGGATTGCTGTGGTCCCTGTTCGGCCTCTCGCACAGCGTCGTCGCGTCGTTCGTCCTGATGACCGCGATCGGCGTGATGAGCGCGGCCTTCGGCGTACTCCAGACCACGCTGCTCCTGATGACCACCCCCGAATCCCTGCACGGCCGCGCACTGGGAGTCCAAGAGCTTGCCATCGGCATCATGCCCGCGGCATCCCTGGTCCTCGGGGCCTTCGCCGAGCACTACGGCGTCGACACCACCACGTTCGTCAGCGCCGTCCTGCTCGTCCTCATGGTCGCCGCCCTCGCCATCTGGACACCGCGACTCCTCCGCTACAGCGGCGACCACAGCACCGATACAACTACCCTTCCTCTGGAGGAGGGCTGATGACGGTCAAGGTTCGGCGGGTCTACGACCCGATGGAGGACGACGGCGGACAGCGGGTGCTCGTGGACCGGCTGTGGCCGCGGGGGCTCAGCTGGTCGAAGGCGCGGATCGACGAGTGGTGCAAGGACGTTGCCCCGTCCACCGAACTACGGGAGTGGTACGGGCACGACCCGACGCGGTACGACGAGTTCGCCGCCCGGTACCGCAGCGAACTCGACGACCCGGTCCGTGCTGCCGCCCTCAGTCACCTACGTGAGCTCACCGCGAACGGCACGCTGACGCTGCTCACCGCGACGAAGGACTTCGCGATCAGCCAGGCCGCCGTGCTCGCCGAGCTCCTCAACGACTAGCCACGCAGTACGACGCTGGACTCCGCTGTGAGGGCCAGGAACGTCAGGGACTCCTGCAGGTAGAGCTGGACGGTGTCGGCGTCGTGGGACAGGTAGCCGATCGAGAGGTCCTGGCCGAGGTGCAGCTCGTAGTCACCACCGCGCGTCGACACCAGCAGAGCACCCTCGAGGGCAGGCGCCCAGATGATCTCGCCGTCCCCGACGAGCCGGGCCAGGTGATCGCGGATCGGGTAGCCGTGGTCCGTCGTCTCCGCGACAGCGGTGTAGAGGTCAGCGGACAGCAGCAGGCTGTAGGGACCGTCAACACCGGCCAGCCGGAGCACTCCGAGCGCCTGAGCGACCGAGTCCGGCAGGTCCTTCGCGTCGGACGGCAACGCGAGTACCGCGTTCGAGCTGCTCGGCGCGAGCCCTTCGACCCCGGCGGCGCCGGACCCGTGGAAGACCAGGTGGTCCTCCGCGAACGCGATCTGCTTCGCGGCGTCCTTGACCGGCTGCCAGTCGGAGTCCTTCGCGCCGCGCTCCACGTCGTCGACGGCCTGCCGGGTGACGGTGAACGGGACGCGCAGCTCGATGATCGGCTGGGACAGCCGCCGGTGCGCGATCACGCCGTCGCCCGGCGCCTCGACCGTCTCCAGGTGGCCGGTGCCGACCGAGGACAGCTCCGGTCCGGACGGGCCGACCAGGTCGACCACCCGGCGCCCGGCGATGTCGCGGGTGAAGGTACGCCGGGCCTCCTGCTCGATCTCGCCCCAGGCAGCGTCCGAGACCGGGGCCAGCTCGCGGTGCAGGTTGTTCGTCATGTGCGACTCCTTCTGAGGCTGCCGATCCCCAGCGAACCGTCCGCGGTGGTGCCGGCGGTCGGCTTCGCGGCGGGTGCCGGCGACGGGTCTTCGAGGAACTCCGCGGTCGGCACGAAGAACAGACTGCCGGTGACCGCGGTCGAGAAGTCAAGGATCCGGTCGTAGTTTCCGGGCGGCTCACCGACGAACATCCGGTGCAGCATCCGCTCGATCACGTCCGGCGTGGCGGCATACCCGATGAAGTACGTGCCGAACTCGGCCGCCCCGGGTGAGCCGAAGGCCATGTTCTCGCGGACGATCTGCCGCTCGGTGCCGTCCGCGTCCACGATCGTGTTCACCGCGACGTGCGAGTTGACCGGCTGGTCCGCGTCGGACAGCTCGATGTCGCTGATCTTCTCCCGGCCGATCACGCGCTCCTGCTCGGCGACCGGCAGCGACTGCCAGGCGTCGAGGTCGTGCAGGTACTTCTGTACGACGACATAGCTGCCGCCCGCGTACGCCGGGTCCTCGGTGCCGATCGTGATCGCGGCGACCGCCTTGGGGCCGGCCGGATTCTCGGTCCCGTCGACGAAGCCGAGCAGATCGCGTTCGTCGAAGTACTTGAAGCCCTGTACTTCGTCGAGCACCTTCACGTGGCCCGCGAGCCGCGCCATCACCTGGCGGGCGAGCTCGAAGCACAGGTCGAGCCGACGGGAGCGGAGGTGGAACAGCAGATCTCCGTGCGTCGCCGGCGCGGCGTGTCTCGCGCCGGACAACGCCCGGAAGGGATGCAGCTCGCGCGGAGCCGGCCCGCGGTACAGCCGGCTCCACGCGGACGCGCCGATGCCGACGACGCAGCTCAGCTGGTCGTCCGGAGCGCGGAATCCGACGGCACGGGTCAGCCCGGCGATGTCCGCCAGCAGATCCCGCGCCACGTCCTCGGATCCAGGACGTACGGCGAGCACCAGGAAGACCGCCGCCTTCGCGGGCTCCCGCAGTACCTCCTGAATCAGGACCACCACTTCCCGCTGCTGGACAGTGCGTCCGCGGTCTGGTGGGTGCTGTCGAGGGCGTCGAGGTCGGCCATGGCGGCGTCGTCGAGCTCGAAGTCGAACACGGTGAAGTTCTCGTCGATCCGGTTCTGGTGAACGGACTTGGGGATGACCGACAGACCCTTCTGGATCGCCCAGCGGATCAGGACCTGCGCCGGGGTGTGGCCGGTGGCTTCCGCGATCCGGGCGACGGCCGGGTCGTCGAGGTGGCGGCCGGTGCCGAGCGGGCTGTAGGCCTGCGAGACGACGCCCGCCTCTTCACCGGCGGCGACCAGCGCGGCACGGTACTCGAACGGGCTGAACTGGATCTGGTTGACGGCCGGCTGGATCTGGGCGACCTTGGCGAGCTGCTGGATCTCGTCCGCGCTGAAGTTCGAGATGCCGATGCCCTTGGTCAGGCCGGCCTCGACCGCCGCCTCCATCCCCGGCCAGGCCCAGGTCGGACCGCCCTGCGGCCAGTGGATCAGGTACAGGTCGAGGTACTCCGTGCCGAGCCGCTCGAGGCTCTTCTCCGCCTCGACCCGCGCGTCCTTGCCGCCCGGGTAGAACTTCGTCGTCAGGAAGATCTCTTCCCGCGGGACGCCGCTCTCGCGGATCGCCTTCCCGACGCTGGCCTCGTTGCGGTAGGCCTGCGCCGTGTCGATCAGCCGGTAGCCGGCTTCGAGTGCCCAGGTGACGGCCTGCTCACACTGGGCGCCGTCATCGACCTGCCACACCCCCAGACCCAGGACCGGGATCTCAGTTCCATTGGAAAGCTCGCGAGTGTTCGCAGTCATGTACTCCTTCTACCAGCCGGATCAACCATCCGGCCACATCGACGCAAGACTGTGCAGGGTCGACGTCACCTGGACCGGCGCTGTCGCGGTCAGGACCACGCCGCGGCCGGCCGGCAGGTAGCAGCGCGAGATCGACACTTCACCGTCGTTGGCGAAGAGCTCCAGCGACGTCCGGTCGATGACCAACCGGACGCTCCGGAGCTCGCCGGAGACCGCTTGCGGATCCGAGCCCGAGGCCACCGTGGTGCTGCCGAGGTGCACGGGCGCACCGGACACGTCGACGGTCAGGGTGGCGCCGGACGGGATCTCGACGTCGAGGTGCAGATCCGCCTCGAGCGGGCCGGCAGCGAGCACCTTGTCGGCACCCGGCTTGACCGTGCCGGACCAGTGCGCGGTGCCGGAGTACAGGGTGGTCAGCTCACGGACCGGGTTCCGGAACAGGCGCGGACTGCCGTCGACCGTCCGCAAGGTGAGCTCGCACGGGATCGTGACCTGCTGGTTGAACGGCATCTCGGGGTAGACGCCGTCCCGCATCCACGCGGCCTGGATCCTCCGGCCGTCGCCGGTCTCGGTGTTGTTCCAGGTCTGCGTGGCGTAGAAGTTCGGTCCGGCGTCGGACAGCAGCTGCTCGGACTCCTCGGTGAACGTCGTCCCGTCGAACGTGCCGACGGAGTACTTCCCGTCGCCGCGCACCAGCACCCATTTCGGGTCGCCGCCGTCGAGTGGGAGCTCGAAGAAGTCGGGGCACTCGAAGCTGTTCGGTACGACGTTGCCGGTGTCCGTCCAGTGCAGCAGATCGGTCGACGTGAGCAGGTGGTACCGCTGGTCGCCGTACAGCATCATCACCCAGTGGTCACCGGGGTGGTAGCGGAACACCTTCGGGTCGCGCTCGGGCATCGTCATGATCGGATTGCCGTCGTAGTGCTGCCAGGTGCGGCCCTTGTCCAGGCTGTACGACAAGCACTGGCTCAGGTTGTCGTTGCGCGACCAGAACGCGACCATCGGCGGCCGGTCCGGGTCGGGTGACAGCCCGGACGTGTTGCCGTAGTCGATCACCACCGACCCGGACTGCACCCCGGTGTCGAGGGACTCCTCGAAGAACGCGGGCGGTAGCTCGGTCCACTGCACCAGGTCCTCGCTGACGGCGTGGATCCAGCACTTGTTCCACCGCTGTGCGAACAGGTGGTACTCGCCCTCGTAGTACACCAGTCCGTTCAGGTCGTTGAGCCAGCCTTCCTGGCGCATCCCCGGTTCCAGGCGGTCCATCGCGAACTGCCGTGCGGTGAAGTGTTGCTGCGGCCGCCACGTCTCGCCGTACAACGGCTGGGTCGTCACAGGTGGTACGTCGGGGTTGTCGGTCTGCACGATGTCGTCGACGATCACATGGCCCCGGTCGCCTGTGCCCTGGTCGACCAGCTGGAGCTGGGCCTGCTGACCGACGTACTCGCGGACGTCCCAGCTGCCGGGCTGCACGGTGACGCTGTTGCGGCCGGTGGCGGTGCGCACGATCTCGCCGCCCACCAGCAGATTCAGGCAGCAGACGTACTCGTAGTCCGCGCCGGCGATGGAGTAAGCGAGGTAGTCGCGCTCGATGGTGAACGTCTCGAAGTCGGCCACGACTACGAGGTTAGAGCTTGTTGGCGTGGCGGATCACGTCGACCACATCGGACATCATGCCGGTGAGGTCGTAGTCCTTCGGGGTGTAGATGGCGGCTACGCCGGCGGCGAGCAGGGACTTGGCGTCCGCGTCGGGGACGATGCCGCCGACCACGACGGGCACGTCCTCCAGACCCGCCTCGCGGAGACCTGCCACCACCTGCGGGACCAGCTCCATATGGGAGCCGGACAGGATCGAGAGCCCGACGCAGTGCACGTCCTCGGCGACGGCAGCGGCGACGATCTGCTCAGGGGTCAGGCGGATGCCTTGGTAGATGACCTCGAAGCCCACGTCACGCGCGCGGACCGCGACCTGCTCGGCGCCGTTGGAGTGGCCGTCCAGGCCAGGCTTGCCGACGAGCAGTCGGAGGCGGCCGCCGAGTTCCTCCGACGTTGCTGCGACCTTCGAGCGCACGGCGGCGATCTCGGCACCACCGCCGGAGACGCCGACCGAGCCGGACACACCGGTCGGGGCGCGATACTCGCCGTACATCTCACGGAGAACCCCCGCCCACTCCCCCGTGGTCACACCGGCGCGAGCGCACTCGAGAGTGACGGGCATGAGGTTGTCGGTGGTCTTGGCGGCGGCACGCAACTTGCCCAGCGCGGCGTCGACCGCGGACGCATCACGCGAGGCGCGCCAGCTCTGAAGGGACTCCAGCGCAGCGGACTCAGCAGCGGGGTCGACAGTCTGGATCGCCGCGTCGAGGTCGGCAGTCAGCGGCGACGGCTCGGTGTTCTCGAACTTGTTCACCCCGACCACGATCTGCTCGCCGGACTCGATCCGCTGACGCCGTTCGGCGTGCGATGCGACCAGCGCCTGTTTCAGGTACCCGCTCTCGACCGCCGCGACCGCACCGCCCATCGCCTGCACCCGGTCGATCTCTTCGCGCGCACCGGTGACCAGTTCGCCGACCTTCGCCTGGATGACGTGCGATCCGTCGAAGATGTCGTCGTACTCGAGCAGGTCGGACTCGTACGCCAGCACCTGCTGCATCCGCAACGACCACTGCTGGTCCCACGGCCGCGGCAACCCGAGCGCCTCGTTCCACGCCGGCAGCTGCACGGCCCGCGCCCGCGCGTTCTTCGACAGCGTGACGCCGAGCATCTCGAGCACGATCCGCTGCACGTTGTTCTCCGGCTGCGCCTCGGTCAGCCCGAGCGAGTTCACCTGTACGCCGTACCGCAGGCGGCGCGCCTTCGCGTCCGTCACGCCGTACCGCTCCAGCGTCAGCTCGTCCCACAGCTGCACGAACGCACGCATCTTGCACGTCTCCTCGACGAACCGCACGCCGGCGTTCACGAAGAACGAGATCCGCTGGACGACGTCCCCGAACCGCTCCGGCGGCACCTGTCCGCCGTCGCGGACCCGGTCGAGGACTGCCATCGCCGTCGACAGCGCGAACGCCAGCTCCTGCACCGGCGTGGCGCCCGCCTCCTGCAGGTGGTAGCTGCAGATGTTGATCGGGTTCCACTTCGGCATCTGCGCGACGGTGTACGCGATCACGTCGGTCGTCAGCCGCAGCGACGCATCCGGCGGGAACGCGTACGTCCCGCGGGACAGGTACTCCTTCACGATGTCGTTCTGCGTCGTGCCGGTGAGCTCGTCCGGTAGCGCGCCCTGCTCCTGCGCCGCGACCTGGTACAGCGCGAGCAACCACATCGCGGGCGCGTTGATCGTCATCGACGTGTTCATCTGCGCGAGCGGGATCTGGTCGAACAACGCGCGGACGTCGCCGAGATGCGCGACCGGTACGCCGACCTTGCCGACCTCACCCTTGGCCAGCGGATGATCCGCGTCGTACCCGGTCTGCGTCGGCAGGTCGAACGCGACCGACAGCCCGGTCTGCCCCTTCGCCAGGTTGCGGCGGAACAACGCGTTCGACTCCGCCGCGGACGAGTGGCCCGCGTACGTCCGCATCACCCACGGTCGATCCCTATCGGAGGTCGCCATGTACCCGAGAGTAGGACTGTGTGCCCTTGTGAGTCTGCCTCTCGTGACTGGTGTCACCAGGGGCGTGGATCACACGGGTCGTGTCTGGTGGTCCCGCGCCGTAGCGAGCAGGTGCTCGCTACGGCGCGGGACCACCAGACACGACCTAGGCGCTGATCGGTAGCGGGGTGCGCTCCACCTTCAGGACCCGGTGCAGACGGGTGACGGCGAGGATGCGGACGACCGATGGCAGCGGGTGCCACAGGACCAGTTGGCGGCCGAGGAGCTGGGTGCGGCGGTGGGTCGCGACCAGCAGGCCGAGGCCGGTCGCATCGACCGCGTCGACCGCCTCCAGGTCGACGATCACGTCGCCGTCGGAGGTGTCGATCAAGTGGTTGAGCGTTTGGCGGACGTCGCCCACCGAGCGCACGTCCAGGATGCCGGTCAGATGTACGACGTTGTCGTGGGTCGGTGCGAGCATGTCCGTGCCCTCCGCTCTTCCGGCGGCCCCCGAGTGATCGGCCGCGTGGCAGCGTCTGTGTTGGTAAAGACTCCCCGGAGACACGGAAGGTTGCCAAGACCTCACGACCTTTTGTTTCGCGAGACAATGGTGTCTGTGTTCGCCGAGAATTACTTCCTGTTCCCGGTGGTGGCCATCGCCCTGGCCGGCGTGATGGTGCTGCTGTGCCGCTGGGCCTTCTCGAAGGCGAAGGGCGGCTCGCTGGTGCGTCGCGTCGATCGTCGCCCGGCCGAGCGGGACGCGTTCGGTCTGCTGACCGACATCCGGACGGTGCCGAACTACAACGAGGCCCGCGTGCTCGTGTCGCGGCTGAAGGATTTCGGCATCAGGGCGACCGCGGCCCGGACCAAGGACGGCTGGACGATCTACGTCTGGCCGCGCGACGAGGCCGCCGCCCGCGGCCTGCTGAACCAGTCCTGAACTTTCCTCACTGCTGCGTGTCCTCCGGAGAGCGCTCTCGGGCGTCTTTCCACCATGACGTCCGAACTGCCCCTCGCGGCCGTTGCGTTCCATCAGCGGGTCAGCCGGGACGCCGTACCTGCCGATGACGACGGGTGGGAGCTGGAGGCGTCGGTCCGGGAGCCGGAGCGGTTCGCGGCGATCTTCGACCGGTACTTCGGTCAGGTGCACTCCTACGTCGCTCGCCGGCTCGGGAGCGATGTCGCGGACGATTTGGCCGCGGAGACGTTCCTGATCGCGTTCCGGCAACGGGCGCGGTTCGACCGGCGCAACGGGGTGGTGCGGGCCTGGCTGTACGGGATCGCGACGAACCTGATCCGCCGGCACCGTAGAGACGAGGTACGGGCGTGGCGTGCCGCCGCGAAGCTGCCGTTGCCGGTGCCGGCCGCGACACACGAGGACCGGGTCGCCGCTCAGGTGACGGCGCAGGGGGCCTCACCTGAACTGGCAGCCGCGTTGGCGAAGCTGAACGCGAAGGACCGGGAGGTGTTGCTGCTCGTGGCGCTCGGGCAGCTGACGTACGGCGAGGTGGCCGCGGCGCTCGGGATCGCGTACGGGACGGTGTGCTCGCGGTTGTCGCGGGCCCGCCGGGTGGTGCGGGAAGCTGTCACCAACCCCGCGGAGGATCCGGCATGAACGAGTTCGACGTACTGCGGAAGGCGTTCCCGGAGACAGACGGTCCGACTCCGGAGACGACGGACGCCGCCCGCCGTCAGGTGGAGGAGCTGATCCACGAGGCCAGGCCGGCCAGGTCCTTCATGAGCTTCGTCCGGGCAGGGTGGCTGGGGACTGCTGTTACTGCAGCCACTGCTCTGGTGGCGGTGGCCGGGCTGGGTGGCGCACTGGTTGTGGGGCGAGGTGGCGGCGGGTCACAGCCGAGTGGGCCGGCCACTACTACTGCGCCTCGACTGACCGCAGCAGCAGAGGTGCTGATCGCGGCAGCGGTTCGGCAGGAGAAGGACGAGAAGGTGTCCGGGACGTACTACCGGGTGCGCAGTCTGCAGCTGAACCCGACGACGCAGGTCGGCAACCCGAAGTACACGCTGGAGCGGCGGTCGATCACCGAGAGCTGGATGCCGATGAAGCCGGGCGTGGAGTCCTCGTTCGGCTGGGTGAACCTCGGCTATCAGCTCGTCAGCCCGGCCGACGCGGCGAAGTGGCGCGCGCAGGGCTCACCGACCTCATGGCAGCTGCCGTACGAGCGCACTCCGATCAGCATGTCGGACGGCGTGCCAGTGGTGAACAAGATGTCGTTCCGCGACGTCCCGCCCGGCTACTACCTGACCGGCGACAAGCCGCTCAGCGCCGAGCAGATCGCGGCCCTTCCCACTGACCCCGTCCAGCTCCGCGCGTACCTCGGCAGGTCGGTCGGCACGGACCTGTCCCCGGCCGACCGCGAGTACGCCGTGTTCGCCGCGGCCGGCCGGCTCCTGTTCGAGATGCCCGCTCCCCCGAAGCTGCGCGGCGCCGCACTCCGCGTGCTCGCGGCACTGCCAGGCACACACGTCCGCACCGGCGTGAAGGACCCGCTCGGCCGCGTCGGGACCGAGGTCAGCATCACGACCGCCCTGCGCAAGGCCGGCAGCGCCCCGACCAGCCTCTTCTGGACCGGCGCGACGTACATCATCGACCCGGCGACCGGGCGGCTGCTCAGCTCCACGATCGGCGGACCGAAGCCCGGCTCGACCGTCGTACTCGAGTCCGGCTGGACCGACGACAGGCCTACTCCTCCCTCTACCGCTGTCCGTTGACCGGTTGGGTCCAGCGTCTAGGGTCGGTGTATGGCGACTCTGCTTGAGTTGGATCTGACCCGTGGTGTTCTCGAGACGCCGCCTGCTTCTCCGGTGGCGGCCTTCCGGGCCCGTCATCTGCCGACGCTGCGCGAGCTGGTGTCTGCCTTGCGGAAGGGTGCGCGGGACGACGCGGTCGTCGGCGTGGTCGCCCACCTGGGCGGTCATCGGCTGTCGCTGGCGCAGGTCCAGGAGCTGCGCGAGGCGGTCGCCGACTTCCGTACGTCGGGGAAGCCCGCTGTCGCCTGGACCGAGTCGTTCGGTGAGTCCGGCCTGGGAACGGTCCCCTACTACCTGGCCACCGCGTTCGACGAGATCTGGCTGCAGCCGTCCGGTGACCTCGCCATCACCGGTGTGACCGTGCAGGCCGTCTTCATCCGCGGTGCCCTCGACAAGGCCGGCGTGATCCCGCAGTTCGGCAAGCGGCGTGAATACAAGACGGCGGCCGACACGTTCACCGAGACGGAGATGACCGAGCCGGGCCGCGAGATGGCGTCGCGGCTCGCGGAGTCGGCGTACGAGCAGATCGTCGAAGGCATCGCCGTACGGCGTCGTCTGGACACCACTCGGGTCCGGGAGCTCGTCGACAGTGCGCCACTGCCCGCGCAGGACGGTCTGGATGCCGGACTGGTCGATCGACTCGGCTACCGGTCGGATGTGTACGACGAGCTCGAGAAGCAGCTCCAGTACGACGAACGGCTGCTGGCCGAGCGGTACATCCGGCGTGGTCCGCGGACGCTCGAAGACCTGCGCAGAACGCTCCCCTGGCCGCAGAAGCCACTGGTCGCAGTCGTCCGGGTCACCGGTGGCATCTCGGTCGGCCGCAACTCGAACAGCCCGATGGGCGGTCCAGGCTCCGGTTCCGACACCGTCGGCGCCGCACTGCGTGCCGTCGCGGAGAACGAGCACGTGAAGGCCGTCGTACTGCGAGTGGACAGCCCAGGCGGCTCGTACGTCGCCTCGGACGCGATCCGCAACGAGGTACTGCGGCTCCGCTCGACCGGGCGACCTGTGATCGCGTCGATGGGCGGAGTGGCTGCATCCGGTGGGTACTTCGTCGCGATGCCGGCCGACGTGATCGTCGCGCAGCCCGGCACCATCACCGGATCGATCGGCGTGCTGACCGGCAAGGGCGTCGTACGCGATGCACTGGGCCGGATCGGAATCTCACGGGACGCTGTGTCCGAGGGCGCGAACGCACAGATGTACTCGGCGCAGGAGGAGTTCACCGACGAGCAGTGGGCGCGGCTGGAGGAGACACTCGACCGCATCTACAAGGACTTCGTCGCCAAGGCCGCTCAGGATCGCGGTCTGCCCGAGGAGCGGCTCGAGGCGCTTGCGCGCGGACGGGTCTGGACCGGCGCCGACGCCCACGGCCACAAGCTCGTGGACGAGCTGGGCGGCTTCCAGCACGCGCTGACGCTGGCCTGCAACCGCGCCGGTCTGGACCGCGACGAGATCGGCGTGATCGCTGCCCCGCACCGCAACCTGCTCAGCCAACTGCGGGCACCCACGACGAGCGACGACCTGGCGGTCAGCGCTGCACCGCTGACACTCGACGGCCTGACCACCGCTCTCTACAGCGCACTGGGTTTGCCGCCGGCCGGAGTGCTGCGGATGCCGTTCAATTGGGAGATCAGCTAGCGCTCGCCGCCCGGGACCCAGAGGACGTCTCCGCCGGAGGACAGGTTGGCGACGCGACCGAGGATGAACAGCAGGTCGGACAGGCGGTTCAGGTACGTCAGCGCGAGCAGGTTGACCGACGGACCGTGCGCCTCGACGGCGGCCCAGCCGGCGCGCTCGGCCCGGCGTACCACTGTGCGGGCGAGATTCAGGTAGGCCGCGCCCTCGGTGCCGCCGGGCAGGATGAACGAGCGGAGCTTGGTCAAACGACCGTTGTAGTCGTCGCACCAGCCCTCGAGCCGGTCGATGTACTCCTGCGTGATGCGCAGCGGCGGGTACTCCGGATCGGGGGCGATCGGATTGCACAGGTCGGCGCCGACGTCGAAGAGATCGTTCTGGATCCGGGTCAGCAGCACCACGATCGTGCTGTTCAGGTGGCCGGCCGCGATGGCCACACCGAGCGCGGAGTTCGCCTCGTCCACCTCACCGTACGCCGCCAGGCGCGGATCGGTCTTCGAGGTCGTCGAGTTGTCGCCCAGGCGGGTCTCGCCGGCGTCACCGGTGCGCGTGTAGATCCGCGTCAAGTTCACAGCCATGCCAGGACTCTACGCAAAGCCTCGGACCGTCAAACGCTACAGTCGACCGGTGGAACGGTTTCGGATCGCGGGTGAGGCACGGCTCGACGGCACTGTCGAGGTGGCCGGGGCGAAGAACAGTGTGCTCAAGCTGATGGCGGCTGCGCTCCTGGCGGAGGGTACGACGACGCTGCGGCAGGTGCCGGGGATCCTGGACGTCACGTTCATGGCCCAGCTGCTGGACACGCTCGGCTGCTCGGTGAAGGTGGACCCGGACGGGCGGCTCGCGACGATCGCGGTGCCGGGCACGGTCAAGCACCAGTGCGACTACGACCTGGTGCGCAAGCTGCGGGCGTCGATCTCGGTGCTCGGTCCGCTGCTGGCCCGCTGCGGCCAGGCGGAGGTGGCGCTGCCGGGCGGCGACAACATCGGTTCGCGCGGGCTGAACATGCATGTCGCCGGCCTGGAGTCGATGGGCGCGAAGGTGCACATCGAGCACGGTTTCGTCATCGCCGAGGCGCCGCAGGGGCTGCACGGCGCCGAGGTCTGGCTGGACTTCCCGAGCGTCGGCGCGACCGAGACGATCATGATGGCGGCGGTGCTCGCGAAGGGCACGACGATCATCGAGAACGCCGCCCGCGAGCCGGAGATCCAGGACATCGCGAAGATGCTGGTCGAGATGGGCGCGCAGATCGACGGCGCCGGTTCGCCGCGGATCGAGATCACCGGTGTGGACGGGCTGCTCAACCCGGTGGACCACACCGTCGTACCGGACCGGATCGTGTCCGGGAGCTGGGCGTTCGCGGCCGCCATCACCAAGGGCGACATCACGATCGCGAACGGGCACGCCGAGCATCTGGAGCTGCCGCTCGACAAGCTGCACAAGGCCGGCGCGGAGATCACCGTGCTGAACCCGGGGTTCCGGGTCCGGATGCACGACCGGCCGAAGCCCGTGGATGTGGTGACGCTGCCGTACCCGGGGTTCGCGACCGACCTGCAGGCGTTCGTGATCGCGCTCAACGCGATCAGCGACGGCGCGGCGATGGTGACCGAGAACCTGTTCGAGGGCCGGTTCACGTTCGCGCAGGAGCTGACCCGGCTGGGGGCGCAGATCCAGACCGACGGGCATCACGCGGTCGTCCGCGGCGTACCGCGCCTGTCCGGCGCGCCCGTGGTCGCCTCTGACATCCGCGCAGGTGCCGCGCTGGTCCTGGCGGGTCTCGCCGCCGAGGGCGAGACGCTGGTGTCCGCCGCCCACCACGTCCACCGCGGTTACACCGACTTCGCGGGCAACCTCCGCCGCCTCGGCGCCGACGTCGTGGTCGAGCCGGACGACGCGGAACTGTACTGGAACTGAACCGGCATTCTCCCGGACCTCTTCCGGCACTCTGACCCGGCGAGCCGATTCGGCGGGTTAGGGTCGTCGGCATGAGTGAGCGCGTGATCAAGCCCGTCGGCCGTGGCTTCCTGTTCCTGGACTCGCATCCGGCGGGGTGTGCCCGGATCGTTCGAGAGATGTCCGGACAGGTGGAGCAACGGACTCCGGAGCGTCGGACGGCGCTCGTCGTCGGATCCAGCTCGGGGTATGGGCTCGCGACGACCATCGCCGGCCTGGCGCGGTACGGGATCGACGGGGTCGGCGTGTCCTTCGAGAAGGCGCCGACCGCACGCCGGACGGCGACCGCCGGCTGGTATCGCACCGCGGAGACCGCAGCGCTCGCCGCCGAGCTCGGGCGCTCATGGACGTTCATCAACGCGGATGCGTTCGCGGACACCACCAAGGACGAGGTGCTCGATCTGGTCGCCGAGCAGCTCGGCGGGATCGACCACCTGATCTACAGCGTCGCGGCGCCGCGCCGGGTGGACCCGCGGAGCGGTGAGACCTATCAGTCGGCGTTGAAGGCGATCGGCGGCGCGCACACCACCAAGAGCCTCGCGTTCGACGACGGTGAGCCGGTCCTGCAGGAGGTCGGGATCGATGTCGCGACCGACGACGAGATCGCCCAGACCGTGAAGGTGATGGGCGGCGAGGACTGGGCCCGGTGGATCACCGCGCTCCAGGAGCGCGACCTGCTCAAGCCAGGCTTCAACACCGTCGCCCTCACCTACATCGGCTCCGAGCTGACCGGTCCGATCTACCGGCGGGGTTCCATCGGCGCAGCCAAGGCCGACCTCGAGCAGACCGCGCTGACCCTGGCCAAGGACGGCGTGACCGCGTGGACCTCGGTCAATGGCGCCGCAGTCACCCAGGCGTCCTCCGCCATCCCAGGAATCGGTCTGTATGTCAGCCTCCTGCACAAGGTCCGCGGACTGGAGACTCCCGTGCAGCAGTCGATCGCGCTCTGGGACCAGCTCACCGGCGAGGCCCCACTCGACCTCGACGACGACGGCCGCATCCGCCTGGACCGCTGGGAGCTGACCGACGACGTCCAGTCCGCCGTCCGCGCCCAGTGGGAGTCAGCGACGCAGGACAACATCGCCGAGGTCGCCGACACCACGTGGTTCCTCTCCGAGGTGCGCCGGCTCTACGGCTTCGACGTGGCGGGTGTGGACTACGAGGCCGAGACCGAGGTCGACGTCGCCTGGCCGGACCACTAGGAGTTCGCTCGGTACCTGCGCATCTTGTTGCGCGCGCCGCACAGCGACATCGTGCACCAGCGACTGCGACCCGCCGGACTCCGGTCGTAGTACACCCACCGGCACGTATCAGCAGCGCACGCCTTCAACCGCGGCCAGGTGCCGGCCGTCACGGCTGCGCTGATATCCGCAGCCAGCCTCGCGACCAGGGCAGGTACGCCGCGCAGCCCGTCGACCGGACGGACCAGCGCGCTTCCGTCGGCTGACAACGCCAGCGCCAGCGGCGCATCAGCGAGCAGCCGGTCGAGAACGGCGAGCGACTTCGACGGTACGTCGACCCCGGCGTGAGCCTGGCAGACATCGCGGAGCGCCTCGCGGAGCGTCAGCACCTGCGCGAGGTCATCGCGGTCGAAGCGCAACTCCGGCAGCCCGTGGCCGGAACAGAACGCGCTGAGGTCCGCGGGCGCGAGCAGGGCGTCGTTCTCCAGCTCCAGATCGACGGTGTTGACCAGGTCCTGGACAAGCACCAGCGGCTCCGGGGCCGGGTTCCGCTCGCCTGGCTGAATCACGGTTGCCACGTTACCGCTCATAGGGCATGATCCGGTAACGGTTACTGGATGAGGCGGAGGTAGTGGTAACGGTGGACGGCGACTTCAAGCGTTTCTGGGCGGGTCAGACGGTGTCCGCGGTCGGCACTCAGGTGACCGCGGTCGCGCTGCCGCTGACCGCCGCACTCACGCTGGATGCGGGTGCGGCCGGGGTCAGCGCGATCGCGACCGCGACGTACCTGCCGAGCGCCGCGCTCCCGCTGCTCGCCGGGCACTGGCTGGAGCGCCGGCGCAAGCGCGGCGTGATGATTGCGACGGACGTCGTCCGGGCGGCCGCGGTGGCGGTGGTCCCGATCGCCTGGGCGTTCGGTGAGCTCACGCTGCCGTTGCTTGTCGGGGTCGCGTTCCTGGTCGGTGCGGCGAGTGTGGTGTTCGACATCGCGTCGTTCGCGTATCTGCCGGACTTCGTGCCGGAGCACGACCTGCCCGGAGCCAACCGCGCACTGCAGGGTTCGTCCACAGCGGCTCAGGTCGGCGGCCCCGGTATCTCCGGTCTCCTCGTCCAACTGCTCGGGCCGGCCGTCGCGCTGCTGGTGGACGCCGTCTCGTACCTGGTGAGCGCGATCGGCATCGGAACCGCGCGACGTGCTGAGCCCGCGCCGCAGGCGACCGACGATCGACCCGGCCTCTGGGAAGGCGTCCGGCAACTCAAGGTCAGCCCGTTCCTCCGCTCGTTGACCGCACATGCCGCGCTCTACAACGCGTCCGCACAGATCCTGGTCGTCAACCTCGTCGTCCTCGCGGTCAAGGAACGCGGGCTTTCGGCCGGCGGCTACGGCGTCGCGCTGAGCGCCGGCGGGGCCGGGGCGTTCGTCGGCGCGATGCTCGGTCTCCGGCTTGCCAGACGACTCGGGTACGGCCGCGCCTTCGGCACCTCGCTGGTCCTGTCCACAGGCCTCCCCCTCCTGCTGGCCTTCCTTCCCGGCCGCGGCCTGCAGTACGGCGTCCTGCTCGGAGCGGTCCAGTTCCTCGCGGGAATCGGCCTCGGTAGCGCGAACGTGCTGTCGGTGACGATCCGCCAACTGCTGATCCCGCGCACGGCGCTTGCCCGCAGCAACGGCGCCTACCGCACGTTCACATTCGGCGTACTCCCGGTCGGCGCCGCGATCGGCGGCGTACTCGGGAGCACCTTCAGCACCACCACAGCCGTTGCCGTCGGCACCATCGGCATCGCCCTCTCGGCCCTGCCCATGTTCGTCCGCGAGGTCCGGACCCTCGAAACACCGGTGCCTACGGCGTCCGTCGGACGATAACGGCCTAGCCGAGGGGTGGTTCGGCGCGCAGGATCGAGGTCAGCAGGCCTGGGAAGCGGGCGTCGAGGTCGTCGTACCGCAGGCGGCTCGGGCGGGTGTTGCCGACCAGGCGGGTCGAGACGACGCCGGCCTCGCGCAGCTTGCCCAGATGGTGCGACACGGTCGACACCTTCACCGGGACGTCGAGGGCGGTGCAGGTCGACTCGCCGGCCTGATCCAGGGCCCGGATGATCTGCAACCGGACCGGATCGGCCAAGGCCTGCATCACCGTGCTCAGCGGGACCCGGGCGAGGTCCGGCTGGGGAAGAAAGAAATCTGCTGTGACGTCCATCGGAATCCATGATAGCGGTCAACTACTACGACAATCATCGGAACACGTACTACGATGCCGATCGTAAGTTACGACAATGATCGGAATATGCCCATGCTCGACACCCGTCCGGCCACCTGGCGCCGGCCTGTCGCCGTCCTGTCCCTCGGCGCCTTCGCCGTCGGGACCGATGCCTTCGTGATCGCCGGGATGTTGCCGGATATCGCCTCGTCCCTCCGCGTCAGCGTCGCGGCCGCCGGCCAGCTCGTCACCGTCTTCGCGATCTCCTACGCCGTGCTGGCACCGGTACTCGCGGCCTTCACCGGCAGCTGGTCCCGCCGGACCGCATTGGTCGCGGCCTTGGTCACCCTGGCGGTCGGCAACGCGATCACGGCGCTCGCGCCGAGCTACGGATGGGTGCTGGCTGCGCGGGTCGTCGCCGCGGCCGGCGCGTCCCTCTACACGGCAGGCGCCAGCGCCACCGCCGCCAGCCTGGCCGGCGACGAACAGCGTGGCCGGGCAATCGCCCTCGTCATGACCGGTCTGACGGCCGCACTCGCCTTGGGTGCGCCCCTGGGTACTGCCGTCGGGGCTGCACTCGGCTGGCGGGCGACTCTGTGGGCTGTCGCCTTGCTAGGGCTTCTCATCGTGCCGGCGTTGCTCCTGCTGCTGCCCGACGTCCACCTCGATGCGGTGGCAGGGCTTCGAGCGCGGCTGCGGCCGCTCCGGGACAGGCGAGTGCTGGTCCTGCTCGGGGCGACCGTCCTCGCCTTCATCGGCATCTACATGCCCTACACCTACGTGAGCGCGGTCTACGGCCATGCCGTCGGCACCGACGGAACCATGCTGGCCCTGCTGTTGTTGCTCTACGGTCTCGCCGGTACGGCGGGGAATCTGCTGGCCGGCCATCTCGCCGATCGCTTCGGCCCACGACGTGTCGTGCTGACCGTGACCTTGCTCCTCACCGTCGTGTTCTGCGCCACCCCCGCGGTGCGGAGTTCCTTCGCGCCCGCCATCGTCGCGGTCGTGGTGACCGCGATGCTGTCCTTCATGGTGACCACACCTCAGCAGCATCAGATGCTGGCGGTGGCGCCGCCCGGTGGCCAGGCTGTGGTGACCGCGCTCTACCAGGCCTCGGGCTACCTGGCCGTGTCGTTGTCCGGCGCGGTCGGCGGGCTGCTGCTGACCCGGTTCGGCGCCGTCTGGCTGACGCCGGTCGCGGCCGGCTTCGTCCTCGCCGCGGCCTTGCTCATCTGGTTGGGCGCCCGCCGGCAAGCCCCGGGCAATGCGAACTAGAGCGGCTTGAACGAGGCGAGCTCGAGGACCAGGTCGCCGGCCTCGTCGGAGGCGGACAGGTCAACCGACGCGGTGATGCGCCAGTCGTGGTTGCCTTCGGGGTCGTCGATGATCTGCTGGACTTCCCAGTAGCCGGGGTGTTCCTCGACCATGAACAGTGCGGGACCACGGGCGGCCGGGCCGGTGCCAACCACGTCGTGCTCGGCGTAGTACGCCGTACCGGCTTCGGCCCAGCGGCCGGCGTCCCAACCCGCGGCGGTGTCCAGCTGGCCGAGCTCCGCCCAGCGGTGCAGGGCGAGCAGCTCGACGCGGCGGAACATCGCGTTGCGGACCAGAACGCGGAAAGCCCTGGTATTCAAGGTGATCCGGCGCGGACCGGCCGGGACGACCTCGGCCTGCGGCACGTCGGTGGGGTTGGTCAGCTCCTCCCACTCGTCGAGCAGGCTGGAGTCGGTCTGCCGGACCACTTCACCGAGCCACTCGATCAGGTCGGTGAGATCCTCGTTCACCTTGTCCGGTGGCACGGTCTGCCGCAACGCCTTGTAGGCGTCGCTCAGGTAGCGCAGGACGATGCCCTCCGAACGCGCGAGACCGTAGTACTGGATGTATTCGCCGAACGTCATCGCCCGCTCGAACATGTCCCGCACCACGGACTTCGGTGACAGCCCGGCCTCGGCGATCCACGGGTGCGTCTGCCGGTAGATCTCCAAGGTTGCCTCGAGCAACTCTTCGAGCGGCTTCGGCCAGCTGATCTCGTCGAGCAGCTCCATCCGCTCCTCGTACTCGATACCGTCGGCCTTCATCCCCTGCACGGCCTCACCCTTGGCGTGGTGCAGCTGCGCCATCAGGATCGCGCGCGGATCCTCCAGCGTCGCCTCGACCACCGACACCACGTCCAGCGCGTACACCGGCTCCTCGGGGTCGAGCAGATCCAGTGCGGCGAGCGCGAAGGTGGACAGCGGCTGGTTCAGCGAGAAGTCCTTCTGCAGGTCGACCGTCAGCCGCAGGAACCGGCCGTTCTCGTCGGGCTCGTCCAGGCGCTCGACGACGCCCGCGGTCAGCAGGGTGCGATAGATCTGGATCGCGCGGCGGATCAGCCGGATCTGTGCCCGGGAGTCCTCGTGGTTGTCCTGCAGCAGGTGCCGCATGCTCGCGAACGCGTCGCCGTCGCGGGCGATCACGTTCAGCAGCATCGCGTGGCTGACCCGCATCCGCGACTGCAGCGGCTCGGGGTCGGCCGCGACGAGCCGGTCGAAGGTGTCCTCACCCCAGGTGACGAACCCCTCCGGCGGCTTCTTGCGCTGGACCCGGCGCTGCTTCTTCGGGTCGTCGCCGGCCTTCGCGAGCAGCCGGACGTTCTCCACGACATGATCTGGCGCTTGTACGACGACCGTGCCGGAGGTGTCGTACCCGGCGCGGCCGGCCCGGCCCGCGATCTGGTGGAACTCCCGGGCCTTGAGGATCCGCTGCCGGCGTCCGTCGTACTTGCTCAGCGCCGTCAGCAGGACGGTGCGGATCGGCACGTTGATCCCGACACCGAGGGTGTCAGTGCCGCAGATGACCTTCAGCAGTCCCGCCTGCGCGAGCTGCTCGACCAGCCGCCGGTACTTCGGCAGCATGCCGGCGTGGTGGACGCCGATCCCGTGCATGATCAGCCGCTGCAGGGTGCGGCCGAAGCCCGAGCCGAAGCGGAAGTGCCCGATCAGCTCCTTGATCTTGTCCTTCTCCTCCTTCGTGCAGACGTTGATGCTGGTCAGCGCCTGAGCGCGTTCCAGGGCCAAGGCCTGCGTGAAGTGGACGACGTACACCGGGGCCTGGTGGGTCACCAGCAGCTCGGCGAGCGTCTCGTGCAGCGGGGTGGTGACGTACTTGTAGACCAGCGGCACCGGGCGTTCGCCCGACGAGACGATCGCCGTCGGGCGGCCCGTGCGGCGGACCAGGTCGATCTTGAACCGCTCGACGTCGCCGAGGGTCGCGGACATCAGGATGAACTGCGCCTTCGGCAGCTCGAGCAGCGGGACCTGCCAGGCCCAGCCGCGGTCCGGCTCGGAGTAGAAGTGGAACTCGTCCATGACCACCTGACCGACGTCGGCCGCCGATCCTTCGCGCAGGGCGATGTTGGCCAGCACTTCCGCCGTACAGCAGATGATCGGCGCGCCGGCGTTCACCGAGGCGTCACCGGTCAGCATGCCGACCTTGTCCGCGCCGAAGACGTCGCAGAGCGCGAAGAACTTCTCCGACACCAGCGCCTTGATCGGCGCCGTGTAGAACGTCCGCTGCCCGTGCGCGAGCGCTGCGAAGTGCGCACCGGTCGCCACCAGGCTCTTCCCGGAGCCGGTCGGCGTCGACAGGATCACGTTCGACCCGGTCATCACCTCGATCAACGCTTCCTCCTGAGCCGGGTACAACGAGATCCCCTGCTCCCCCACCCAACGCGCGAACACGTCGTACAGGTCGTCAGGCTCGGTCGTCCCCGGCAGTTGCTCAGTCAGCGTCATCGTCACCCATTGTCCCCGACCAGCCAATCGGCGAACTCCGCCGGGTGCCGGCAGGGATTTCGACCGTTCGGCTCGGAGAAGATGCCGTTCGTCGCTCGGAACTGTGCAAACGATTGCATGCATATCTGTTCGGGGGTGACTTGATGGGCATGACTTCTTTCTGGTGGCGCCGGATGGGCGCGAGTTTGCTGGTGACGGCGGTGGGCGCGGCGGGTCTGGTGAGCGCGGCCGCCCCTGATCATCCGGGCGATGGCGGTTCGGGGCTGGTGACGACGTGGGGCGCGGCCGACGACATCGCCGGCGGGACGTTGAACGACGTGACCGTGCGGAACGTACTGCGGACCAGCGTGGGCGGGCGCGAGCTGCGGATCCGGATCTCCAACGCGAACGGGGACCAGCCGTTGGTGACGGATTCGGTGTACGTCGGGCGGCAGGCGAGCGGGGCGTCCGTCGTACCGGGGTCGAGCCGGCGGTTGACGTTCAGCGGAAGTACGTCGGTGACTGTTCCCCCGGGTGCGATGGCGATCAGTGATCCGCTGCCGGGGAACGTGCCGGCGGTGACGAGTCTGACCGTGAGCCTGCACGTGGCCGGGACGACAGGTGTGATCACGGCGCACAACCGGGCGATGCAGCACAGCTACAAGTCCACGTCCGGCGATCATGCGGCCGACGAGTCGAGTACGGCGTATCAGACCGAGTCGTCGGCGTGGTACTTCCTGAACGCCGCGATCGTCGAGGCACCGCAGCAGGTGGAGACGGTGGCGACGCTCGGCGACTCGATCACGTCCTCGGTCGGTACGACGATCGACACGAACCGCCGCTGGCCGGACGTGCTCGCCGATCGGTACGCGAAGCTGCCGGAGCCGCGACGGTTGGCGGTCTCCAACGAGGGCATCTCGGGGAACCGGGTGCTCGGCGGAGTGGCGAAGGCAGGCAGCGCCGGGGCGAGTGCGCTGGCCCGGCTGGACAAGGACGTGCTGACCAAGCCCGGCGTACGGACGGTGCTGGTGCTCGAGGGGATCAACGACATCTACGCCGGAGCAACGACGGACGAACTGATCGCGGGGTACCGGCAGTTGATCGCGCGGGTGCATGCGTCGGGCCGGTGCGTCGTGGGCGGGACGTTGACGCCGATGGGCAGCTCGTTCGTGTACACGCCGGAGAAGGAGGCGATCCGGCAGGCGGTCAACACCTTCATCCGGAGCAGCCACGAGTTCGACGGGGTGGCCGACTTCGACGCGGCGACGCGTGACGCGGCGGATCCGTCGCGGTTGAAGGCGGAGTACGACGGCGGCGACGGGCTGCACCCGAACGACGCGGGCAACCAGGCGATGGGGAACGCGCCGGCGCTCGACTCCCTTCGCTGCAAGTAGGAACCGCGTGCGCCGCCCGAGTAGGCGGCGCACGCGGCCGGTCTACTTGTCGCCCTTGATGGCCAGGGCTTGTTCCAGTTCGGCGCGGATGGCGTCGGCGCCGGACTTCCGGTAGTCGGCGACCGCGTCGTCCCAGGAATTCAGGTCGGCCCGGCCCAGCTGGATGTCCTTGGTGATGGAATCCATCCGGGTGTCGAGGATCTTGCCCTTGGTGGACTGGGTGGGTGAGTAGAGACCGTACGTCGGCGGCATGATCGCCGTCGGCAGGATCGCCTTGAAGTGGTTGTACGCCGTGTCGACGGCCTCGGGATGGCCGGGGAAGTACGCCGGATACGGCCCGTCGGCGAGGTACTGGATCGGGAACTCACCCAGGCACACCTCACTGCCGCCGTCCTTGGTCAGCACCGGGTCGGTGCCGTCCAGCGTGTAGTGCCGGCCGAGCAGGCCGAACTTCCGGAACAGGTACTCCTCCGTCCCGAACGGCGCCGCCATCCAGTTCAGCACCCGCAGCAGCGTCTTCGTCCGCTCGGGTGAACTCGGCCGGATCGCGGCAATCGAGTTGTTCGGCGCGCCGAGCAGCACCCGCCCGACCTTGCCGTCCGCGGCCCGCGGAACCGGGATCGAGATACTGAAGTCCTCGTTCGTGGCCCGCCGGTAGAAGCTCTGGATCGACGAGTACGTGTCCTGGGTCATCACCGCCGATCCCTGGGTGAACCAGACCTTCTGGTTGTTCTTCGCGACCCCGTCCGGATGGATCACGCCGTCCTTCACCATCTGCCGGGTGATCGCCAGCATCTCCTTGTGCTCCGGCAGTTCCCGGCTGTGCACGAGTTTGCCGTCGCGCACCTCCCAACCGTTGGGCAGGCCAAGCATCGCGCTGACCGCCGCGGTCGGCGGCACCGCGAAGCCCCACCGGTTCTTCTTCCCGTCGGTGACCGCCTTCGCCGCCTTCTGCAGGTCGTCGACCGTCGGCGACCCGAGGTCGACGCCGAACTTGTCCAGCAGGTCCTGGCGAACCAGCAAGGTGTTCGACGACATGATCCCGCGCTGGATCGGTACGGCGCGGATGCCGCCGGAGAACACGCAGCCGCGCCACGAGGCCTGCGGCGCGTTCGCCAGGAACGGGTACTCGAGGATCGCGTCGCCGGACAGGTACTCGGTCAGGTCCTGTGCCCGCGCCTCGAGGAACTGCGGCAGGTACGCGAACCCGCTGTCCACGTTGAACAGGTCGCCCAGCGTGTCACCGGCGACCGAGGTGGCGAACTTGTTCGGGTAGTCCGTCGCCGCGGTGATGTTGAGGTCGAGCGGTGCCCCGAGCCGCCGGTTCAGCTCCTGCCAGTACGGGTTCCGGTCGGCCGTCGGCGGGATCGGGTTCGACGTCAGCGTCGTACCGGTGACGGACTGCCCGTTGCCGGGGACACCGGTGGTCACCTTCACCGGATGCTCCGGGAACCGGTAGAAGCAGTCCGGCATCAGCGGATGACTGCGTGGCAGGTCCGGCTTCGGTCCGTCGAAGCGTTTGTACGTCGGCAACGCGACCGGCTTGTTCAACGCGGCGATGTCCGTCGACCGGGTGACCGTCGAGCAGCCGCTCACCCCGCCGGCCGTCGCGACCGCGGCCAGCGATCCGCCCAGGAAACTCCTTCTGCTGATCGTCATCCCTTCACCGCCCCGGTCAGCATGCCCTTGGCGAAGTGCCGTTGCAGGAACGGGTACACGATCAGGATCGGGACGAGCGATACCACCAGGATCGCCATCTGGATCGATTCCTGCGGCGGCAGCTGATCGGCCGCCGCGCCGCCGAGATCACCGCTGCTGAGCTCGGTGTTGTTGATCACGTACGTCCGCAGTACCAGCTGCAACGGCCACTTTGCGGTGTCGCTGATGTAGAGCATCGCGTTGAAGAACGCGTTCCAGTACCCGACCGCGTAGAACAGCCCGACGACCGCGAGCACCGCCCGGGACAGCGGCAGCACGATCGACCAGAAGATCCGGAAGTCGCCGGCGCCGTCGATCCGGGCCGAGTCGAGCACCGAGTCCGGGATGCCCATGAAGAACGACCGGAGCACGATCACGTTGAAGCCGCTGATCGCGGTCGGCAGGATCAGCGCCAGCAGCGAGTCGAGCAGCCCGAACTGCTTCACCACCAGGTAGTTCGGGATCAGGCCCGGGCTGAACAGGATGCTGAACAGCACGATCATCAGGATCGGCCGCTGCCCGAACGATCCCGGCCGGCTCAGCGAGTACGCCAGCATCGTCGACCCGGCGAGACTGATCAGCGTGCCGCCGGCGGCGATCACGATGCTGACGAGGAGCGCCCGTTGCACGACTCCGCCGTTGAAGATCGACTTGTAAGCGTCCAGGTTGAACGCGTCCGGCCAGAGCACGAAGCCGCCGGAGTTCGTCACGTGTTGCTGGCTGGCGATACTCGTCGAGATCACCCCGAGGAACGGGACGACGACCACCGCGCAGCAGACGACCAGGACGACGGTCTTGAGCACCCGCGACGACATCGCCGGTCCGTCGTCGATACCTTTCTGCATCGTGCTCATTTCTGGTACACCCCCGCCTCGCCGAAGATGTGCGCGACCTTGTTGGCGCCGAGCACCAGGACGACGGCAACAAGACCCTTCACCAGTCCGACCGCGGCCGAGACACCCCATTGGCCGGCCAGTACGCCGTTGTTGTAGACGTACGTGTCGAGTACTTCGCTGGCCGGTCTGCCGACCAGGTTCTGCTGCAGGATGATCTGCTCGAAGCCGACGGTCAGCGAGTCGCCGAGCCGCAGGATCAGCAGCAGGATGATCAGCGCGCGAATGCCGGGCACCGTGACGTGCCACAGTTGCCGCCATCTGGAGGCCCCGTCGACGCGAGCGGCCTCGTACAGCCCGGGATCGATCTGGGTCAGCGCGGCCAGGAACAGGATCGTCCCCCACCCGGTGTCCTTCCAGATCACCTGGCTGGTCAGCAGCGCGATGAAGCCGTCCGGGTTGCCGAGGAAGTCGATCGTGCCCATCCCGTGCGAGCGCAGGAAGTTGTTGATCAGCCCGCTGCCGCCGAGGAGCTGCTGGAAGATCGCGATCACGATCACCCAGGACAGGAAGTGCGGCAGGTACAGCACCGACTGCACGATCCGCTTGATCCGCTCGGAGAGCAGGCTGTTCAGCAGCAGGGCCAGCGCGATCGGCGCCGGGAACACGAAGACGACCTGCACCAGGGTGATCAGCAGCGTGTTCTTGAGGGCGTTGAGGAACTCCGGGTCGCCGTTGAAGATCACCGCGAAGTTGTCCAGGCCGACCCACGCGCTGCGGCCGAAGGGGACGAACGGCAGGTACTCCTGGAACGCGATCAGGTTCCCGAGCAGCGGCAGGTAGTGGAACGCCAGCAGCAGGACGAGCCCGGGCAGGGACATCAGCAGCAGGACTTTGTCCCGGCGGGCCCGCGCCCACCAGGACAGCGGCTTACTCACCGTGCGCGGGCCGGACCTACTGTCCGTAGCCGTGCCCGGTGGTCCGGAACCGGTCGCACCGGCGACTTCGCCCGGTGTGGAGCGGTCCGTCTGGAGGCTGTTGATTGCATCTGTTCGAGCCACGCGAGACTCCCTGGATGGTTGTCGGCGCTCTCACATTGGAGAGCGCTTTCCGTTCCCCCGTGTTCGATGCTGTCGTGTCTTGGGGAATCGCGCAGCTCCGGCCGGTGCGTCACCCGGAAATCGGGTGACGCACCGGGGGTCTCAGGGTTTCTGGTACGGAAACGACGGAAGCACGCCGATCCGGTCGTACTGCATCGCGGAGTCGTCGAAGCCGGCTTCCCAGCTCACGTTCGCGAACGTGTCACACGGACCCGCCGACGGCCCGTGGTACGGGTCGCTCTCCGTGTTCGTCACCTTGATATCGGCGAACGCGAACCCGCATCCGCCGAAGTCCATGTGCACTCCGTAAGGTTTCGCGTCCGGCATCGACGGGTCCGCGTTCGCGTCGTCGATGACCAGCTGCGAGACCGAGGCATCCGGCGTGTACGGCGGTTCGTTGCGGACGCCGTACGCGTAGAACGGACCGGTGTCGCCGCTGTCCTGCGCCAGGTGCGACAGCCGGACGTACTTGACGGTGTTGCCGCCGGTGTAGTTGTCCACGTTCGGGATCTCCGGCCGGGACTCGATGCTGATGCCGTACCGCGCGCCGTGCTCGACGACGGTGTGGCTGATCTCGTTGCCGCCGCTGTTCATGATCTCGACGCCGGCCGAGTCGCCCGGCACCAGCTCGCCGAGGTGGTGGATGTAGTTGTTCGTGAACGTGTTGCCGTGCGCAACATCCCCTTCACCGGGGTACCCGCCCTCGACCTTGATGCCGTCGTTGCCGAGATGTTCGAGCAGGCTGTCCGAGACCGTCGTGTTCTCGTTCGCGAACAGCAGCTCGATCGCGGTGAACCCGGTCTGCTGGATGTGCAGCCTGGTCAGCTTGACGCCACGGGTGTTGGTCAGCGTGATCGCACCCCACCGGTTCCGCGGCATCTCGATCTGGGTGTCGTACTTCGGGTACTTGTGCTTGACGCCCGAGTCACCGGTCCCGTTCCAGCCGTACCGGTACCAGTCCATGAAGTCGGTGTGCTGGATGGTCAGGCCGTCGAGCGTCAGGTTCTCCACCCGGCGGTTCGCGGATGCACCTTCAATCGAGAACACCTGCGTCTGCGTCGGCCGGTACACCTTGACGCCGTCCATCGTGCCGCCGGCCGGCTTGTAATACAGCGTCTTCGACGGGTAGTCCAGGTAGTACTCACCGGCCTGGTCGAGCAGGCTGAGCGAGTTCTGGACGTAGTACCGCGAACCGCCGCCGGAGTTGATGAACCCGTACCGCGCCGGATAGACCAGCGTGGTCCGCTTCTTGGTGAAGTTGATGTCGAGCATCGGGATCGTGTCGGTGAACCACGACCACGAGCCGCCCGACCACACCGTCACCTGCGCCGGCCACGACGTCCCGAGCCGCAGATCCCACGACGGGTCGATGTCGCCGGTATTGAATCCGAGCTGGTCGTGCACCGCCTCCTTGGTCGGGTCGAACAGGATCGACCTCAGGTACGGCGCCCACTTGTCGTCGGACTCCTTGTTCGGGTAGCGGGCCGTGGTAGCACGCTTCCCCTCGGCGTACAGGCTGTAGAACGGCTGGTCCACGTCGACCGGCGCCTTGAAGATGCCGTCCTGGTACGGCGTCCAGCCGGTCACCTCCTGCCCCGCTTCGAAGACCGCCTTGCCCGGCCCGTCCACGCTGCGGTACGTCACACCGGAGTCGCGGTCGTCGAACGTGATCGTCTTGTCGACCTGGTACGTCCCGGCTCGCAGATTCACTACCGGCGTACAGGTGCGCGGCCGGGAACGCAGGGCGTCCCGCGCGTGCTCGATCGTCTTCCAGGGCTTGCGTTCCGTCCCGGCGGCCGCATCGCTTCCGGTCGGCGACACCCAGTACGACTCACATTTGTTGACTTCTTTCGGACCTGCACCAAGCGCAGACCCTGCACCTACTACTGCCAGAGCAACACCGATGACCAACCCACCGACGAGTCGCATCCGACATCACCGGCCCGCGACGTCGTACGGGAAGGTCGGCAGGACGCCGATCTTGTCGTACTCCATCTTCGACGCGTCGAAGCCCGTGTCCCAGTCGGCGTTCGTCACCTGGTTGCACTGGTACGACTGGTACTTCTGGTCGGTCACCTTCCCGACCTGCACGTTGCTGAAGGCGAAACCGCATCCGCCGGCGTCCATGTGCACGCCGCGGGTACCACCCGCGTCCGGCATCGACGGGTCCGGGATGACGTCCCCGATCACCATCTGGTCGACGGAGTTCTGGATCGGGTGCGGCTCCTGGTTGTCGACGCCGTACGTGTAGAACGCGCCCATGTCGCCGCTGTCCAGGCCCATCTCCTCCAGCTTGATGTACTTGAAGGTGTTCCCGTTGGCGTACTGGTCGCCGTCGGTCACCTCCGGCCGCGACTCCAGGCTGATGCCGTAGCGGGCGCTGTGCTTGACCTCGACGTTCGTGACCGTGTTGTTCCCGGTGTCCATCAGCTCGATACCCGACGCGTCGCCTGGGACCAGCTCGCCGATGTGGTCGATGAACACGTTCGAGATCGTGTGATGGTTGCTCAGGTCACCTTCACCCGGCCAGCCGCCCTCGACCTTGATGCCGTCGGCACCGATGTTCTCCAGCAGGCTGTCGGTGATGCGAGTGTGGTCGTTGGCGAACAGCAGGTAGACGCCGGTGAACCCGGTGTCGGACAGGTGCAGCCGGCTCAGGTCGATCCCACTCGTGTTGGTCAGCGTGATCGCACCGAACCGGTTCCGCGGCATCTCGATCTGCCGGTCGTACTCCGGGTACTTGTGCTCGACGCCGGCGTCCCCACCGGCCACCCAGCCGTTGCGGTACCAGCTGACGAAGTCGGAGTACTGCACGCCCAGACCGTCGAACGTGACGTCGTGCAGCCGGTCCTGTGGTGACGAGCCGGCCAGGTTGAGCACGGTCTTCACCGTGGGCCGCAGTACCTTGACGCCGTCCATCGTGCCGCCGCGCGGCTTGTAGTAGACCTCACCGGCCTTGTAGTCGAGGTAGTACTCCCCCGGCTGGTCCAGGAAGCTGAGCGAGTTCTGGAAGAAGTACCGCGAGCCGCCGTTGCTGTTCACCATGGCGTAGCGGGTCCAGTACTTCAGCGTGGTCTGCGTCTTCTTGAAGTTGGTGTCCAGCAGCGGAATGGTGTCGGTGAACCACGACCACGAGCCACCGGACCAGATCGTCACCGACGCCTGGCTCATGTCCCAGGTCGGGTCCCAGTCGCCCGGGTTGCCGTACAGCCAGTTGTGGACGTCCATCTTGTCCTCTTCGTAGAGGACGGAGCGCAGGTACGGCGACCACTGCTCGTCGCTGCCCCGGTTCGGGTACCGGGCGTTCGTCGCCCGGGTGCCGTCCTCGAACAGCGTGTAGAACGGCTTCGAGGCGTCGACCTTGGCCTTGTAGATGCCGTCCTTGTACGGCTCCCAGCCGGTGATCTCCTCGGCGCCTTCGAGGTTCGCCTTACCGGGACCGTCGACGCTGCGGTAGACGACCCGGTGGCCGTTCTTCCCGGAGTCGCGCTGGTCGAGGTCGATCGTGGAGGAGACCGGGTAGTCGCCGGCCTTCAGGTTGACGGTGATGTCGCAGTTCATCCGGTCGTTGAGATGCTTGTTCCGGATCTCGTCGCGGGCCCGGGTGACGGTCTTCCACGGGCTCTTCTCGGTGCCTTTGGCGGCGTCGTTGCCGGTGGGTGCGACCCAGAAGTTGTCGCACTTGGCCGCACCGGCCGGCTGGGCGTCTAGGTTGATGGCCGCGACGGTCACCAGGGCAGCCGCGACCACCCCGGCGCCGACGCTGAGCGCCGTACGCCTGGTTCTGTTGGACATGTTGGGCGGGGTCCTCTCTCAGGGAGGTCAGTCGCCGGCGTTGCCGTTCTGGCTGCGCCAGCGCTCGTACTCGAGACGGGTCTTCTCGGTCAGGGGGTAGTAGTCACGCAGTGGGGCGCCTTCGTCGATGCGGCGCCGGCTGAACTTCTCCCACGCGTCGTGCTCGGCGGCGGCCTCGACGACCGCCTCCGCACGGCGCCGGGGTACGACGACCGCACCGTCGTCGTCGGCGAGCACCAGGTCCCCCGGCAGCGTCAGTACGCCGCCGACCGCCACCGGGACGTTGTAGGCCCACGGGAACAGTTCGGACTGGGACGCGTAGTGCGGGGTGGCTCCGGTCGACCAGATCGGGACGTCGAGCTCCGACACCCGGGGTACGTCGCGGATCCGGCCGTCGACGACGATGCCGGCGCCGCCGCGGAGCTTGAAGTAGCGGACCAGCATGTCGCCGAAACAGCCGGTGGTGTGGCTGCCGTAGGCCTGGACCACCAGGACGTCGCCGGGCTGGATCTCGTCGAGCACGGCCCACAACGCCGTGCTGCGCTCGATGTACTCCTGGGTCTGGCCGTCGGCGATGTCCTCGCGTTGCGGCATGAACTGCAGGGTCAGCGCCCGGCCGACCACCTTCTTGCCGGGCAACATGCTGGTCGGACCGTCGACGAAGGTCCGGCGGATGCCTTGGTTGTGCAGCCGGGCACAGGCGGTGGCCGACCCGATCTCGGACAGCCGCGCCACCAGGCCGGGATCCGGTGCCGGCGGGGTGTCGCCGCGCACCGGCAGATCCCAGACCGGCGTCGCCGGAGCTTGTTCCGTGCTGCTCATATATCTCCTCGGTCAAGCGCCAGGTGACCGGCGCGGTAGGTGTTTCGGGTCAGCCGCAGCTCCAGCCGGATGGTCCGGCCGGGGGGCATGGTCACTTCGAGTCTGTTGCCGCCGACAACAACCGTGCGGCGGCCCGGCGTCGGCGGCGTCGACGTGTACGCCGGGGACGGGCCCGGGTACTCCCCCGACGCCGTGGACACCGTCGCCTCGTCGATCCGGTCGGTGCCGAAGCTCCCGGCCTGAACGATCACCTTGCGCGTCTGGGTCGCGGACAGGTTGACCAGCTGCAGACCTGTCCGGTCCGGCTCCACTGTGTCGACCAGTGCGGCGACGTCAGGCGGCAGACCGGGACGGCCGCGGTCCGCGTCCAGGTAGAGCACGCGTAGTGGCAGCAGTCCGCCGTTGTAGAGCAGTTGCGGCGTACCGGTGGTCAGCTGCAGCAGGGCCTCGGTGGCGACCGGGTTGTGTCGCTGCCAGTGGTGGATGTTCAGGTCGGCCGGGTCGACGGTGTCGACGGCCATCAGGTCCATCCGGCGCTGCACCTGCGACAGCGCCACACCCAGCATCGCCTCCGGGTAGCCGGGGTTGTCTCCAGCGAGGTAGGCGAGCCAGGGCGCCTCGTGGCCGGCGTCCTCCTTGTTGCGGAAGTCGCGGACCGTCCGCCAGTCGTAGCCGCTCTGCTCCCGCAGCTTGGTCAGCCGGTCGTAGTCACCCGACTCGAAGGCGGCCTGCCACAACCACATCGGCAGTCCGAGCTGCGGTGGCTGGTAGTCGAACCAGCCGTCGTCGTTGTGCCGGTTCGGGATCAGCAGGCTCGGGTTGGCACAGTCCTCGCCGAGCTCGGCCTGCCAGCGGTCCCGGATGCTCATCTCGGTGTCGTCGACGGCTCCACGCACGCCACGCTCATACAGGTGGTCGAGCAGCTGACGGGCGAAGTCCAGTCGCTTCGAGTCACCCGTGAGTACGACGCCGTTCAGCGCCCCGATGCACGCGGCCGAGCCGACGCTGTACACGCCGTGCGGCCAGTTCCAGCCGTACGTGCCGCCGTACCAGCGTCCGTCGTGGAGCTCGCCGACGATGCCGTTCGGACCGACGTTGTCCGGCAGCAGGCCGCCGTTGGCCTTCGCCCGCTCCTCCCACGCGTCCAGGTATTCCAGGGTCCACGCGGCGAAGCGGTCGCTGTGGTCGTACAGCCAGGCGTTCGCGGTCAGGGTGGTCGCGGCGAGATTGACGGCGGTATCGCCCGCGCCGAGGCGGCGGATCATCTCCGCGCCCATCAGGTCGGCGTTGCCCGGAGCTTTCAGGTCGTCCCAGCTCGCGATCCCCGGTACGCCGGACAGCGGCAGGCCGAAGATCCGCATCTTCGCCTGATCGGCGCCGTACGTCCGCCACTCGTCGTTGATGCCCCAGCGCGGACCGCCCGCACCGTTGTGCGGGGCGCGGATCGTGCGGGTCGCGGGGTCGTAGTTGCCGGCCGGTGAGCCGGGCAGGTAGAGCTCGGCGAAGCGGTACGCACGTTCGCGGAACACCTCGTCCGTCGGGTCGGCAGCGCAGAGGGCGTAGAAGAAGATCATCGACTCGCCGATGTGGAACCAGTCGTAGCCGCGCTCGAACTCGTCGACCAGGAAGCCCAGGTCGGTGAGCTGCCGGGTGACACCTTCCCAGTGCCACTTGGACACGTCGATCAGATCGTCCGCGCCACCCAACTGGTAGAGCACCGGCCAGTTCACGAAGGCTTCGTAGAAGTCGTCGGCGCCATCACGGCTCTGGACAGGTCCGGCGTACCGGAGGCTGCCGTCGGGCAGGCAGTAGCGCTCGCGGAACAGCCACCAGCCCTCGTCCATCACGTCGAACAGACGGCGTTGCATGATCGCCCAGGCGGGCGGCGTGCCGATGGGTGTCTCGGCAACAACGGTGGTCGTCATCCCTTGGTCGCCCCCGCGGTCAGGCCGCTGATCACGTGCTTCTGGAGCAGCACGAAGATCACCAGCAACGGAGCCACCGCGAGCAGCAGCGTCGGGAAGACCACGGTGTAGTCGGTCGAGTACTGGCTCACCGCGGCGTACACGCCGGTCGTCACGGTGTAGAGGCCGCTGCCCGGGCCGAGGATGATCTGCGGGTTCACGAAGTCGTTCCAGACCGAGAACGTGTTCAGGATGACCATCGTCACCACGGCGGGCTTCATCAGCGGGAACACGATCGACCAGAACACCCGGTGCTTGCCGGCGCCGTCGACCGCGGCCGCCTCGTCCAGGCTGGCCGGGATCGTCATGATGTAGCCGGCGTACAGGAAGATCGAGAACGGCAGCGTCAGCGTGGTCTCGAACAGCACGAACCCGGGGATCGTGCCCATCAGTCCGAGGAACTTCAACGTGTAGACGACCGGGATGACCAGCACCTGGCTCGGGATGAACGTCCCGGCGACGAACAGCAGCAGGAGCATCCGGTACCGGCGTTCGCCGCGGCGGGCGATCACGTACGAGACCGGGCCGGCCAGCGCCACGGACAGCACGTTCACCGACACCACGAACAGGATCGTGACGGCGTACCCCTTGAGGATGTTGAAGTCCGGGTTCGTCGCCGCCTTCTTCAGGTACTCCGTGGTGAGCTGGTCCGGTGAGACCGAGAACGGATGCGCCAGGATGTCCTGCTGCGACTTGAACGCGCTGACCACCAGCAGGTACATCGGCACCAGCATCAGCACGCTGGTGATCACCAGGAACGCGATCCGGCCCCAGCCCTTGCTCCGCCATGGCTTCAGCTGCAGCGTCGCAACCCGAGGCATGCGCAGCGCACTCATGCCCGCACCCCCTGATCAGCACGCGAACGCAGCCGCGCGACAGTCAGGGCGAGCCCGGCCGTGATGACCATCAGTACGACGCTCTGCGCCGAGCCGAACCCGAGCGCGTTGTTGTGGAACGAGTCCCACAGGATCAGGTACGCCGCCGTCTGCGTCGACCCGGCCGGACCACCACCGGTCAGCGACACGACCAGGTCGTACGTCTTGAGCAGTGTCACCAGCGACAGCACGAGGTTGACCGTCACGACCGGAGCAAGCGCGGGCAGCGTGACGTCGAAGAACGTTTGCCGGCTGGACGCGCCGTCGATCCGCGCGGCCTCGAGCAGGTCCCGCGACACTGTCTGCAGCCCGGCCAGGTACAGCACGACGTTCACGCCGAATCCGGCCCACACCAGTACGCCGATCAGGCTGGCGAGCGCCCAGTTCGGGTTCGACAAGAAGGGCAGCACCTCGGCGCCCTTCGACGTCAGCCAGCCGTTCACGACACCCGACGTACCGAGCACTGCGCTCCACAGGAAGCCGACGACCAGTGCGCTCAGCACGTGCGGGTAGAACAGCACGATCCGGAAGAACGCGTTCAACCGGGAGGCGCCGTTCACCAGCAGGGCGAAGCCGAGCCCCAGCACGCTGAGCAGGACGGTGCCGACCGCTGCGATCAGCAGCGTCACCCAGCCGGCCCGGATGGCCTCGGCGCTGTGCGTCAGGTTGACGTAGTTCTTCAGTCCTACGATCGCGGGGTTCGCGCTGTAGCCGTCCCAGTCGGTCAGGCTGAGGTACAGCGACAGACCGACCGGGATCACCAGCATGACGACGAACAGCACCAGGGCGGGGCCGACCATACTGATGGTCGTCAGACGGGCTCTCACGATTTCGAGCCCATCCAGCTGTCGATGCGGGTCGCGACGTCCTTCGCACTCTTCCCCGTGTAGAGGCTCTGGACCGCCTTGTTCCACTCACCGTTGAAGCCCTGCGGCAAGGTGTTCGCGCCGTACCCCTCGCCCTGGGCCACCTGCTTCGGCGCCTGGTCGAGGATGTCCTGCACCTGCTTGCCCAGCGGCGTCAGCTTGTCGGTGAACCCCTGGCGGAAGTTGCCGTCCTGCTGAAGCTGGCTCTGCACTGCGGTCTGGTCCGTGACCAGCCACTGCACCAGCTTCACCGAGAGGTCACGCTGCTCGGTCGACTTCAGCACCATGTACGGCGCTGCCATCGTGACACCCTGCGGACCCGGAGACGGCTGACCCGCGGCGGTCGGGGCAGCGAACACGCCCAGGTCGAACTTCGGCTTGGCGTCGTCGGCGGTCCGCACGAACCAGCTGCCCATGATGTACATCCCGGCCTTGCCGGACAGGAAGTTGGTCTGCGCGCCGACGTCCTTCAGGCCCAGTGCGTTCTTGTCGACGTACCCGCTCTTGATCCAGGACTCGTAGCGCTGCAGCAGCGGCAGCATGGTGTCGCCGAGCTTGAGCTGCTTGGCATTGATCTGCTGGTACCAGTCCGGGTGCTCGGTGGCGATCGACGGGTCACTGAGCTGCAGCAGCTGCAGTCCGGTCACGTAGTCGCCGGCCGTCTGCAGCGGCAGGTAGCCCGCGGCCTTCAGCTTGCCCATGTCCGCGGTCAGCTCGTCGAGGTCCTTCGGCGGCGCGCTGATCCCGGCCTTGGCGAACGCGTCCTTGTTGTAGAACACCAGCGACTGCGCCTGCTGGCCGACACCGACCGTGTACACCTTGCCGTCCAGTGCGGCCTGCTGCGCCAGCGGCGTGTCCTTGGTCCACGCCTCGGCGGTCAGGTCGAGCATCTGCGGCGCCAGCACCTTGTCGGCCATCAGCGTCTCGACGACATCCGGCGCGTTGCCGGCCGCGAGCAGCTGCGGCAACGTGTCCTTCACCCCGGACCCGCTCGGCGCCTCGATCTTCACGTCCACACCCGGGTTGGCGTCCTCGAAGGGCTTGACCAGGCCCTCCCAGTAGCTCTTGGTCAGGTTGGGAGTGATGTTGACCAGCATCCGCACTTCACCGGTGCTGCCACCAGCAGCACCCTTGTCGTCGCTGAAGCCACCGCCGCAGCCCGCCGCGCCCACCAGGATCACGACGGACGTCAGCACACCGAGCCTGCGCGAATTCTTGGGCCGTAGGGAACGAGCCATTTCCGGGTCCTCCTCGGATCGTCCCGGCGTCGGGGGCGGCCGGGCGTCGTTATCGAGTGACGATGCAGAGGAGTGCGCTCAAGTGTCAACGTATAAACGGCAAAGTGGACGTTCCGAGTCACAAGTCCGTGCCATATAGGGTTGGCAGAACGGTGTGAACGGGGTCACCATGCAGCCATGCCCGATGCCGGAAGACCGAAGTCGCCGCTGACGCTGTCGGCGGCCGAGCGGTCCGCCCTCAGCCAGATCGCGGCCGCGCCGCGGACCGCCGACGCGATGCGCCTGCGGGCCCGGATCGTGCTGGCGAGCGCGGAGGGCCGGTCGAACAAGGCGGTCGCGGACCTGCTCGAGGTCACCCCCGGCACGGTCGGCAAGTGGCGGCGGCGGTTCCTCCGGATGGGCATGGCCGGGCTGGACGACGGCATGCGCAGCGGCCGCCCGCGAATGGTCGACCGCGTGCAATTGGGTGCGGCATCGATGGCCGATTCCGGACATCGCACCTCGACCCGCGAGCTGGCCACGACGTACGGCGTCTCGCAGTCGACGGTCTCGCGCCGCCGCCGGGAGGAGGCGCAGCACTACCGCTCCTCGGCCCTGACCGTGGGCGCCGCGCACCCTTCGCCGCCGATCTCCGCTGACACCGAGTTGCTGTCCGACCGGGTGTACGACGCGATCCGCGGCTGGATCCTGTCCGGCGAGCTCGCCCCGGGCATGCGGGTGGTCGAGTCCGAGATCGCCCGCGTTCTCGGCACCAGCCAGACCCCGGCGCGGGAAGCGGTACGGCGGTTGGCGCACGAGGGACTGGTCACGTACCGGCCGCGGCTGGGCAACTTCGTCACCGAGATCTCCCAGGTCGAGGCCCGCGAAGCGCGGGAGGTCCGCGTGCTCCTCGAGTCCGCCGCGGCCCGGCGTGCGACCGGGCACGTGCCGCCGGAGGAGCTGGACCTGCTGCGGATCGAGATGCAGCGGATGACCGAGGCAGCCGAGCATCACGACATCGGCGCGTTCCGCGAGGCCGACCTGCGGTTCCATCGCCAGGTCCTGGCCACCAGCGGCAACTCGATGCTGCTCCGCGTCTGGCGGACCCTGGAGCCGGCGCTGTGGAGCCTGCAGGTCGTCTCGAACGCCATGTACGCCGGCGACTGGGGCCTGATGGCCCGCCGCCACCTGGACCTGATCGAGGTCCTGTCCGGCACCGACCCCGAAGACTCGGCCCGCCTCTTCGCTGCCCACGCCCGCGGCGAAAGCTCCATCACCAGACCAGCAGTGCACCATGATTGACGCCCACGTCCACGTCTGGGACCTCTCTCGACGGACCCTCCCGTGGCTGTCGCCCAACCACCCACTCCGCCGCAACTTCACCCTCGAAGAACTGCCTACCGAGGTGGTTCTGGTTCAAGCCGATGCGGATCCTCGCGAGGTTGACGATCTGCTCGAGCTGGCCGCCCGCACGCCGGCTGTGGTGGGGGTTGTCGGGTGGTTCGATCTGCTCGACTTCCCTGATCGGCTACCTGACGACCCGCGGCTTGTCGGCGTGCGCAGTCCGCCGGCCGACCAGACCGACCCTGACCTGCTCACCGATCCCGCGCAGGTGCGCGGAGTGCGGGCCGCCGCTGACGCCGGCCTCGCCATCGACCTGCTCCTCCGCCCCTCCGCCCTGATCGGCGCCGCCCGGCTCGCGTCCGCCGTACCCGACGCCCGCCTGGTGCTCGACCATCTCGGCAACCCCACGACTGCCACCCCCGACTGGCTGGCCGGAATGAAGGCGCTCGCCGAGTGCCCCAACGTCACCGTCAAGCTCTCCGGCACCGCCCACCTCGCGACCGACGACCTCCGCGCGCTGGTCGACGTCGCCCTCGAACTCTTCGGCAGTCAGCGGTTGCTGTTCGGCTCCGACTGGCCGGTGTGCACGCTCGCCGCCAGTCGCGCCGAGGTCGTCCGCCGTACCGAAGCACTGCTGCCACCCGCCACGCACAACGACGTGTTCCGTGGCACCGCCCAGCGCATCTACCGCCCCAGGGAGACCGCCCCATGTCCGAATACACCCGTCGCCAGGTCCTCAGGACCGCCGGCGCCGCAGCCGGGACCGCCGTCGTAGCCGGCGCGCTGACAGCCCCGCCCGCCGCAGCCGCCGGACCTCAGAAGCCCGACACCAACCCGCTGAAACTCTGGTATGCCCAACCCGCCACCGAGTGGCTCCAGGCGCTTGCCATCGGCAACGGTCGCCTCGGCGCGATGATGTACGGCGGGACCGCGACCGAACAACTCCAGCTCAACGAGGACTCGATCTGGGCCGGCGGCCCGCACCAGTACGACGACCCGGTCGGCAAGGAGGTCCTCCCGAAGATCCGCCGCCTGATCGCCGCGGAGCAGTACCTCGACGCGCAGAACCTCGCCGACGAGCACTTCATGGGCCGCCCGACCGAGCAGATGCAGTACCAGCCGGTCGGCTACCTGAACCTTGCCTTCCCCGGGATCGCCGCGGACGCTGTCACGGCGTACCAGCGGGAACTCGACCTGACCACCGCGATCACCTCGGTCAGCTACACGCACGCCGGGGTGCGCTACACCCGGGAGGTGTTCGTCAGCCACCCCGCGCAGGTGCTGGTGATGCGGTTGACCGCGGACCAGCGCGGGTCGCTCACCTTCGACGCGACGTACAGCACGGAGCAGGCCGCGACGCCCGCCCGCTTCGACGAGCGCACGCTGGCGCTCAACGGGATCAGCGGCGACGCGGAAGGACTGACCGGCTCGGTCAAGTTCACTGCGCTGTTGCGGGCCTTCGCCGAAGGCGGCAGCACGACGGTTGCTGATGGCAAGCTTTCGGTCACCGGCGCGGACGAGGTCACGCTGTTGTTCTCGGTCGGGACCAGCTACCGCAACTATCTCGATGTCGGCGCGGACCAGGTAGCTCGCGCGGTCGCTCCGCTCACAGCGGTCGGCCGCCCGGCGTACGGACGCCTTCGCCACGAGCATGTCGAGGACTACCAGCGCCTCTTCGGCCGACTCGACCTGGACCTCGGTACGTCGGACGCGATCGCGCTCCCGACCGACCAGCGGATCACGGCGTTCCGCAACGGCGGTGACCCGCAGCTGGCCGCGTTGTACTACCAGTTCGGCCGGTACCTGCTGATCTCGAGCTCTCGTACCCCGGGTCAGCCGGCGAACCTGCAGGGCATCTGGAGCTACAAGATGCTGCCCGAGTGGCAGTCGAAGTTCACGCTGAACATCAACTGCGAGATGAACTACTGGCCGGCCGGTCCGGCCAACCTGGCCGAGTGCTGGGACCCGCTGTTCCAGATGATCACCGAGCTCGCCGAGTCGGGCGCCCGGACGGCGAGCACGATGTACGACGCTCCCGGCTGGGTCGCGCACCACAACACCGACGGCTGGCGCGGCACCGCACCGGTTGACTTCGCGTTCTACGGGGTCTGGCCGAGCGGTGGCGCGTGGTTGTCGCTGCTGTTCTGGGAGCGGTACGAGTACACCGGCGACCTGGAGATGCTGCGGCGGTACTACCCGATCCTGCGTGGCGCGGTGGAGTTCTTCCTGGACCAGCTGCAGACCGACGCGAAGACGGGATGGCTGGTGACCAGCCCGTCGCACTCCCCCGAGGTCAAGCACCACGACTACGACGGCACCGGCGTGAGCATGTGCGCCGGTCCGACGATGGACACCGAGATCCTGCACGACTTGTTCAAGGTGTTCGGGCAGGCGGCGGCGTTGCTGGGTGTCGATGCGCCGATGGCGGCTCAGGTCGCGGAGACGCGGTCCCGGCTCGCGCCGATCCAGATCGGGTACCTCGGTCAGATCCAGGAGTGGCTGATCGACTGGGAGGAGGCCGCCCTGGAGACGAGTCGACATGTCTCACACCTGTGGGCCGTGTTCCCGAGCGACCAGGTGACACCCCGCAGTACGCCGGAGCTCGCCGACGCAGCCCGCAAGTCGCTGGAGCTGCGCGGGCCGGCAGTGACCGCCGGCTGGTCGCTTGCCTGGAAGCTCAACCTGCGCGCCCGGTTGCTCGAGCCGGACAACGCATACAAGCACCTGACACAGCTGCTGGCGCCTGGTCGCACGGCACCGAACCTGTTCGACCTGCACCCGCCGTTCCAGATCGACGGGAACTTCGGTGGCATCTCCGGCATCACCGAGATGATCATGCAGAGCCACTCCGGCGAGGTCGCGCTGCTGCCCTCGCTGCCGACCGCGTTCCCGACCGGGAGCGTGCGTGGTCTGCGGGCGCGCGGCGGCTTCGACCTGGAGTTCTCCTGGTCCGACGGGAAGCTGACGCAGGCCCGGATCCGTTCGCTGCTGGGCAACCGGCTGAAGTTGCGGACCGGTCTGCAGGTCGACGTTCGCTCGTCGGCCGGTCCGGTCGCCTTTGCACGGCCGGAGGACGGCGTGGTCGAGTTCCGCACGCGGCGTGGGGTCGACTACTTCATCGAGGTACACCGGTGATCGCGCTCCGACTGACACTGCCTCTGCTCATGACACTGTTCTCACTCCCTGCTGCGCCGCCCGCTGAGGCTTTGACGACCGCATGGCATGACGGTGCGCTGCGTACCGACACCGCCGGGCTGGTCTCGCGGTCCGACCTCGTGCAGGAAGGCCCGGCGTGGCGTGCGTACCAGGCCATGCCGTTGGGGAACGGCGTCCTCGGTGCGGCGGTCTGGGCCGAGAAGGGCTACAGCGCCCAGCTCAACCGCGTCGACACGTTCCCTGATCTCAAGTCCGCCGGGCGTCTCGTTGTACCCGGGCTGGATCCGCTGATGCGAGCATCCGACTACAGCGGCCGGTTGGCACTGTACGACGGTCAGCTCGTGCAGAGTGGCGGTGGAATGACGGCCCGCTCGTACGTGCGGGCTGATGCGGATCAGTTCGTGCTGGAGGTCACCGGCGCGGATCCCTCTCGGGTGCAGACCGCCGACCTCAAGTTGTGGTCCGGTCGCACGCCTGCTGTCAGTGCTGCCGGTGGGGTTGCTGCGGTGGCGGAGACCTTCCACGACGCAGCGTCTGGCAGCATCACCGGTGCGGTCGCTGCGTTGACTGCGCAGGCGCAGGGCGTCACCGCGTCCGTAGTCGACCCGCTGACGGTGCGTCTGACGTTCCGGCCGCGTGCAGACGGCAGTTACCGGATCGTGGTCGGCGTACCGTCGTACCGCGGTGGCGAGCTGCGCACTGCCGCCAGACGGGCGGTTGTCGAGTCGCCCAGCCACCACCTGCAGTGGTGGCATTCGTTCTGGGCGAAGACTGCGCCGATGCGGATCACGTCGGCGGACGGCTCCGGTGAATACGTCGAGAACCTGCGGACGTTCCAGCTGTACACGATGGCCGCCTCGATGCGTGGCGACGTACCTAGTACTCACGGTGCGGTGGTGCGGATGTTCTCCTCGTCGGAGGACCAGGCCGACTGGGCACAGGACTCGTACTGGCACTTCAACCTGCGCGAATCCGTGGCTGCCAACCGCGGCGCGGGGATCGCCGAGTTCAACGCGCCGTACTTCAAGTTCTACCTGGACCGGGCCGAACTGATGCGCGAGTGGACCCGTACGCATTGGATAGGTGGCGAGGGCCTCTGCGTACCGGAGTTCATGCGGTACGACGGCACTGGCGACGGCTGCGACAACACGCAGGAGCCCAGCTGGACGCGCCGGATCCTGACCAGCGGACCGGAGCTGGTGAACAACATCTGGGAGCAGTACCGCTACACCGGCGACAAGGCTCTGCTGAACCGCACCTATCCGCTGATGCGGGACGTGGCTCGGTTCTATCTGTCCGCACTGACGCCGGGGGCGGATGGGTACCTGCATCTGGAGCACGTGAACGCGCTGGAGGTGCAGTGGGACACCAGCGACCCGGTGCCTGATCTGGCGGCGATGCAGGTGATCTTCCCGATGGTGGCTGACCTGGCGACGTCGCATGGCGATGCTGCGTTGGCTTCACAGCTGCGCGCGGCGGTGGGCAAGCTTCCGCCGTACCGGACGGTCCAGCGTGGCGGCGAGGACGTGCTGGCGTGGTCCGGGACTGACGAGGAGGCGCACAACACGCAGAACCCGGAGATGGAGGCACTCTGGCCGTGGGGCGTGTTCGACAAGGACTCCGCGTTGATGCAGGCGACGTACCGGCAGCGTGTGTACCCGCAGGACAAGGACTGGGGTATGGACACCACCTGGGCCGCGCGGCTCGGGCAGGCCGACGAGGTGAAACGCCTGCTGCTGAAGGGGATCGCGGATTTCCAGATCTACCCGAACGGCTTCACCGTCCACCGCACCGGCCAGGAGGCGGTACGGAACCACAGCTTCTACAACGAGTGGGGCGGCGTGGTGACGACCGGCCTGCAGGAGGCACTGGTCCAGTCGTACGACGGCGTCGTACGCGTCGCACCGGCGTGGCCGAAGGACTGGGACGTGTCGGGGTCTGTCCAGATCGAGGGCGGTCACCGGATCAGCACCGAGGTCCACGATGGCGTACCGAATGTCGTCGGCATCCAGGCTGGTAGCCGGGACACGCTGAAGGTGGCCAACCCGTGGCCCGGCCAGTCGATCCGGGTGCTGGACTCCCACGGCCGCACTGTCGTCGCATCGACCAAGGCCGATGTCGTGATGCTGGCTACCACCGCTGGCGCCTCGTACACCGTCGAGCGGGTCGCCGTACCCCTGTCGTCGTTTGACTTCGCGCCGTTGACCGGGCAGCCGGCTGGTGCGGTCAAGACGCTCGGCAACCGCGTGCTGGGGATCACCCGCAGCGAACCACCGCTGGTCAGCGATCTGGTGTCGGTGCAGTGGCCGGAGAAGCTCACCAACCTGGTCAAGGCGCAGACCGGCGCGCCGACGTACGTCGACCGCAGCTACACGATCACCGACCTACCAGACGAGCTGAACGGCCAGGCCCTGATCCAAGGCGCCAACGACGACTCCAAGGCCACCGCTCCTGCGGACTACCTGACCATGGACGTGACCCGCCCAGCGACCGTCTACGTAGCCTTCGACCCACGCGGCGAAAACGTCTGGTGGCCGGACTGGCTATCCACCTTCACCCGCACCAACGAAACAGTAGGCACCACCGACCAACGCCTGATCCTCTTCAAACGCGACACCCCACCCGGCACCCTCCCCCTAGGCCCCAACTCCGGCGTACCCGACAAGGGCAACTCCACCTACATCACTTTCGTGGTACCACGCTGACCCTGCTCACCACCGGTGGCGGCGACGACCTCGCCGCTGCCGGCGGCGTGGAGGATGACGTCGAGGACGTTGGGGAAGCGGGATTCGAGGTCGTCGTAGCGGAGGGTGGTCCAGCGTTTGTTGCCGTCTTCGCGTTGGCGGATGACGCCGGCTTCCCGGAGGACGCGGAAGTGGTGGGTGAGGGTGGAGGGGGCGACGGAGACGGGGAACGTGCCGCACGCCTGCTCGACGTTCTCGCGGAGGGTGCGGACGATGGTCAGCCGGGTCGGGTCCGAGAGGGCGTGCAGGACTGCGTAGAGGGTCAGGTCCGCGGTCGCGGGATGGACCAGCGCGGGCCGTCGGGGATTCGGCACCGGATTCCTTTCGACGATCGTCGTACATGAGTGTATCGTCGCCTTACGACATTCGACGAACATCGAAAGGGTACGCGATGCGCGCACTGATCTTCGACCGCCCGGCGCCCGACACCAGCTCCACGCGCGTCGGCCAGCTCGACGCTCCGGACCCGGGGCCGGGCGAGCTGACCATCGACGTGCGCGCCGCGGGGATCAACTTCATCGATGTGATGGCCCGCCGCGGCGACCCCGCCTACGCGTCGGCCTGGCCGTTCGTCCCGGGCCTCGAAGCAGCAGGCACGGTACGGGCGCTCGGCCCCGGCGTGACCGGACCAGCCATTGGGACGCCGGTCGCCGCCTTCACCCGCGCGGGCGGGCTGGCCGAGATCGCGAAGATACGCGCCGAGCTGGCCGTGCCGATCCCCGACGGCCTGTCCTTCGAGCAGGCTGCGGTCGCCCCAGGCACGCTGACCACGGCTGCGCTACTGGTCCGGCAAGCCGGCCACCTGCGCCCCGGCGAGACTCTCTTGATGCATTCGGCCGCAGGCGGTGTCGGGCAGGCTGTCGCAGCATTGGCCCGACGTGCGGGCGTCGGCACACTGATCGGCACCGTCGGCAGCGCCCGGCGTACCGCCGCCGCGGAGAAGAGCGGGTACGCCGTCGTCCTCACCCGCGGGGATGATCTGGCCGACCGGGTCCGCGTCGTCACCAACGGCCGCGGGGTCGATGTGGTGCTCGACTCCCAGGGAACCGAACAGATCGGCCTCGACCTCGACCTGCTGGCCCAAGGTGGTCGAATCGTGCTCTTCGGCAACGCCGCCGGAGCACCCCTGACCGACCTCCCGGCCGGTCGGCTGTTCGCGGGCAACGCGTCGATCGGCGGGTTCAGCATGAGCAGCATGTCCGTCCGGGCGCCACAGCTCATCGGCGACGCCTTGCGGGATGCGCTTCAGCTCTCCGCCGACGGGGAACTCGACCTCGGGCTCATCCCGGTCGACGGACTCGACGCGGCCGGCGAGGCACAGCAGGCCCTGGCCGAGGGCCGCGGCGCCGGCAAGTACGTCGTACGCCTCTGACGACTCACGTCGTCGCGATACCGCCGACGTCGACGCGAGGCCCGTCGGGTCCGGGGCGGGTGGTGGCGATGATCGTGGCTGGGCTGGACAGCGAGTCGCCCATGTCGACGATGAGCGTCTCCCGGGACAGGTACGCCGCCAGACACGCGGTGCTGTTGGCGTTGGCAACGTCCTCCGGTACGCCGATCGACGGCGCGAACATGCGCGCCGCGACCCGGCCGTCCGTGTCGGGGACGGTGTAGACGTAGCAACCGAGCAGACCGAGACGATCACAGACCTCGCGGATTCGATCCAGGTCGGGTGTGAAGGCATCCAGGTCCGCACGAGTCCGGACCGGGACCAGCACACGAGGCCGCCCCACCGACGCGACCACCGCCGGCCCGACCGACTCTGGAACGAGCGAAGCGATCAGCTCGCCTTCCACGGCCGTAGGATCCCGCAGCGTCACCGGCCCCGGATCGAACGACGCCTCGAACCCCTCGGCGCGCCGCACGGCTCGACCACCGAACTCCCGACCGCCCGCAGACAGCGTGACCCGATAGTCCGGCACGTCGGCGCGCTCGGCGAGGACCGCCAACGCCGCGACCGTCCCGTGCCCACACGCCGGCAGCTCACCCTCGCCGGTGAAGAAGCGCAGTAACACCCGATCGCGCTCGACAGTGAAGAACACTGCGTGCGAGGTTCCCTTGGTCGCCGGAAAGGCGCGACGGTCTTCGTCGGTGAACGAACCGTCTGGTACGACGACGGTGGGACTGCCACCTCCGCCATCGCGCATGCAGGCCTGCACGATCACCGCATCCTCCGTCAGCCGGTTACGAGCCCAAATGTCAGACCGAACGTATACGCCGCGACGGCCAGCGTATGGCCGGGTGTCGTGGGCGGGCCGCAGGAGGCTGAGCCGAGCCCGTTCTGGGCGAGGTCCAGGTTCAGGTAGATGTGGTCGCGCGGCGTCAGGTCCGAGCGGTGGCGGGCGCGTTCGAGGTCCTCGGTCGTCCATCGGCGGGCGGCGAGCTGGAAGTGCGGCGCACCGGTCACGCGCAGGCCGTTGCCCTCGGCATCGGTCAGTTCGGCCCAGCGTACGTCGATGCGCGAGCCGTTCTCCTGGGGTACGACGTACGGCGTCTGCAGCTCGTCGACCGTACGGGTGTAACGCCCCACGCGAGCAGCCTCGCGGCTGTCGGCGTACGCCTCACCCGGCCCACCGCCGTACCACTGCACGTGGTCCAAGGACTTCGGCAGCGTCATCCGTACGCCGACCCGCGGCCAGCTCCCACAGCGCGGCGTAACCGCAGTTCCACCCCACTCCCCCTCCGGCTGTACGTCGACCGTCAACCGCAGCCCGTTGTCGTCAGCCATCCAGCGGTACGTCGCCCGAACGCCGACCCCGAGCCCCTCAGGCGCAACCCGGCTTCGCACCACCAGCCCGTCGTCCACCACGTCGACACCGTCCACCCGATGCAGCAGGCGATCGAGCCCGGCAGCGCGCCACTCCTGCGTGACACCGTTCCGGCCGCCCTGCCCGTTGTCGTTGTCGGTCGGTGCACGCCACAGGTCCAGCTGCGGACCGTCCACAGCCTGCCCGAACAGCCTCGTCAACCGCCCGGTCCGCCGATCAAACTCACCACCACCAACCCTCACAACACCTCGGTCCTCCACCACAGGTGCCGACACCATCTGAGCTGACGGCACCACCGGCTCCTCCAACACAAACTGCGCCCAAGCAACCTCATGCCCCGCGGCAGCCCACGCCGAGTCCTTCGCTAGCACCGCCCGCACAGTTAACAACCGCTCCGGCGTGGCGGTGGCGTCAGGTCGTGGGAGGGTAACTGAATCTCCTGGGGCCAAGGCGGGGACGTCTAGGCGGCCCGCTGCTACGTCGACTCCGTCGGCCTCGACAGACCACACGAACTCAAGGTCTTCGGTGTCGGCGAAGGTGCGGAGGTTGTGGATGGTGAGGGGTGTCGGGCCGGTGATTCGGATCGGTTCCAGGACCTTCTTGTATTCGGTGAGGCCGGGCGACGGAGTGCGGTCGGGGAAGAGCAGGCCGTCGATGCAGAAGTTCGCACCGTGGAGGCGTTCGCCGAAGTCGCCGCCGTACACGTGATCGGTTGCGCCTGGTAACAGCAGGCCGTGGTCGATCCACTCCCAGACGAACCCGCCCTGGAGCCGGGGATAGCGCTCGAGCACCCGCTGGTACTCCGCCAGCCCGCCAGGACCGTTGCCCATGGCATGCGCGTACTCCGCGAGGACGAACGGCAACGCCCGCCGCCGCGCCTCCAGCTCGGGATGGTCCGCGGTCTCCGCCGGCACGTCCTCGGTCCGGGTGCCGATCGCCTCAAGGTCCTCCAGCGGCGGGTACATCAGGCTGTAGAAGTCGGAGAACTCGTACGTCCGGTCCCGCTCGTAGAACACCGCGCGGGACGGATCCCGCTCACGGGTCCGGGCCGCCAGCGTGCCGAAGTTCTGCCCGCGGTGACTCTCGTTCGCGAGCGACCAGATGATCACACTGGGATGGTTCTTGTCGCGTTCGACCATCCGGCGCATCCGGTCGAGCATCATCGGCGCCCAGTCGGGATCGTCGGCCGGGTTGCCGCGCCAGTCCGTGTAGATGAAGCCGTGGGTCTCGATGTCGCACTCGTCGATCACCCACAACCCGAGCTCGTCGCACAGGTCGAGGAACGCCGGATGCGGCGGGTAGTGCGCGGTCCGTACCGCGTTGATGTTGTGCTGCTTCATCAGTACAACGTCCTGCCGCATCGCCTCGACCGTCATCGCCCGGCCCCGGCGCTCGTCGTGCTCGTGCCGGTTCACGCCGCGGAAGAACAACGGCCGCCCGTTGGCGGTGAACAACCCGTCGACCATCTCGACGGTCCGGAACCCGATGCGCAGGGCAACCGTCTCCCCCGGTACGCCGACGGTCGCGTCGTACAGCCTCGAGACCTCGGCCGACCACGGTTCGACGGCGGGAATCGTGATTGGTATACCAGCCTCCGCCACGATCCCCAGCTCCGGAACCCCCACCACCGCGTCCGGCACCGTGTCGACCTGCAGTGTCCCTGCGCCGGTCAGATGGTCGTACGCCGCGTGCACGAAGACATCGTCGATCAACGGGCGCGCGAGCAGCGTGACGTCGCGGAAGATCCCCGGCAGCCACCACATGTCCTGGTCCTCGAGGTACGAACCGGATGACCACTGGTGCACCCGCACCGCCAGCGAGTTCCGTCCGGGGCGCAGCAGCTCGCCGAGCGAGAACTCACTCGGCAGCCGGCTGCCCTTGGCCGTACCGAGCTCGACTCCGTTGACCCACACCTTGAAGCACGAGTCGACACCCTCGAACCGCAGTACGGCGCCGTTGACCGGCCAGTCGTCCGGTACGTCGAACCACAGGTGGTGGTCTCCGGTCGGATTCGCGTCCGGGGTGCGTGGCGGATCGATCGGGAACGGGAACGCGGTGTTGGTATACCGCGGGCGATCGTGGCCCTGCAGCACCCAGTGCCCTGGGACTTCCAGCTCGCCCCAATCGGGTGCGGGATTTGGCATACCATCCGGCGGGCTGTCCCAGAGCTTGAACTGCCACCGGCCGTTCAAGCTGAGCCGCGGCCGCGACGAGTGCAGCCACGCCCGGGGCTCGCGGGCCCCGGTGCTCGGCGTCAGATCCTCGAAGTACCTCACTGCGCCTCCTTGCACACCTGAACATCCCACGGCCCGACTTCGAGCCGCCCGATCGGCGCGTCGACGGTCACGGTCGATCCTGACCAGTTGTGGACGAACCACAGGCGTTCACCTGCCGGGTTGACCGCCGACAGCGCGGTCACGGACGGCGCCCACAAGCGGGATTCGCCGTACAAGGCCGCCGCGAGCTCCGCATCCGGCACGGTTCCGACGTACGTCACACGCCCGGCGCCGCAGCACTTGGTCGTGACGATCGGCCGGCGCTCGCCGCCTGGATGGTCGTACCAGGCCAGCACCTCGGCGTCGTCGACGATCAGCGTCTCCGCCCACCGCGTCGCCCGCCCTGCCAGCCCGCTCACCGGCAGATCAGCGACCAGGTTCTCGAATTCTTGGTATACCACCCCGGCTGCCTCACGGAGCCGCGGCGGCGCGACCTCGGGACGCGGCCGAGCCTCGAGGTCCGCATAGCCGGTCCGCGGCCCAACAATCAGATGCCCACCGGCCCGCGCATACGACACCAACCGGTCCAGCACCGAGTCCGACGCCACGTACATCCCGGCAACGACGACCGTTGGGGCGTCCAACGCCGCCTCGAGCCGCTCGACCGGAACCACCCCGGGCCGCAGTCCGGCGTCCAGGATCCCCGCGTAGAACGCCGTCACGATCGTCTGGTACGACGATTTGTCTGGTATACCAAACGCCGTCGCCAGCGGCGGCTGGAACTGCAGCGCCCAATCGCTCTCGGTCGACCACACCACGGCAACATCGATATCCGGCGTCAGGTCGACCACCGACGCCCCCGCCTCCGCCAGCTCCGCACCGAGCGTCGCGATCTCTTGGTATACCCGCCCAGGCTCCAGCCCGTGCCCGAGGACCCCGCCCCAGAACGTCTCCGCACCGTGATGGTTCGAATGCCAGTGCCAGTACTCGACCATCCGCGCGCCACGCGACACCATCGCCCACGCGAGCTGCCGGAGCTGTCCGTCGTACGGCGGCCGGTTCTGGTGCGATCCGCCGATCGACGTTGCGTTCGTCTCGGTCACGAGGAACGGCTCACCCCGCGACCCGTAGATCCGGTCCGCCGCCAGGAACAACTCGGCAACGCTCCGCCCGATCCACCCCGGCTCAAGTGGAGAAGGCCGGGCCGGCCGAGCCAACCCGTCCTGCACATCCACATAAATGTTGCCCGCCGCAACATCCAACCGACCGGTCAACGGTACGTCGGCCACGGCCGGCCGATCGTAGGCCAAACACGTCGTGACGAACTGCCCCGGCCGCAGCAACTCCCGAACCAGCCCTGCCTGCCACCCGATGAACTCCGTCGTTCGCGAGGCCTGGAACCGTCGCCAGGCCAGGTCGTACGACGGCGTGCTGTTCCCGTCCGGCCGCCACAACTCGGTCCAGTCGCTCAACCGATGCGACCAGTACGTCAGCCCCCACGCCTCGTTCAACGCGTCGACGTCGCCGTACTCCCGCCGCAGTCGCGCAACGAACGCGTCGAACGCCGACGTGTTGTGCGCAAGCAGCACACCGGGCTCGTTGTCGACCTGGTACCCGATCACCGCCGGATGGTCGCGGTACCGCTCGACGATCCGCCGAACCACCCGCTCCGCATGGAACAAGAACGCCGGCTGCCCATAGTCGATCTCCTGCCGAATCCCCCACGGCACCGGCGAACCGGTTCGACGCTCGGCCGCGATCTCCGGATGCGCCCGCTGCAACCACGGCGGTACGGCGTACGTCGGCGTCCCGACGATCACGTCGATCCCGCGTTCACCCGCGGCATCGAGTACGGGACGGATCCACTCGAGGTCGAAGACTCCGTCCCGTGGCTCCCAGGTGGACCAGACCGATTCACCGACACGGATCGCGGTGATCCCGGCGGCAACCATCAGATCGAGGTCGGCAGCGGTCCGATCACCGACCGAGCGCGGCAGGTACTCCGGATAGTAGGCCGTCCCCAGCACGACATGTGGCGGCAGCATGCACCAACGCTAACCGACGCAACCAGCTCCGTGCAATCGTTTGCATTCAGGTAAAACGCACAACGCGGAGTTCAGTGCGCCCGGATCAGGGCTCGCCGCCGCGCCGGTCCCGTGCTGGCCCGGACCACCAGCTCGGGCGTGAGCAGATCCGGCGCCGGCCAGTCCTCGCCACCGAGCCGCTTGGTCAGCTGCTCCCAGGCGAGCTCCCCCAGCTTGGCCCGCTCGTTACGCAACGAGGTCAGCGGCGGCCGCGAGTACGCCGCGATCGGAATGTCGTCGTACGACGCAACCGACAGCTCGGCCGGCACCTCGACCCCGTTGTCGTACATCCAGCTCAGCAAGCCGATCCCGACCAGGTCGTTGAACGTGATGACCGCGGTCGCCCGGCTGCGCAGAACGGTCGGCCCCGCGTCGTACCCATGGTTGCCGGACCAGCCGCCGTCGACCTCGTCCAGCGTGACGTCCAGGGCGCGCGCCGTACGACGCAATGTCCGGCGCCGCTCGCCATCGGACCAGGACGCGGCCGGACCGCCGACGTACAGCACCCGGCGATGGCCTAGACCGGTGAGGTGCTCCAGCAGCAGCCTGCTCGCGGCGCGGTAGTCGATCGCGACCACGCCCGCGTTCTTCACCGTGCGGTTGATGCAAACGACGGGCACCGGCTGGGCGAGCGCCTTCTCGAGGCCGGCGCGAGTCAGCCGCGAGCTGCACAGCACCAACGCGCCGGAGTAGTCGACCAACTCGTCGACGAGCCGCAGCTCCTCGGCCGGGTCCTCGCTGCTCTCACCGATCAGCAAGCGATAACCACCTGCCCGCGCGGCGGCGTTCAAACCCTTCAGGACCTCGGAGAAGAACGGGTTGGTCAGGTCGGGCACGGTGACGCCGACGGTCAGCGGGCGGCCGCGCTTGAACTCCTGCGCCCGCTTGTCGGCGCGGTAGCCCAGCTCGCCGGCCACCGCACGCACATGGGCGACCACCTCGGGCGAGATCAGGTCGGAGCCGTTCAACGCCCGCGACACCGTCGAGACCGACGTACCGGCCTCGCGTGCCACGTCGATCAGACGAACCCGATCCGCCACCATGTCCCCTAATATCCCCGATGCGCCCTTATGAAGTGCCGATCCGCACGTTCCGGATCGTCACGTCGTCGGCGTACTGTACGACAGCGTCCGCCGCGACCTGGTCGAACCGGCTGTTGGTGATCGACACCGCACGGATGTGCTGCGTCTCCGCACCCACGACGCGGTACACCCGCTCGGCCCGGGCCACCCGGACCCGGTCGCAGCGGATGTCGCGCACGTCGGGGTACAGCAGTTGATCGCCACCACCCTGGTAACTGAAGGTGATTTCCACAGGACGATACATCCAGGCCCGCGAATCCACGTCGCGCACATCGACATTGTGGACATAGCCGCCGCGGGTCGAGGTGGACTTCACACACAGCAGCCACTGCAGGTACGCCTCCTCGGCGGCCGGGTCCGCGGGGGCGTGCAAGCGCCGTACGTAGACGTCCTCGACGCCGCCGCTCAGCTCGCTGCCGACGGCGACCGCGGCGCCGCCGCTGATGAACGTGCAGTCCTCGACGATGATGCCGCGCGAGGGCAGACCGAGGCGGCGGCCGTCGGCGTCGCGGCCGGACTTGATCGCGATGCAGTCGTCGTGGGTCTCGAACACGCAGTCCCGGATCAGTACGTCGGTGCAGGACTCGGGATCGCAGCCGTCGCCGTTCGGGCCCAGGTTGCGCACGGTGACGCCTTGCACGGTGACGTTGCGGCACTCGAGCGGGTGGATCGTCCACATCGGCGAGTCCTTGACGGTGACGCCCTCGATCAGCACGTTCGTGCAGCGGAACGGCTGGATGAAGCTCGGGCGGAGGTAGTGGCCGGCGCCGAAGACACGCTGTTCGAGCGGGACCTGCTCGTTGTTCATGCGTTCGAGTTCGGCCCAGTCGGCGCGCTGGTTCGGCAGGCCGGTATGCCATCCGTACTGGCCGCTGCCGATCAGGTACCACCAGTGCTCGTTGTCACCGGCACCGTCGAGGACGCCCTTGCCGGTGATGCCGATGTTCGTCTGACCCTCGGCGCGGATCAGCGACGAGTAGTTGTAGACCTCGACGCTCTGCCAGCGCGTGCGGACGACGGGCAGGTAGGCGGCCGGATCGGTGCTGAACCGCAGCGTCGCCCCTTCCTCCAGGTGCAGGTCGACGTTGCTCAGCAGGTTGATCGCCCCGGTATACCAAACGCCGGCCGGCACAACAACATGCCCGCCCCCGGCCCGATGACACGCGGAGATGGCCGCGGCGATCCCCGCAGTAGCATCCTCCGGCGTCGCCCCGTACGCCGTAATCACAAACCGCTCGTCCCGAAACCGCGGCGCCCGAACCCGCCCCCGCACCGCACCTTCACCCCAACCACCCGCCGCGCCACCCGAGGCGATGGCGGGCAGTTCCAGCAGGCCGATGCCTGCAGCAACGAATCCTCCGGCTCCGAGCCGGAGGAGCTGACGACGGGTGGGATGCATGGGCGGCACACCTTCCTGACAACCGAGCGGGTAAAGCTTTGCCCGCAAGTATCCAAGAGATTTCGGGCCGGTCAAGACTTCGTCCACGCCAGCCGTTGACACCACCCGCCTCTCCGGGCACGATCGATTGCAATCGTTTGCACGCTAGGAGGCCGCGGATGTCCGCCCCAGTTCGTCGCCGTACAGTCCTGCTCGCCGGCGGAGCCGTTGCCGTCGCTGGAGCCGTCCTCGGCGGCGGCACCGCCCCGGCCGCCGCCGAGACTCTTTCCAACCCAGCCCCCGACGCACAGGTCGCCGCGATCCTCCGCCGGATCCGCCCTCCACGCTTCCCGGACCGGTGGTACGACGTGACCGCCTTCGGCGCGGTCGGCGACGACGCAACGGACTGTACGGCGGCGATCCGCGCCGCGATCGAGACCTGTCACCGGCGCGGCGGCGGGCACGTCGTCGTACCGGCTGGTGACTACCGGACCGGCGCCGTACATCTGCTCAGTCGGGTCGACCTGCATCTGGCGGAGGGTGCGCGGCTGGCGTTCAGTCAGGACCCGGCGGCGTACCTGCCGGTGGTCGCGACGCGCTACGAAGGGACCGAGTGCTACAACTACTCCCCCTTCGTCTACGCGTACGGCCAACGCGACATCGCGGTCACCGGGCGCGGCGTGCTCGACGGGCGCGCGGACGCCACCCATTGGTGGGACTGGACCGGCGGACCGCCGCCGAACGAGTCACCGGACAAGACGCTGTTGATCCAGCTGGCGGCCGACGGAGTGCCGGTCGAGGATCGGGTCTTCGGCGACGGCCATTACCTCCGGCCGAACCTGCTCCAGTTCAACCGCTGCGAGAACGTGCTGCTCGAGGGCATCACGGTCAAGGACTCGCCGATGTGGAACCTCCACCCGGTGCTCTGCCGCAACGTCACGATCCGCGGCGTCACCGTCGACAGCCCGGACGGCCCGAACAACGACGGCATCGACCCGGAGTCGTGCACCGACGTACTGATCGAGGACTGCACGATCTCCACCGGCGACGACTGCATCGCGTTCAAGTCGGGCAAGGACGCGGACGGGCGGCGGGTGAACGTCCCGTCCCGGTACGCCGTGGTGCGCAACTGCGAGATGGCCGACGGGAACGGCGGGGTGACAGCCGGCAGCGAGACGTCGGGCGGGGTGATGGACATCTTCGTCCGCGACTGCACGATGAGCAGCCCGCACCTCGAGCGCGCGATCCGGATCAAGAGCAACCCGGACCGCGGCGGCACGATCGCGAACATCGACGTACGCCGGGTGACGGTCGGTCAGGCCGCCGACTCGGTGATCGAGATCGTGCTCAACTACGCGAACGTTGTCACCGGTGCGTATCCGCCGGACGTGCACGGCATCGCGATCAGCGAACTCACTGTGGCGTCCGCGCCGCGCGCGCTCAATCTGCTCGGCCTCGCCGACGACCCGCTCCGCGACATCCGCCTGCACCAGTGCCGCTTCGACGCGATCACCGACGAGAACGTGATCGAGCACGTCGAAGGCCTGCGCCTGGACCAGGTCTGGATCAACGGCACCCGCGTCGACCACTAAGGAGCCCCCTGATGGAAAACCTGAGCCGCAAGAACTTCCTCCGCCTCGGCGCCGCGGCTGCCCTCGCCACCACCACTGCCACGGTCGCTTCGGGTGAAGCCGCCGCCTATGATCCTGGGCCGGGGTGGGGGCAGGTCGGGGAGATTCTTCGCAACACACGTCCGCCGCGGTTTCGGGATCGGGACTTCTTGATCACCGGGTTCGGGGCGGTTGGCGACGGGGTCACGCCGGCGACCGAGGCGATCGCGAAGGCCGTCGATGCGTGTCACCGTGCGGGCGGTGGGCGGGTTGTGGTGCCGGCCGGGACGTTTCTCACCGGGGCGATTCACCTGAAGTCCAACGTCAATCTGCACCTCGCAGACGGCGCGACGCTGCTCTTCAGCACCGACCCGACGCAGTACCTCCCGGTCGTGCTGACCCGGTTCGAGGGGGCGGAGTGCATGAACTACTCACCCCTCATCTACGCGCGCGACTGCGAGAACATCGCGGTCACCGGCTCCGGCACGCTCGACGGTGGTGCGACCTGGGACAACTGGTGGTCCTGGGTCACCCCGTCCGGCCCCGACGCCCAGGCGCTGCAGCAACAAGCAGCGAATGGCATACCGGTGCAGGACCGCGTGTACGGCGCCGGCCACTACCTGCGCGCCGCGTTCATCGAGACCCAGTCCTGCCGCAACGTGCTGATCGAGGGTGTCACGATCCTGCGCTCGCCGTTCTGGGAGATCCACCCGGTGCTGTCCCGCAACATCACCGTCCGCGGCATCCACATCGACAGCCGCGGCCCGAACAACGACGGCATCGACCCGGAGAGCTCGCAGTACGTCCACATCCAGGACTGCACACTGGACTGCGGCGACGACTGCATCGCGATCAAGTCCGGCCGGGGCGCGGACGGCCTGCGGATCAACGTGCCGTCGGAGAACATCCTGATCGAGAACTGCACGCTGAACATCCGGTACGGCGCGATCACGATCGGCAGCGAGATGACCGGCGGCGTCCGGAACGTGTTCGTCCGCAACTGCACGATCGGCAGCCCGAACCTGTACTTCGGCCTGTACATCAAGACGAACTCCGTCCGCGGCGGCTTCGCCGAGAACATCTACCTGCGCGACCTCGACATCTCGAACCTCACCAAGGAAGTTGTCTCCTGCAACTTCTACCGCAGCGAGGGCGACGTCGGCCCGCTGACGCCGCGGGTGCGGAACGTCGAGCTGCGCAACGTCAACGTCGGCCACGCGCGGAACGCGTTCTCGATCTTCGGCTACCCCCGCTCACCGATCCAGGACTTCCGGCTGATCGACTGCACGTACACGAGCATCGACGCCGCGAGCTCGATCCAGGACACCGAGCTGACGTTCCGGAACGTCCACGTCAACGGGCAGCTCATCACCGACCCCGCGCAGCTCCTGTGACACCTGGTTGGTCCGAGGCAGACCGGATCCGGGCCGACGTCCGGCCGCCCGAGTTCCCGGCCGTCGACTTCCCGATCCCGTCGTACGGCGCCGTTCAGAACGATGCCACCGCCGGCATCGCCGCCGCCATCCAGGCGTGCAGCGACTCCGGCGGCGGCCGCGTCGTCGTACCCCCCGGGGTTTGGTATACCGGAGCGATCCACCTGAGATCACATGTCGAGTTGCACGTATCAGCGGGCGCGACATTGCGCTTCAGCACCGAGCCGAGCGACTATCTACCGGTCGTGGAGACGCGGTACGAAGGTCTCGAGGTGCTCAACCGCTCCCCGCTGATCTACGCGAACGGTTGCACCGACATCGCGATCACCGGCACCGGCACGCTCGACGGCCAGGGCTCCTGGGACAACTGGTGGAGCTGGTTCCACGAGTGCGACGAGGACTTCAACCGACTGCGGGAGCAGAGCTGGTTTGGCATACCATCCCAGGATCGCGACGCAGGCCGACGGCTGCGATCGAGCTTCGTCCAGCCGTACAACTGCACGAACGTGCTGATCGAAGGCGTGACCGTCGTCCGCTCGCCGTTCTGGCAGATCCACCCGGTCCTGTGCCGCAACGTGACGATCCGGGACGTGGTGATCGACTCCCAGGGACCGAACAACGACGGGATCGACCTGGAGTCGTGCCGCTCGGTCGTCATCAGCGGCTGCACGATCGAGGCCGGCGACGACTGCATCGCCCTCAAGTCCGGGCGCGAGGCCGACGGGTTGCGGGTGAACATGCCGACCGAGGACGTCCTGATCGAGGACTGCACGCTGGGCGTCAAGTACGGCGCGATCACGCTCGGCTCGGACCTGACCGGCGGCATCCGCAACGTCTACGTCCGCAACTGCCGGATCAACGGCCCGTACTTCGCCTTGTACATCAAGACCAATGCGGTCCGTGGCGGCTGCGTGGAGAACGTCTACCTCAGCGACATCACGGTCTCGAGCCTGCGGAAGGAAGTTGTCCAGTGCAACTTCTGTCGTGGGGAGGGCAAGGACGGCCCGCTCACGCCGTACGTGCGCAACGTGGAGCTGCGGGGTGTGAAGGTCGAGCGAGCTCGCAACGCAGTGCTCCTCCGCGGCTATCGGCATTCACCGATCGAGGACTTCCGCCTGGTCGACTGCGACTTCACCGTCGACCAGCCCAGCACCGTGGTGCACACGGCGCTGAGCCTGGACAACGTCACGATCAACGGTCACCCGGTCAAGGACGTCCACCAGATCCGGTAGTCAGGGCAGGTGCGCGCAGTGCACGTCGAGGTCCCACAGGATCACCGACAGCGCGTACGGGCTGATCGCGTGCAGCTGGTGGGTGGCGTCCTCCAGCAGCTCCCAGTGGCCGTTCGACTCGTTGCTCACGGCATCGGTGCCGATGACGGCGATCCGCTGCCGGACAGCGGCCTCGTACGACCGGTGCCCGACGCCGTTGAAGCAACAGTCGTCGAACCGGTTCAGGATCTGCATCTGCCGCCGGTTCCGTCCGATGGACGCGAGCGCGTAGAAGTCCGGAAAGTCGGCCAGCCCGTAGAACCCGGGCTGCATGTCCTGGCGCTGCTCCCAGTCGCCCCGCGTCGGACTCGGCTTCGGCGAGCCCGGGCGAACGAAGAACGGCAGCGAGCCCGCAGTCGGATACGAGCGGGTGATCCGGGTGTCGAGCGCCGGGTACACGGTCGTCGCCCACCCGCCTCCGGACAGCCCGATCATCTGCACCGAGGACGGACGGTACGTGGCCTGCACATAGTTCATTGCCACTGCCAACGGTTCCAGGAACAATGCGAGCGGCGAGTACGACGCCGACTCCCACTGTGGTAGGTCGTTGTGCGACGGCTGCAGCTGCACCGACGGGTCGTTCGGGTCCTGGAGCGTCTTCGGGTTCCAGTGGTAGAACGGCATCGCGAACAGAAGCACGGTGTACCCGTGGTCGAGTAGCGCCTGAGTCACCGGCTGCATCGTTTCCGGGCCCTCGCCGTGACCGTTGTGGTAGAACGCCACCCGCCGGTGCGTGCTCCGCGCCGGCTCGAGCAGGAACACCGTGGACACGTACCCGAAGTCCATCGCGATATCGAGCTTGTCGTACCGCCGGATGCCGGTGAACGCGGGCAGCACCGACGGTGCGCCAACGTCCCGCGTCACGGTGGGCAGAGTGGTCGGCAGGACGCCCGTGTCCTTCCACACCTGGGCCACCAACTGCGGGCGCAGTGCGTCCGCGTCGGCGGCGGTGTGGATCTTCATCAGGTCCTCGACGTCCACGCCGACAACGACCTCCGGCAGCGTCCGGTAGATCGCGGCGTGCGAGGCGGCAATCTCCTGGTTCACCGGCGCGACAGGACGCGGCGCGGGGTGCGGGAGCGCACCACCGGCGGGCACCTCAGCGGCGGAGGCGCTCTGCGGCCATCCGGTAGCGCCGGCAGTCACGGCGAGAGCACCTCCGAGAAGAGTACGACGATTGACGTGCTTCATCCTGGATCACCTTTCGGAGCGGGGAACAACCGGGTGCCAGCCGGCGAACACGAACGACGGATCGCGCAGTTGCGCGGCCTCTGCGTCGCCGAGCTGCCGGGAGCACGCCAGTCGTACGGTGGTGTCGAGCGGATGACCGGCCAGGTCGGTGCTGTGGTACTCCCAGAACCGGATCTGGCCGGCGGCCGCGCAGTCGTTGGGGCTGGTGATCTGCCAGCCGGTCTTCGCCACCTGGCTGTCCATCGCGGAGTCGATGAAGACCACCTGGCTGGTCGGGAACCGGCTGAGCTCCGCGCGGGCCAGGTACACGCTGTCGTCAGGCGCGTCGGGTCCGCGGGTCAGCCGGACCCGGACGAAGATGTTGCCGGGTCCGTTGTCGATGTTCCGGACCTGGTTGTAGTAGCCCTCGTGGAGCGCCTTCAGCTCGGAGTCCTGGATGAACACGCCACCGGTCCCCCAGACGAAGTCGACGTCACCCTCGACGTAGCTGTTCGTCACGAACGCCTGGCCCTGCAGGCGAAGGCTGTCCTGGTAGCCGAGGATGCGGACGCGGGCGAGCACCATCCGGCTTCCGTTCCCGAAGAACGCCTCGGCCTGGGAACCGCGGTACGGCGTGAGGTTCTGCACGGTCACGTCCGTCATCGTGAAGTCGTCCGCGAAGACCGCCATCGCGGAGCGCCAGCAGTTGAAGCGGTCCGACTGCGGGATGACGCGGCGCTGACAGTACGACTGCTCCATCGGCACGTTCGCCATCGCGGAGTCGCCGTTCAGCAGGTTGTTGTTCGGGTACCCGATCACGGTCCGGCCGGCGCCGGCGCCGCTGATCGTGATGCCCGGTTTGGTCGGCGGAACCCAGATCAACTCGCGATACGTACCCGGCGCGACGTCGATTGTCGATTTGTGGCCCGGAGCAACGAAATCGATCGCGGCCTGCACGGTGCAGAAGTCACCGTGCGCGCCCACCGTCAAGTGTGCGTCGGTCTTGGGATCTCGTTGCGTCCTGAACTGCCAGCTGGCGCCAGGGTTGCCGACCACGAACCCAGGGTCGACCGTCACGGAGTACACCTGCCCGCCCGCCAGCCGCTGGTGCGGATAGATCGTCACGGTCCGCCCGTCCACCACGACCGCCTGGTACGTCCACGTGTGCACCTGGTCGTAGTCGGTCCGCGCATCACCGACGGTTCGCTGGTACGACGTGAGGTCCGCGAGGTCGATCGTGTCGACGACCTCACCGTCCGCCTGGCGGATCTGCATCTTGCCGGCGACGCCGAGCCGGACCGGGCCCTGAAACGTCAGGCTGAGCGGGGTGTCCGAGCACGTCGCGCCGGCCGGTGCGAGCTTTGGTATACCAATCGGCCCGGTCGACCAGCCGGTGAGGTGTTTGAGTACTGCGGTGAGTTTGGCAGCCGCGATCTGGTGGCCCTGGACGTTCGGGTGGGTGCTGCCGTTGAAGTCGTCCGGCCCGAGCCAGCCCGTCGTGTCGACGTACACGATCCGGCGGTCCTTCGCGGCCGCGACTGCAGTCTTGATGTCGTCGGCGTGCGTGCCGTTGAACGGGCGCAGGGCAACGATCAGCGCGTTCGGGTCTGCGGTCCGGATCTCCCGCAGATAGGCGAGGTACGCCGGGACGAACTCGGCGCTCGAGTACGCCGCGTCGTTGGTGCCGAAGTTGACGACCACCGCGCCGGGGTCGAAGTTCCCGGCCGGGAAGCCGGCCAGGTCCCAGCCGAAGGAGTCCGCGGCGGTCCCGACGTTGCCGTGGCCGGGTTGGAGGATGCCTTGCTTGCCGAAACCGACCTGGTTGGTGTCCGCGCCGAACGCCTCGCCGACGAGATGTGGGTACGCCTTCGTGCCGTCCGCGCAGTCGGTACCGAGCTCCGCGCAGAGCGCCATCACGCCCTGGGTGATCGAGTCGCCGTAGAACTCGATGCGGTGCTCGGCGGTGGTCGGCAGCGGGATCAGCTTCGCGTCCGGGCCGAGCTCGACCTTCTTCAGTACGACCCCGGTCTCCAGCGGGACGTTCCAGCGGTTCTCGTACTCGTCGACATCCTTGACCAGGATCTCCGCGGTGTGGGCGACCGTCGGGTCGAGGTCGTCGGCGAAGGCCAGGTGATCGGCGTCGACCTTGTGCAGCGCGGGGGTTCCGCCATCGATCGCGACGTACAGCTGGGCCGGAACGGTGATCGACGCGGTGTTGAACAGCGCGCCGAGGTGCGACCCGGTGAACCGGAGGCGGACCGACGAGCCGGAGTTCACGGTGATCGCCACGTCGTCGTCGCGGCCCCAATGGCCGTCGAGCTCGATCCGCGGGTCGAACGGCCCGTACGTCGCCGGTGTCGCGGCGGAACTCGCGACACCGGTGGTCGTGGTCAGCGCACCAACCACAAGCAGAACGGCCAGGAACAAGCTGAACAGGCGATTGCGCACGGCGGTCTCCTCGCGCGGACCGCCGCAGCCGGCAGCGAGTGCCGAGGCCCGGGGCGGTGGGCGGGTAATCCTTTTCCTCGCTACCGTCGCAGGACCGCGGAGGCGCGTCAAGAGCTGGTCGCCGGAAATCAGGAAAAGGTTTACATCGTCCGATTGGAAGCGTTGTACGGCGCGGTCGTGGTCCAATGACCCGGTGAGGAAGCCGCCCACGGACCGAGCCGCCCGCGCGACGATCCACGACGTCGCGCGACTTGCCGAGGTGTCGACCGCGACCGTGTCCCGGGTGCTGTCCGGCGGCAAACCGGTGTCGCCGGAGGTCTCCGAACGCGTCCGCGCGGCTGCCCAGGATGTCGGCTACCGGCCGAACCCGGCCGCCCAGACCCTGCTCCGCGGCAGCAGCCGCACGGTCGGCGTCGTCGTACCTGATCTCGGCAACCCGTACTTCGCGGCGATCCTGAAGGGTGTCGCGGCCGAGGCGTCCGCCGACGAGCACCACACGCTGGTCGCCGGGACCGAAGAGGATCCGGAGCAGGAGTACCGCTCCGCGATCGAGCTCGCCCGCTGGGTCGACGGGCTGCTGCTGTGCGCGCCGCGGATGAGTACGCCCCGGTTGCGTGAGGTCGCCGAGGCGGCGCGGCGCCTGGTGCTGATCAACCGGGTACTTCGCCATCCAGCGGTCGGGTCGGTCGTTGTCGACTACCACCTCGGCGTTCGCGCCCTGTGCGAGCATCTCGCCTCACTCGGCCACAAGCGGATCGTCTATCTGCAGGGCCCGACCGCCGCGTGGTCCGACCAGCAACGCCAGCGCGGCTTCCGCTCACCGGAGGCGTCCGGTCTCACCATCATCCGCGTCGACTGCGGTTCGACGCCGGCGGACGGTCGTGCCGCCGTGGACGAAGCGCTCACCTACAACCCGACGGCTGTGATCGCCTTCAACGACCAGGTCGCCGTCGGCGTCCTCAGCCGTCTTCGCGAGCTCGGTCTCTCGGTCCCCGACGACATCTCCGTCGCCGGCATCGACGACGCCCCGATGAGCGCCCACACCGACCCCGGCCTCACGACGTACGCCGTCTCCACCGTCGAACTGGGCCGCCAAGCCTGGCAACGCTTCGCCCCCAACACCCCCACCGCCACGACCCACCTCCAAGGCAACCTGGTCATCCGCGCCTCCACCGCCCGTCCCCTCAAGCCTGGGCGGTGAAGTGGTACGTGCCGGACGCAATGCGGCAGATGGCGGCGTCGGGTGTGGCCTCGAGCAGCGTCAGGCCGTCGACCTCGTGCAGCGGGCGCCCGGCTTCCTGCGCTGAGCTGGGGTCAGTCGTTGGCAGGTGAACGGTTGCCCCTGCGCCTGGTGGGACTGTGACGTCGAGGGTGAGGGTGCCGTCGGCGATCTCCCAGCGGGTGGAGACTCGGCCGGACGGGGTGTCGTACGAACCCTCTGCCCAGGTCAGCCGGCCGCCCGGGCGGGGTCGGATCACGAGGTCCCGGAAGGCGATCGACTCCGGCGACTGGCTGATCCCGGCGACGTCGGCGTACAGCCACTCGCCGACCGAGCCGAGGGAGTAGTGGTTGAACGAGTTCATCGCGACCGGGCCGAAGCCGCTCTCCTCGGTCCAGCCGTCCCAGCGCTCCCAGATCGTCGTCGCACCGTGCTTGATCGAGTATCCCCAGGACGGATACCGGTCGTCGTGCAGCAGGTCGTACGCCAGCTCGCCGTACCCGTATCTGGTCAGGATCGGGCACAACAACGCGACCCCCGCGAACCCCGTCGTCAGCGAACGCCCGCGCTGCTCGAGATCGGCGACGAGGTGCTTCACCGCCGCCTGCTCAGCCTCCTCGGGCAACAACCCGAATGCCAACGGCAACAAATACCCAGTCTGGGTCTCGCCGCGAACCCTGCCCTCAGCGTCGATGAACTCGGCAACGAACGCCGCCGCGATCCGCTCCCGCAGTTCGCCGTACGCGGCCGCCTCGTCGTCCAGCCCGAGCACCCTCGCCGCGGCCGCAGTGAACTCCACACTCCGCGCGAAGTACGCCGTCGCCAGCACATCCCGATCGGTCCGTACGCCGACCTGCAGCCAATCCCCGTAGTGCCCGCTGGTCCGGTTCCGCCAGATCAGGTCGGGGTTGGCCCGGTGCACGTAGTCGACCCACCGCCGCATCACCGGCCACGCGGTCCGGAGTACCCGCTCGTCGCCGTAGATCCGGTACAGCGTCCACGGCACGATCGTCGCCGCATCTGCCCACGCCGGTGTCCCGTGCCGACCGGTGATGACGTGCGGAATCACATCTGGGATCGCACCCTCGTCGGTCTGCGCGGCCGCGAGATCGGTATACCAATTCTCGAAGAACGTGAGTACGTCGGACTGGTACGCCGCCGTCGGCAGGAAGATCTGCGCGTCCGCCGTCCACCCGAGTCGCTCGTCGCGCTGCGGACAGTCCGTCGGAACGCTGACGAAGTTGCCGCGCTGACCCCACCGGATGTTGCTGAGCAGCTGGTTGACACCCGGATCCGAGCAGTCGAACCGCCCGGCGACCGGGGTATCCGAGTGCAGTACCCGTCCGGTCACGTCCGCGGCCGTCAACTCGCCCGGGTAACCGTCGACCTCGACGTACCGGAAGCCGTGCACAGTGAAGATCGGTTCGAAGAACTCCTCGGCCGCGCCGGCGCTGACGAAGTAGTCGGTGGCGTCGGCTGTCCGCAGGTTGGCCGTGTACAGCTCACCGTCAGACTCCAGCATCTCGCCGTGGCGCAGCCGGATCCGGTCCCCGGCTTGAGCACCACGCACCCGCAACCGGACCCGGCCCGCGACGTTCTGCCCGAAGTCGACGATAAAGCGACCGGGCCCGCGTCGCGTGATCGCGATCGCCGGAAGGTCCTCGGTCACCCGCACCGGATCGGTCGTTGCGGCGATCAACGTCGACACGTCTCCGCCGAGGTCAGCGGCAGGCGCCCACTCGGTCGCGTCGTACCCGGGACTGGACCAGTCGCCGAGCTCGAGCCTGGCGTCGTACGACTCCCCCATCAGCAGGTCGGCGAACCGGATCGGCCCGACGTGTTCCACCCAGCGTCCGTCGGTCGCGACGACGGTCCGCGAGCCGTCCGGGTGATCGACGACAAGTTGCGCGAGCAGTTGCGGCTTCTTGCCGTAGTGGTGCGCGTGGCTGCGCGTGTCCCATCCGACGTACCCGGACCACCAGCCCTCGCCCAGCACGGCGCCGATCACGTTCTCGCCTTCGCGCAGGAGGTCGGTGACGTCGTACGTTTGGTATACCAAGCGCTCGCGGTAGTCGGTCCAACCCGGCGTCAGCTCGTCGTTCCCGACCCGGTTGCCGTTGGCACTCAGTAGGTAGAGGCCGTGGGCGGTCGCATACACACGTGCCCTGGTCACGGGCTGGGTCAGCTCGAACGAGCGGCGGTAGTACCGCGGCGGCGCGATCGTTGCCTGGCGCACCGTTCGCGGTTCGGCGCGATCGACGGGCGGTTCGAAGTACCCGTCGGTCTCGTAGTCGTGCTCGATCCAGTGCGCCTCCCACTCGTCGTCGTGGAAGATGCCGGTGGCAAACGTCGCCTCCGCCGTCGAGACACCACCGGCCGCGTCGCGTATCTCGAGCTGCCACAAGTAGTCGGTCTGCGATGCCAGGGGCGCGCCACCGTGGTCGACGTACGTATCCCGCTCGGTTCGCCACCCGCTGTCCCAGACCGGTACGCCGCCGCGCAGCACCCGGATCCGGAACGCCTCCTGCCGGTCTCCGCGGATCGGCGACGCCAGTCGCCAGCTCAGCCGCGGGCGCGCCGTACCGATGCCGAGTGGATCGACCCGATGCTCACACCGTAGGTCGTACGGCGTCAGTCGCGCGACGTTCGGTGACTCGGACAGCTGCCACATGACTAGCTCACCACGTTTCGGTCGTTGTGAAGGAGAGGTTCTGCACAGGCGCCTGCGCGGAGTCGTCGACCTCGAGCGTCTTCGGCGCGGAGCGAACCTGGAGGTTGGTGATGGTGACATCGCGTACGACGGGCGGATGGCCACCGGACTGCTCCGGATCGGCGTGTTTGGTCGTGATCAGGACGGCGGACGTGGTCACAGCGTCGACGACGGTGTCCTCGACAGTGACGTGTTCGATCCGGCCGCCGCGGTGGGAGTTGGTCTTGATCCGGATCGCGTGGTCGACGGCCGAGCCCGTGACGTGGAGCGCCCGGGCGTGGACGTTGTGGATCCCGCCAGAGGTCTCGCTGCCGATGGTCAGGGCGCCGTGGCCGGCGGTGAAGCGGCAGGACTCGATCAGGATGTTCTGGGACGGGCGGGCGACGCGGCGGCCGTCGGCGTCCCGGCCGGACTTGATCGCGATGCAGTCATCGCCCGTGCTGAAAGAGCAACCGGTGATGACGACGTCTTTGCAGGAGTCGGGGTTGCAGCCGTCGTTGTTCGGGCCGCGGCTGTCGACCGTGATGCCGCGGACGAGCACATCGGTGCAGAAGACCGGATGGACCACCCACATCGGCGCGTTGACGATGCGGACGTCTTCGATCCGGATGCGGTGGCAGGTGTGCGGCTGGATGAAGCTCGGGCGAAACCCGTGACCGGGCTCGAACACGCGATCCTCGACCGGTACGTCGTCCTCGACCATCTGCAGGAGACGTTGCCAGTCGCCGCCTGGACGGGTGTTGCGCCACCAGTTGTCCACGCCGGCGCCGCCGTCCAGGGTGCCGGTGCCGGTGATCGCGACATTCACCTCGTCGTACGCATAGATCAGGGGTGAGTGGCTGAAGCACTCGATCCCCTGCCAGCGGGTGCGCACGATCGGGTACGCCGCTGGTTCGGTGAGGAACCGGAGCGTCGCGCCGGCCGAGACGTGCAACTCGACGTTGCTGCGAAGCCGGATCGGGCCGGTGAGGTAGGTGCCAGCGGGTACGACGACTCGGCCGCCGGTCTCGCATGCGGCGATGGCCTTGGCGATCGCTGTGGTGCAGTCCGTGTCGGGGTCGGCGCCGTGGTCAGTGATCAGGTGATCGGTCATGAGGCGCACAGGTCCCGGATGCGGAGGGCGTTGGCGAGTGAGACGGCGATGACCCAGGACGGGTTCCAGGTGTTGGCGTGGCCGCGGCGTTGCCAGTGGGTCTGGAAGAACGCTTCGCCTTGTTCGCCGGGGACCGGGAAGTTCCAGTCGCCGGAGGTTGCGGCGATGCCTTGGCTCAGGGCGTCGAGGGTGGTCCGGGCAGCGGCGGCGTACTCGGGGCGGTTGGTGGCCAGACCGAAGGTGAGGAGTTCGTAGGTTGGGAAGAAGGTGTCCAGGTGGTGGTTCTGGACGCTGACGGTAGGCCAGCCGATCGCGTTGAAGCCGGCCGTGCTGAGGGGCGCGTCCTGGTCGAGCTCCGGGGACCAGACGTACACCCAGGTGAGGAGCCAGTCGGCGGCCACCTCGCACCAGGTCGCATAGAGCGGGTCGCCGGTGCGGCGGAACAGTTCAGAAGCGGCCATGAAGTAGTACATGCCGGCTTCCTTGTCCTCGCAGGCCGCGTCCAAGGTGGAGCGGGCGAACGGACGGTCGAACGTCCGTGCATGCTGGTCGTGGTACCGGCTCAGCCAGGTCGTTGCCTCGGCCAACAGCTCCAGCTCGTCGAGCACCTGCGACGCCTTGATCGCGGCGAGCACGCACGGGATGCCGGCGGCGGAGACCGTCGTCGCAGCCGGCGTACCGTCGAGCCGCCAGCCGATCGGGAACGTGCCGTCGGGCAACTGGGGACCGCGGAGGAAGGTCATCGCGCCTTGGAGCGCGTCCAGCCAGGACGGTGGGACGGGTTCTTGGTGGGCGCGGAAGAGGGTGATGACATCGGCCAGGTCGGCGAGAGTTTCGCCGTACGCGCGGCTGGAGATCATCGGCCGGTTGCCGCTGCGGAAGCTGGTCCAGCGGCGGGTGCTGACCTGGTACGAGTTGTGCCGCAAGCCGGGCGTCGGCGTCGGGCTACCGGAGAGGTAGAACTCGACGGCGGCCCGGCACCGGTCGATCCGTGCGCGATCGCCGGACGTGAAGCCGACGTGGGCGTCACACCAGGCAAGCTTCAACGCTTGCCCGGTCCACCCGTACAGGAAGTGCCGGGCCTTCCGCGGACCGTTGCCGGGGACATCGCTGAACTTGGTGTAGCCGGCTACGGTTCCGGCCTGGTACCGCCTGTTGTCAAGGGCAACTGTCTTGCGAGCGACGAGTTCGTCGAGCGTGAGCCCCTGACCGCCGGCAGCCGTGAACAGAGCACGCCCGGTGTGCACAAGGTGCCGGAAGGCATGGCCACGAACCTCTTGCCGGCCCCAGTCCAGGACCAGGCGTTGGGTATAGACCTCGCCAGGCCGCAGCGTGAGGTACCCATCGTCGGTTGCCTCGCTCTCCGCTTTGCTGACATACCGGACGTCCTGCTTGCCGTCGAACATGAGGACGCCGCTCAACGCGGCCAGTACCGGCCCGTCCTGCCGGATCGCCCCCAGCGAGCCGTACCGGACCTGGCCGTCACCGGACCGCCGCGGCTCCGGCCGGGAGAACAGCGAGAGCCACCGCCGCTCACGGCCGGTGCGCCACTCGAGGTTCATCCCAGGGATCGGCAGCCGGTCCTCCTCCGCCACGAAGCCACCGCCAGGCGCCGGTCCGACACGCGGCACAGCACGCGCCGGATCGGCCGACGGGTTGTCGTTGTAGATCAGTCCGGGGATGGTCAGCTGGCTGTCCATCACCCGGCCGAGGTCGAGCAACAGACCGACGGCGAGGTCAGCCAGTCGCCGCTGGCTCGTGTTCCGCCACCGGAGCTCGACATCCAACCGATCTGCAGCATCGAACGACAACCGCAGTTCAACAGCAACAGGTCCCATCCGGCACCCCGCCCGATGCTCCCCCGGCCGACGCGAGATCCACCAGCCGTCAGGTTGGATCAGGCTGGTTTGCCAGGGTCTGCCGACCGAGTACGTGAGCAGGTTGGCCACGGGCCGCTCGAGATAGACGGTGCCGTCGGTCAGACCGAGCTGGAGGACGACGCCATCCGCAGTACGGCGGAGCTCCGCCGAGCGCGAGCCGGCGGTCAACGCAGGCATCAGGAAGCCCGGCGGATCTGAATGGCCTGGTACTGCGTCCCCGGCAGCCGGACCGTCAGCGTGTCCGTCACAGTCTCGCGCGTACGGCGGACCGAGTGCTTCCACACGTCGAGCACGTCGACGTCGTACACGCCTGCGGGGAGCGAGAACGTGCGGTCGGGGAACTGGTGCTCACCCAGGTACTGCAGGTAGTACGACTCCGGTACGGCGAGCGTGGGTGCGTCGCGGTAGTCGTCGATGGGTTCGACGCCGTCGGGGAGCTCGTCGAGGACCTCGCGGAGCAGGCGGAGGCGTTGAGCGACCACCCCGGTGGGGCGGCTACCACCTGCTGACCACGAGCCGGTTTCCGCGTCGACGTACGACTCGCCGTGGGTCACGTACGCGCCGCGGACGGTCCCTTCCCAGATGCGCGTCAGCAGCTCTTCGGGGCGGAGGCTGGTGTCCGGCGTGAAGCCGTTGCCTTCGTGACCGCAGGCATCGACGAAGACCGGCTTCGCGTAGTCGCGGCGCAGCGCCGAGACGCTGCGCAGATTCTCCAGCCGCACGCTGAGGTGGGTCAGCCAGGGCGGTCCGGGATCGGTTGCCTGATGCATCGAGATCAGATGCCGCCCGCTGTCGAGCTCGGCGATCAACTCGGCCAGGTGACGTACGTCAGCCGCCGAGCTGGCAGGAGACAGACACCAGGTGACGTTGCGGAAGGCACCAAGCCGCAGTACGACGTCACGGACAACGTCCTCGCCAAGCGGCAGGAGCACGTCGGCGACGATGTCTGCGGCCAACAGGTCGCGGACCTGTTCCTCGACACCCTCGGACGCTTGGAGGCGGACGCGGTTGAAGGGTGATGCGGCGAGTGCGGGACGAGCAGCGGCCCACTGGTCGGGCCGGCCGAACCAGGTGGTGGTGAGCGGGTGGTACGGCGTCCCGTCGGCCCACCGCAGCGCAGTACCGGAGCGGCGTACGGGACCGCGAGATGTTGTGGCGGTACAGGTCACCGTCCCGCCGTCGTACGACCAGGTACCTTCGACATCGGGGCTGAACCGGACGAGCCATCCATCAGCTGCTTGGAACGATTCGGCGTACGCCGTCGCGCCGGATGAATGGCGGAAGACGACGGCTGTCGGGCCGGAGACCGGTAGCTCGAATACGTCCCAGCGGGCGACTGACGTCATCGGGTGCCTCTCAGGGCGAGGTACGGGGTGGCGGGTAGTGGGATGCGGCTGGGTCCGGAGTACTCGTCCAGCGGCGTGATCGTCATCGTGCGGGTGTCGATCAGGTCGAAGTGGAACGGCATACCGTCCGGCAGTTCGAGCTCGACGGCCGACGGCCGGCGGTCGCCGAGGTAGTGCAGGACGCACCGATCGCCGTCGACCTCGCCGTTCGACTGCCGCGGTAGCCCGGCGAACACGCCTCGCAGGAAGTCGATCCGCTCCGGGCTCTCGCCGTACAGCCGGCCGCCGACCGAGATCCACGCCCGGGTCGCCCGGTCGACGAACGACTCGCCGTGCCCGACGTACCCGCCGAGCGACATGCCCTGCCAGAACCGGTGCACCAGCTCGTCCGCGGTCAGGTTGCCCCAGCGGCGGCCGGCGTTGCCCTCGTAGCCGATCTCGTCGATGACCACCGGCTTCGGGCAGTCCCGCCAGACCGCGACCTCGGCGCCGTCCCAGTGCTGCACGCTCTGGTGCGTGATCCACGGTTTGCTGAAGTCGTACGGCGTGAAGACCTCGTACATCTTGGTCCCGTTGTGGATCGACCGCAGCCGCTGGTACGGGTCGTACCGCTGCACCAGCTGCAGCAGCCGGTCCCAGTCGGCGATCGTCTTCTCGTGGTTGAAGTCGTACTCGTTCGACAGCGACCACCAGACGTTCCGGTACGCCGCCAACCGCGCCACGACGTACCGCACGAAGGCCGCGTCCTGCGCCGGCGCCATCCGGTCGAAGCCCCACACCCCACGGTCGTAGGGATGGAACAGGATCAGATCAGCTTGGATGCCAAGGGCAAGCAGATCCGCGATCCGGGTCTCGAAGTGCCGGAAGAACACCGGGTCGTACCGCTCGACGTCCACCGCACCGGGCGTCGAGCCGGCGAACGGAGTCCGCTCCGGGCGCATCCCGTCCGTCGGCAGCAGACACATCCGGACCTTGTCGAACGGTGCCTCGCGCAACGATGCGAGGGTCAGCTCCTGCAGGTCCTTGGACTCGTAGGTCCAGTGGTAGCAGGTCGTACCGATGCAGTCGTACCGCGTGCCGTCGGCGTACGAGAAGTGGTGCCCGCCGAGCACCTCGACCGGCCCGTGGTTCCCGGGCGCGGGCGGCGTGCACTCGAACGTGCCGCGATGCCCGTCGAGCTCGGCCGCGGAGCTGCTGGTGATGTAGTCCCAGCTGCCTTCGCGGTCCGGCGAGAACCGGGCGCGGTAGGTGCCGTCGCCGTCGTAGAAGCCGTCGACGGTCACCATCCGGTTCCGGAACTGGTAGGTGACCTGGAACTCCACATCGGTGAACGGGTTGCCGCCTGCCAGTTCGGATGGTCCGGACAAGGTGAGCTCGTGCAGGCCCCACTTCTCGGTACTCACGACAGGACTCATGGCAATCGGTCTCCTGCCTGGATCCACTCGGGCGCCAGGATCACGTGCCTGATCGTCTTGCGCAGGTACGAGTACGCGACGTGCAGCCGGCCGTCGCGGGTCTGCAGCAGCGTCGGGTACGAGTAGCCGAACTCGTTCTCGCGGTACTCCTCGTCCTGCACCTGCAGGTTCCGCCAGTACGGCCAGGTGGCGCCGTCGTCCTCGGACAACGCCAGCGTCAGCGGGGTCCGCAGCGTCTTCCGGCGTACGCCGCCCTTGCCGTCGTCGACCCAGCGGAACTGGTCGCGGTCGGCGGACGAGTCGTTGAACACCATCACCAGGCGCCCGTCGGTCAGGCGGAGGACCTGGATCGCGGAGTTGTTGTTCGGCAGGGTGGTCCGCTCGGGAGCGGTCCAGGTGCGACCGTTGTCCTTGGACACCGACCGGTGGATCCGGTCGGCGGCACGACTCCGGAAGTACCCGACCAGCTCGCCGGGCGACAGCTCCACCACACTCATCTGCACCTGCCCGACCGCATCCGGCACGTCCACCTGCTCCCAGGACGCGCCCCGATCGGTGCTGAGCTGCAGAACGGTCCGCTCCGCACTCTTGTCACAGTCGTACGCCGGCAGCAACCAGTCCCCGTTGCTCAACACAACAACCGGGTTCCGGACAAAGCTGCCCAGATGGTCGAACAACACCTCGCTCCGCTCCCAGCTGAGCCCGCCGTCAGACGAAACCCGCCGGAGCACGCGCGAGGTCGACTGATCATGCGGCTCGTTGGACGTATGCAGCAGCCACACCTCATCAGCTCCAGCGACGAACAGGAGGGGGTTTTGTTCTGAGCGGTGGGGATCGGACGAGAGCTGCTGGGGTGGGAGCCAGGTGCCGGTGCCGGCTGGGAGGCGGGACAGGATGATGTTGGTGTCCGGCTCGCCTTCGGCGGGGCCGTTGAACCAGGCGCAGAGCAGATCGCCGGCGGGTGTCTCGACGAGCGTGGCGGCGTGGCTGTCGCCGGGGTGGATGGTGGGCAGGAGGGCCGCACCCTCGCGGATGCGGCCGTCGAACCTGGGGTCGTTCACCACGTGAATCCGGCGGCGGCCTGGGCCTTGATGTAGGCCGGAATGTCCAGCTGCTCGGCGACCTGCAGCGACGAGTCGACGTCCATGCCGTCCTTCAGCACGTGCTGCCGGAACACCTTGTACAGCGGGATGTCCCAGTACTCGGTGTTCTGGTAGTTCTTGATCACCGCGTTGTCGCCCCAGTACACGGCCGACGGGTCGATCGCGGCCAGCTCCGGGATCGCCGTACCGAACGCGTTCACCACCGCGTCCGTCTTCAGCACACCCTTCATGCCGTACGACGAGATCCGCGCCTGCATCTCCTCCGACACCAGGTACTTGACCACGTCCAGCGCCTGGTCCTGGTGCTGCGACTGCGGCGGGATGAACGCGGCCCGCGTGTCCGGCTGGTAGATCGACTTCGACCCGCGCGACAGCACCGGCATCGACGTGACACCGATCTTCACGCTCTTGGCCCACTCCGCGAACTGCGCGGCGTCGTCCTCCTCGATGTAGTACGGGCTGAGCGCGTACGCGTTCAGCTTGGACAGGTTGTTCACCGCCATCGCGAGGTGGCCGGGGAAGCTCATGTCGCCCTTGAAGAAGTCGTCCACGGTGGTGAAGTTGTTCCGCGGGATCATCAGGAACCGGTACAGGTTGTTCGCGATCGACTTCCACTCGCTGCTGGTCAGGTTGACCTTCACGTCCTCCGGCGCCGGCTGCTCACTCGAACCCGGCACGAACGGGTAGAGCCCGAGCTGGTTCATCGCGAGGTAGTTGTCCGGGTGCTGCATGTAGCCCTTGTAGTGGTCGGTCTTGTCCTGCCGGGTGAGCTTCTGGGCCAGCTTGTAGATGTCGTCGTACGTCGACCCAGTCGACGGGTACCGCACCCGGAACTTGTCGAAGATCAGCTTGTTGTAGAACAGCAGGCTCTCGTCGATCCACAGCGGGACGCCGTACAGGCCGCCGTCGGAGCGCGATTTGATCTGCTCGACCGAGCCGAGGTTCAGCGTGCTCAGGTCGATCCCGGCCTGCTGCACCGCCGACGTGATGTCCTGCACCCAGCCGAGCGGCTCGAGGTCGCGGTCGATCCGCAGCCGCGGGTCCTCCAGGATCAGGTCCGGGACGCGGCCGGCCTTGGCGATGTCCTCGTACCGGATCGGGTAGTCCCAGGTCGCGTACTTGAGCTTGATGTCGGGGAACTTGGCCCGGATCGCGTCGCCGAACACGGCGTCGAAGTACCGGTGTGCCTCGCGGCCGTCGTCGTCGCCGCCGAGTTCGAACGGCTTGAAGTTCGCGGCGAAGACGAACAGCTCGTCGTCGGCGACCGAGAACGGCTTGCCGTACTTGTTCGGGATGTCGACGGAGCCGGTCGCGGAGTTGACGCCGCTGCGCGGTGTCGCAGTGGTGGAGCTGGTGGTCGCGGCGGCGGCCGTTCCGGCCGGGAGCATCCCGCCGAGGGCGGCAAGCCCGCCGAGCAGTGCGCTGTTGCGCACGAAGCCGCGACGCGACAAGCCGGAGCTGGAGCCGGACGGGCGTTCGGCGTTCTGGTCTTCAGACATGGAGATGACCTTTCCTACGGGGCGGTGGTGGCCGTGAGGACACCCTTCAGATCCAGCTGCTCGGCGAGGTGGCACGCGACTCTGCGGCCCCCGATCTCGCGCAGCTGCGGGACTTCGGTCGCACACCGGGCTTCGGCGTACCCGCACCGGGGATGGAACGGGCAGCCGGCCGGCACCTTGGACGGATCCGCGATCTCGCCGCTGAGCTTGATCCGCTCGCGCTGCCCGCGGGATGCGGGGTCCGGATCCGGTACGGCGCTGAGCAGCGCCTCGGTGTACGGGTGCAGGGGCTTGGTGTAGAGCTCTTCGGTCGACGCGCTCTCGACCAGCTTGCCGACGTACATCACCGCGACGTCGTCGGCGACGTGCTCGACGATGCCGAGGTCGTGGGAGACGAACAGATAGGTGAGCCCGGACTCCTCCTGCAGATCCTTCAGCAGGTTGAGGATCTGGGCCCGGACCGAGACGTCGAGTGCGCTCACCGCCTCGTCCGCGACCACGAGTCGCGGCTCGGTCGCGAGTGCCCGGGCGATCACGACCCGCTGCCGCTCGCCGCCGCTGAACGCGTGCGGGTAGCGATGCGCGTACTCCGCTCGCAGCCCGACGCGACGCAGCAGCGCGGCGACCTTGTCGTCGATCTCGTCGCGCGATCCGGCGTCCTGGACCCGCAGCGGCTCCGCGATGATGTCGCGCAGCGTCTTGCGCGGGTCGAGCGAGGAGTGCGGGTCCTGGAAGATCAGCCGGACCTGCCCGCGGTACGGCTTCAACTGCTTCTCGTTCAGCGTGGCCAGGTCGACGCCATCGAACATGATGCTGCCCGCGGTCGGCTCGTACGCACGGACGATGCAGCGGCCGAGCGTCGTCTTTCCACACCCGGACTCACCCACCAGCCCGAGCGTGCGACCAGCCTTGATCGACAGGTCGACACCGTCGACAGCCTTCACGTAGCCGCGGTTCCGTCCGAGGAATCCTCCCTGCAGCGGGAAGTGCATGGTGAGGCCCTTGGTCTCCAGCAGGTTCATCGTTCGTCCTCCCCGTACAGCAGGCAGGCAACGTCGATCTCGTCGCTGCGCACCGTCGCCGGCACCGTCACGTCGCACTTCCCCGCCATGAACGCGTCACACCGCGGATGAAAACGACACCCCGAAGGACGCTCGTACGGCGGTGGCACCGTCCCCCGGACGGCGACCAGCCGGTCCCGGCCACGCTGCCCGAGCCGGGGAACCGAGCGCACCAGCGCCTGCGTGTACGGGTGCTTGGGATTACTCAGTACGGCGGATGCCGGCCCCTGCTCCACGACCTCGCCGAGGTACATCACCGCGACCTCGTCGGCGACCTGCGCGGCGACGCCGAGATCGTGGGTGATCAGCATGATCGCCATCCCCAGCTCCTGCTGGAGATCCGTCAGCAGGTCGAGGATCTGCGCCTGCGTGGTCACGTCGAGCGCGGTCGTCGGCTCGTCCGCGATCAGCAGCCGCGGCCGGCAGGCCAGCGCCATCGCGATCATGGCTCGTTGCCGCATGCCACCACTGAGCTCGAACGGGTACGAGTCGACCCGGCGCTTCGGGTCCGGGATGCCGACCCGGCCGAGCATCTCGATCGCCCGGTCGCGCGCGGCCTGCTTGCCGACGTTCTCGTGCAGCCGGACGGCTTCGACGATCTGGTCGCCGATCGTGTGTACCAGGCTGAGCGAGGCCATCGGCTCCTGGAACACCATCGCGATGTCGGCCCATCGCACCTGCCGCAACCGCTTGTCCTTCGCGGACAGCAGGTCGAGCGGCTCACCGTCCGTCTCGTCGTGCAGCAGGACCTCGCCGCCGACGATCCGGGCCGGCCGCTCGATCAGGCGCAGGATGGATCGCGCGGTGACACTTTTCCCGCAGCCCGACTCGCCCACCACGGCCAGGGTTCGGCCACGCCGTACCGTCAGGCTGACGCCGTCGACCGCCTTGACCACGCCGTCACTGAGCTCGAAGTGGGTCCTCAGCTCACGCACTTCCAGAAGAGGCTGCATCTCCGGACTCCTCACTTGTAGGGATCCGCGGCGTCGCGGAGACCGTCGCCGACGAAGTTCATGGCGAGTACGACGACCACGACCGCGAGGCCCGGCGTCAGCAGCCACGGCGCGGTGGCGACCGCACGGACGTTCTGCGCGCCCTCGAGCAGCACGCCCCAACTGACCGCCGGCGGCTGCAGGCCGAGGCCGAGGAACGACAGGCTGGTCTCGCCGAGGATCATCCGCGGCACCGCCATCGACACCGAGGCGATGATGTGGCTGGCGAACGACGGCACCATGTGGCCGAAGATGATCCCGGTCCGGCTCACGCCGTCGAGCCGGGCCGCCATCACGAAGTCCTCCTCGCGCAGGCTGAGGAACCGGCCGCGGACGTCCCGCGCCAATCCGGTCCAGCCGATCAGCGAGAGGATCACCGTGATCGCGAAGTACCGGGTCAACGGCCCCCAGCCGCCGGGCAGCGCCGCCGACAACGCCATCCACAACGGCAGCGTCGGGATCGACATGATGAACTCGATGATCCGCTGGATGATGTTGTCGACCGTGCCGCCGAGGTAGCCGGAGATGCCGCCGATCAGCATGCCGAGCAGGAAACTGGCGAACACGCCGACGAGTCCGATCGACAACGACACCCGGGCGCCGTGGATCAGCCGCGACAGCAGGTCGCGCCCGGACTGGTCCGCGCCGATCAGGAAGAACGGCTCGCCCGCGGTGGTCGGGCCGATCAGGTGGATGTCGGACTTGATCGGGCCGAGGACGGAGTACCGGTCGCCGTGCACGAACAGCCCGACCTCGATGATCTTCGACTTGTCGACGGTGAAGGTCTGCTCGAACGTCTCCTGGTTGCGCGTCGACGAGTACCCGTAGACGAACATCCCGTGCTCGCCGGAGATGTGCACCCGCTGCGGCGGCGCGTACGGCAGCGCGGTGTGGGCGGTGTCGGCGCTCGCCGGCGCGAAGAAGCCCGCGAGGAGCGCGACGAAGTAGATCGGGATCAGCACGATCAGCCCGATCAGCGCCAGTTTGTGCCGGCGGAACTGCCGCCACATCAACCGCCACTGCGGCAGCGCGCCGTGATCCCGGAGGCTCTTCACCACCTCTTGCGGGGCGACGAGCACCTCGGTCTGCTGGGCCATGGATCTATCCCTTCTGGAACCGGGCGCGGATCCGCGGATCCCACCAGGCCAGGGCGAGGTCGCTGAGCATCGTGCCGATCACGGTCAGCGTGCTGAGGATCAGCACGAAGCTGCCGACCAGGTACATGTCCTGGCTCTTCACCGCGCCGAGCAGCAGCGGACCGCTGGTCGGCAGGCTCATCACGACCGACACGATCGTCTCGCCGCTGATCAGGCCCGGCAGCAACCAGCCGACCGTGCTGAAGAACGGGCTGAGCGACATCCGGACCGGGTACCTGAGCAGCAGCTTCCACTCCGGCAGACCCTTCGCCCGCGCGGTCGCGACGTACGGCTTGTGCAGCTCGTCGAGCAGGTTGGCCCGGGTGATCCGGATCAGCCCAGCCGTACCGGCGACCCCGACCACGACGATCGGGATCCACAGGTGTGCGATCAGGTCGAGCAGCTTGCCCAGGTTCCACGCGGCGTCGGCGTACTGCGGTGAGAACAGTCCGCCGACACTCTGGCCGAAGTACCGGAACCCGACGTACATCATCACCAGCGCGAGCATGAACTCCGGAACGGCCATCCCGATGAAGCCGAGGAACGATGCCACGTAGTCGCCGCCCGAGTACTGTCTCAGCGCGCTGTAGATACCTATCGGGAACGCGATCGCCCAGACGAACAGCAGGCTGGCGATCGACAGCACCATCGACAGCAGCACCCGGTTGCCGATCAGGCTCGAGACCGATTGGTTCCAGGCGAACGACTGGCCGAGGTCACCGTGCAGTACGACGCCGCCGATCCAGGTCAGGTACTGCACCATGAACGGCTTGTCGAGACCGTAGTGCCGCTTCAGCTCGGCGATCTGCGAGTCGGGGATGTCCTGGCCGCGTGCCTCGGCGTTCGCGATCACCGTGGTGGTGTAGTCGCCCGGCGGCAGCTTGATCACCACGAAGGTGACGAACGAGATCGCCGCCAGCGTGATGAACATCCAGACCAGCCGCCGGCCCACGAACCGCAGCATTACTGGCCGATCGAGAACTGCTCGGGGTGGACGATGCCGGGGGCAACCGATTCGTTCATCTGCGCCGGCACGTTGTGGAAGTCGTTCTTGACGACGCCGTACGTGTTCGGCACCGAGCTGATGCCGATGTAGTAGAACTGGTCGGCCGCGATCTGCAGCACCTGCTTGCCCAGGTCGAGCGTCTTCGCCGCGTCCGGCTCCTGCCGGGCCTGCGTGAACAGGTCGAGCTGCTTCTGCACCTCCGCAGGCGGCTTGGTGCCCTTCTCGCCGTGCGACTGGTACCACTGCGCCCAGCCGATGCCGTACCGCGCGCTGCCGTCGTTGGTCGGCACCCAGTAGTGGTCACCGCCGGTGCCGGTTGGCAGCACGAAGGTGCCGCAGGTCCAGGTCCCCGCGTCGTGATCGTTGCCCTTGACCCGTTCCTTGTAGAGGTCCTCGCTGACCGGCTGGGCCCGCAGCTCGATACCGACGGCGGCCCAGCGCTTCTTGATGAACTCGATCGCCTCGACGTGGTCCGGGAACGACTCGCTGATCAGTACGGTGACCGACACGGGCTTGCCGTCGGCGCCGAGCCGCCGGCCGTCGCCGGACTTCTTCGTCAGCCCGGCCGCGTCCAGGTGCTGGTTGGCCTTGGCCGCGTCGAATTCCAGGAACTGCGTGGCCAGTTGCTCGTTGTAGTACGGCGAGTCCTTCGCCGGCGCGCCCTGCCAGGGCTCACCCTGACCGGCGTACACCGCGTCGATGACCTCCTTGCGGTTGATCGCGTGCGACAGCCCGGCCCGGAACTCTTTGTTCGAGAACAGCGCCCGCTTGGCCGGGTCCTTGTGGGTCAGGTTGAGCCCGAGGACCATCGTGTTGGTGAGCTGCGTCGGCACCTCGAAGATCTTGTAGGCGCCCTTCGCCCGGTTCTGCGCCACCACCGGCTTGTTCTGCGCGGTGCCGAAGTTCCGGTACTGCATGCCGAACTCGCCGTTCATCACCTTCAGCAGCTCGACCTGCGCGTCCTGCACGACCTCGACCCGGCAGTTGTCGATGTACGGCAGCTGCCTGCCGGCGTCGTCGACCTTCCAGTAGTACGGGTTCCGGGTCAGGGTGACCGCGGAGCCCTTGCCGAGCGCGGTGGTCACCTTCCACGGCGCCAGCGTCGGCTGCTCCGGGTTGGTCCACGGGTTCTGCTTCTGGTTGAACAGGTCGACCCAGCTCCCGACACCGGCCTTCTTCGCCAGCGCGTTCGCGCTCTTGTTGTACTTCAGGTGGAACTGCTGGAAGTAGTGCTTCGGCAGCAGCATCCCGTAGGCGCCTTCACGCTCGAAGATGGCATCGGCGATCTGGACGAGCAGCGAAGGCTGCGGCGACGAGTACGTCATCTTGACCGTTCGCTCGTCGACCTTCTCGACCTTCGCCATCTTGTTGGTGTCCGGCGACAGGAACGCGTCGTACAGGCCGTCCGGGTGCAGACCTTCGTCACACTGCACCTCGAGGATCGTGAACAGCAGGTCGTCCGCCGTGCACGGCTTGCCGTCCGACCACTTCAGGCCTTCGCGCAGGGTGAAGGTGTAAACCTTGCTCTCGGCATCGACCGTGAACTCGGCGGTGTTCGCCTCCAGCTCGTCGTACCCGGGCTTGCCGACCTTGTCCGGCTTCCAGCGCAGCAGCGGCTCGTAGTGCATCGCGTACCACAGCCACTGGGTGTCTTCCTGCGTCAGCATCGCCGAGCGCCAGGTCCCGCCGTACTGCGCCTTGCCTTCGAGCGGCTTGATCACGGGCGGGTTCTTCGGCAACCGATCCGCCAGCGGGGGCAGCGATCCCTTGTCCACCAGGGCTTTCAGCATCGGCGACTCCTTCTCGCCGGCTGCGGCGACCTGCGCGCCGGAGCCCGCGGGTTTGGTGTCGAAGAAGCCACACCCAGGGATGGTTGCCACGGCCAGCAGCCCCAGACCGCCCTGCAGCAGCCGGCGCCGATTGATTGTGCTTTCAGACATCTCTACCTCACTGCTGCTCGAGCGCGATGTTGCTGAACTGCGCGGTCCCGTAGTCGACGAGGTCGTTGTCGACCTGGCCGCCATCGACCGCGAACCCGATGTAGAAGGTCCGGCTCGGCATCATGATCTTCTCGTAGCCGAAGCGGTCCCACGTGACTTGATCCGTCGAGATGAAGGCCTCGAACTCGACCTCCCTGGCCTGCGGACGCTCCCTGCGGAGCAGCCGCAGCCAGTACTGCTTGGTCGGGTCCATATAGGTCCCGTCCCACGGCCAGGGGCCGACGCTCGGATTCGGGCCGTCGGTCTGGATCCGGATCGCCTGCGCCTTCATCCCGCCGTCGTCGGTGGTGTCCGGCGCGGACCCCGCATTGTCGTTCACGGTGCCGTACCCACCGGCGACGCCGAAGCCGACACCGCCGTACATGAAAGGTGCGGCCGGGTCGAGAGTGTCGCGGATCATCAGGCCGGCGGTGATGCCGTTGGCAACTTTGCCGAGCTTGTCCAGCCGGGTGGTGAGTTGCCAGACCGAGCCGGCGCCGCCGACCTGGAGCTTGCGGTACACGTAGTGGAAGTTGCTGGTCCGGCCGTAGATCCGGCCGGAGCCCTTGATCGTCAGGATCCCGCCGTCCAGGCTGCCTGAGCCGGGCACCGGCGGCCTCCCCACGGACGCCGACGTCCAGCCCGTCGTACCCACCTGCTTGTTGACGTGGATCTGCACCGCGGTCGACTGGGTCGCCGTACCGTTCTGGTCGGTGGCCCGCGCGGTCAGCCAGTAGGAGCCGTCGGCAACGTTCTTCCATTGGATCTGGTACGGCGCTTTGCTCGCGGTGCCGATGACCTGATCGCCGGCGAAGAACTCGACCTTCGCGAGCTGACCGCCCTTCGCGGCGGCTGCGTCGGCCTTGATCGTCACGGTCGGCGCGGTCCGGCCCGGGATGGTCTGGTTCTGCGACGGGCTGGTGATCCGGATCGCGGGGTTGCCGACCGGGTCCGGGACGAGCGAGTTGAGGTAGTTCTCCAGGTAGGTGTAACCGTTCGGAGCGACCTTCTGCGCGTCGGACGGGTCGTTCGGGTCCAGGCCGTTCGCCGTCTCCCACCAGTCCGGGATGCCGTCGTGGTCGGAGTCCACCGGCGCCTCGGTCTGCACGAGCTCCGGGTAACCGCCGACCTCCTTCTGCGAGTTGATCAGCCGGCCGGTGCCGTTGCGGACCTCCTCGACGACCCGGGCGTCGGCCGCGTCGCGCTTCGGCAGGATCGCGCCGGCGTTGGCCAGCACCGCGTCGTACGCCTTCGCGGCCGCCTGGATGTCGCCGCGGCCCGGGATCGGCTGCGGCTCGGTCAGCTCGACGATGCCGCCGATCGGGTAGCGGATGCCGCGCCGGTTGTGGGCGGTGACGTCCGGGTGGCCCTCGACCTGGTTGCCGGCGACGTACCACTGGCCGCCCCGGTTCGCACTCAGGACGACGGGCGCGACCTCGCCCAGCGTGGTCGGACCGGGCTTGTAGAAGTTGTTCATGATGTTGATGCCGTTGGCCCACTCACCGCCGTACACCGAGGTGTAGCCGTGGTCGTAGACCACGTTGTTGTAGTGGTCGACCTCGAGGTTGATGCCCTCGGTGTAGCCGAAGCGCGGCTGCCGGCCGCCCTGGTGGGCGATCAGGTTGTGGTGGTACGTGTTCCGCTCGCCGCCCCAGATCCCGCCGTACCCGTGCCGGTTCTTCGGGTGCGCGGACAGCGCCAGCCCTTCGGACACGATGCACCACTGGACGGTGACGTCGAAGTTCCCGTACGGCGAGAGGCACTCGTCGACCGCCCAGCTGAACGAGCAGTGGTCGATGATCAGGTTGCGGATCTCCGGGCTCACCGAGCCGGGCACGTTGGTGTTGAACGAGTCGTCCGCGATCTCGTTCTCGTCGCCGAGACGGAACCGGACGTAGCGGATCACGATGTCGTGGGCACTGCCCTTGATCCCGGTGCTGTGACCGGCCACGCAGATGCCGCCACCAGGAGCGGTCTGTCCGGCGATGGTCAGGTTGTTGCCGGCGATCTGCAGGCCGGTTTCCAACTGGATCGTGCCAGAGACCCGGAACACGATGGTCCGGTTGGAGCCGGAGACGGCGTCACGGAGCGACCCGGGTCCGGAATCGGCCAGCGTGGTCACTTCGTACACGGATCCGCCGCGGCCGCCGGTGGCCCACTTGCCGGCGCCCTCGGCACCGGGGAAGGCGGGCAGCCGGTCATCGGTGCTGACCGCGGACTTGGCAGTCGCCGTCGGCGTGATGCCCAGGGACGCGACGCCGATGGCGGCAGCGGTCGTTCCGACGAAGCCACGTCGGGACCAGCCGGGCGGCGTCGGGGGCGGCTCCGCGGCTGATCGGGTGTCCGGGGAGGTTTCGGTCATCGTCCATGCCTCGCTTTCGGCAGGGGGCGGCGGCTGCTGAGTCGCGCAGTCTGAATATCTAGTCAAGTCCGAATGGAACGACGGCCCTCATGGTCACGGAGGTTACGAGCCGATGTCAAGGGCGTGACGCCGAGAAATTGCAATCGTTTGCACGCGGGAGATTGTGAGTCCGCAATCGTTTGCACTGAACTCTTGCCCCGACGTCCGGCGCGGTGGTTACCTTGCCTGCATGCCCTTGCGCCCACTCCCCCTCGGTAGCACGAAACTCAGCGGCGGGTTCTGGCTGGACCGGCAGCGCACCAACCGCGACACGACCATCCCGGCAGCGGCGGAGCGGCTCGAGGAAGTCGGCACGCTCCGGAACTTCCGCGCTGCGGCCGGGCAAGAAGCGGCTGGGTTCGCCGGCAAGCTCTTCGCCGACACGGACGTCTACAAATGGCTCGAGGCAGTCGCCTGGGAACAGGCCCGCGAGCCGTCCGCCGACCTCGCCGGATGGCAGTCCGGCGCGAGCGCGTTGGTCGCGGCGGCGCAGGAGCCCGACGGATATCTGAACACCCACACCCGCCTGGCGCTCGGCGGTCAGCGCTACGGCGACCTGGAGAAGGGCCACGAGCTGTACTGCGCGGGCCACCTGTTGCAGGCAGCCGTCGCGCAGGTCCGTGCGACCGGGGATCGCACCCTGCTCGACGTCGCCTGCCGGTTCGCGGATCACCTGTGCAAGACATTCGGGCCGGGCCGGCTGGAGGGTGTCGACGGTCATCCGTTGATCGAGATGGCGCTCGTCGACCTCTATCGCGAGACCGGCACAGCGGCGTACCTGGAGCTGGCGTCGTACTTCGTCGAGGCCCGTGGCCACGGGTTGCTCACTCCCCCGGGCCACCATGGGCCGGCGTACTTCCAGGATCACTTGCCGGTGCGCCAGGTCCGCACGATCGCCGGCCACGCGGTCCGGGCGCTGTACCTCGCGGCCGGCGCGACCGATGTCGCGGTCGAGACGTCGGATGCCGAGTTGCTCGAGGCGTTGCAGACGACATGGCAGACGATGGTCGAGAGTCAGATGTACCTGACCGGTGGCGTCGGGTCGCGCTGGTACGGCGAGGCGTTCGGCGACCCGTTCGAGCTGCCACCGGACGCGGCGTACTGCGAGACCTGCGCCGCGATCGCCGGCGTGCAGTGGAGCTGGCGGTTGCTGCTGGCAACGGGTGAGAGCAAGTACGCCGACCTGATCGAGCGGACGCTCTACAACGCGGTGATCTCCGGTGTCTCGCTCACCGGCGACCGGTTCTTCTACGTGAACACGTTGAAGGTCCGGGCCGATGCCTTCGCCGACGATCAACGGTCCGCGGTCGGCGGCCGGCAGCCCTGGTTCGGTACCGCGTGCTGCCCGCCGAATGTGATGCGGACGCTGTCGTCGCTGGATCAGCTGGTTGCGACCTCGGACGACGACGGCGTACAGGTGCAGCTGTACGCACCGGCTTCGGTGGCCGCTGACATTCCTGTCGGCCACGTGGGGTTCGAGGTAGCGACGGAATACCCGTGGCACGGCACGGTGCGGGTGCGGATCACGTCGGCGCCGGACGAGCCGTGGACGCTCGGGCTTCGGATCCCGGCCTGGGCGGACAGCCATCGGGTGACGATCAACGGGTTCGAAGGGCCGTTGCGGCGGGTGTGGTCGGTAGGCGATGAGGTCGTGCTCGAGTTGCCGGTCGCGGCCCGCCGTACCAGGCCCGATGAGCGGATCGACTCGGTGCGCGGGTGCGTCGCGATCGAGCGCGGTCCGCTGGTCTACTGCTTCGAGCAGCAGGACGCCGACGTCGTACTCGACTCGGCGGTGGTGGCGGCTGGTGAGCTGATCGAGCGGGAGCAGCCGGAGTTGCTCGGTGGTGTGACGACGGTCGAGGTCCCGGGCCGCGATGGGCCGCTGACTGCGATCCCCTACTACGCCTGGGCGAACCGGACGGTCGGAACGATGACGGTGTGGATCCGGGAGATCGCGTGAACTACTGGGAAGATCCGGGTCCCGGGTACGGCGCGCTGGCGCCGCGGGCCGCCGTACGGTCGGATGCTCCCCGGTTGAGCCTGAACGGGCAGTGGCGGTTCCGGTTGGCGCCGTCCGTGGCTGCGGCTGCGGAAGGTTTCGAGGCCGTGGACTTCGACGACTCGGACTGGGATTGGCTGCCGGTGCCATCGTCGTGGCCGATGCACGGGCACGGGAGTCCGGCGTACACGAACCAGAAGTACCCGTTCCCGGTGGACCCGCCGTGCGTGCCGGACGAGAACCCGACCGGCGACCATCGGCTCGTGTTCGAGCTGCCGGCTTCCTGGAGCGGGCCGTCGGTACTGCGGTTCGACGGCGTGGACTCGTGCGCGCGGGTGTGGCTGAACGGGGTCGAGCTCGGCGTGACGCGAGGTTCTCGGCTGCCGGCCGAGTTCGCGGTCGACGACGTGTTGCGGGCGGGGCGGAACGTGCTGGCGGTGCGGGTGCATCAGTGGTCGTCAGGTTCGTACCTCGAGGACCAGGACATGTGGTGGCTGCCGGGGATCTTCCGGGACGTCACGCTGATCTCGCAACCGGTGGACGTCTTCGTCCACGCGGACTATGCGGACGGCGCCGGGTTGTTGCTCGTGGAGTCGGTGCCCGGTGCGGTGGTGCGGATCCCGTCGTTGGACGCGGCGGTGCCCTGTGGGGAGTCGGTGACGATCCCAGGCGTCGAACCGTGGTCGGCGGAGGTGCCGCGGTTGTACGACGCGGTCGTGGAGCTGCCGGGTCAGCGGGTTTCGTTGCGGATCGGGTTCCGGACCGTGGAGATCGTCGACGGGGTACTGCGGGTCAACGGGCGGCGGATCGTGTTCCGCGGAGTGAACCGGCATGAGCACGATCCGGTGTTCGGTCGCGCCGTACCTCATCAGCGGATGCGCGAAGAACTGCTGGTGATGAAGCGGCACAACATCAACGCGATCCGGACCAGTCATTATCCGCCGGACTCGCGGTTGCTGGAGCTGTGCGACGAGCTCGGGTTCTGGGTGATGGACGAGTGCGACTACGAGACCCACGGGTTCTTCCTGCTCGACTGGCGCGGGAACCCGGCCGACGACCCGCGGTTCCTGGACGCCTCGCTGGACCGGATGCGGCGGACGGTCGAGCGGGACAAGAACCATCCGTGCGTCGTGATGTGGTCGCTGGGCAACGAGGCCGGCGTCGGGTCGAATCTCACGGCGATGGCTGCGTGGACCCGCGATCGCGATCCGTCGCGGCCGGTGCACTACGAGGGCGATCTGACGTGTGCGGATGTGGATGTGTACAGCCGGATGTACGCGTCGCATGCCGAGGTGGAGGCGATCGGGAAGCGGGCCGAGAAGCCGCTCGACGATCCTGCGTTGGATGCTCGGCGGCGGGCGATGCCGTTCGTGCTGTGTGAGTATTCGCATGCCGGGGGCAACGGTCCGGGCGGGTTGCCGGAGTACGAGGCGCTGTTCGATGCGTACGAACGGTGCCAGGGCGGGTTCCTGTGGGAGTGGATGGAGCACGGGATCCTGCGGGCCGATGGTTCCTACGGCTACGGCGGCGACTTCGGCGAAGAACTCCACGACGGCACCTATGTCCTGGACGGTCTCGTCTTCCCCGACCTCAGTCCGCAGCCGGTCCTGGCCGAGGTCCACAAGGTCTACGAGCCCGTCCGCATGTCTATTGCCGACGAGACCCTCACGATCACCAACAGGTACGACGTCCGCGACACGAGCCATCTCGCTCTCCACTGGGATGCGGCCGACGAGGGCATCGTCGTCGCGCGTGGCACCCTGGACGTCCCCGTCATCCCGGCCGGTCAGTCCGCAACGCTGAAGCTTCCCGCCCTGCCGGCTCAGAACTGCGAACAATGGTTGACGATCCGGGCCGTGCTCGCCGAGGACAGCCCGTGGGCGGCCGCGGGTCACGAGGTCGCATTCACCCAGGCGAGGGTGACACCAGCCATCCCGCACTCACCCGTGGGGAACCGATGGGCGGTGTCGCGGCTTTCGGGGGTTCTGCGGGTTGGCCCGGGGAGGTTTGACCCCGGGACGGGGCGGCTTGTCGGGTTGCATGGGTGGGAGGTTGAGCATGTGCCGTTGGAGCTGTGGCGGGCGCCAACTCAGCATGATGCGCGCACGTGGGACGCGACGACGTTGGACCGGAAGTCGCGGTGGACGAATGCCGGACTGGATCGGCTCCGGTACCGGACCGTGTCGGTCGACGCGGCCGGAGATGAGCTGACGGTCGTGATGATGGTCGGCGCGGCGGCAACGGATGCTCGGGTGCTGACGACGTACCGGTGGACCTCGGATGGGGACGCCTTGACGGCGGACGTCGAGATCGAGCCGTTGGGTGAGTGGACGGTGCCGTGGGCTCGGTTGGGAGTGACGTTCGGGGTGCCGGCCGGATTCCGGCAGGTGAGTTGGTTCGGGCTGGGTCCGGGGCAGGCGTATCCGGACTCACGGGCAGCGGCGCGGGTCGGACAGTACACGTCGACGATCGACGACTTCCAGGTGCCGTACCTCTATCCCCAGGAGAACGGCGCCCGCGGCAACGTTCGCTGGGCCGAGCTGTCCGGTACGCCGGGACTGCTCCGCCTGACCGGCGATCCGCAGGTCGCACTGACGGTACGCCGGTGGACCATCGCCGACCTGGCCGCCGCGGAGCACCCAGCGGATCTCACCCCCGGAGATCGAGTCTGGATCACGCTGGATGCCCTCCAACACGGCCTCGGCAGTCCGACCAGCGGCGCCCCGATCCTCCCGCCGCACGACCTGCAGGCTCGTCCGCACCGGTTCCGGTTCAGCCTGGGCTGACGGTTCACGGATCCGGCACTCGGTGGGTGCCGGTGGGGTCGACATGGAATCGGAAGCCGTGGGGTGTGGTCCATTCCAGGGTTGTGCGGTCGACGCGGCGGACGTCCCAGCCGATGGCGTGGGTCTTCACCCGATGGCCGAATCGGCCCAGCGGTGCGAGGTTGGTGGTGGAGGTTTGACCTGGTGGGCCGAGGGGGTCGTAGGGCCGCAGATGGTCCAGGTCCATGGATCGGATGGTTTCGCGCGTGCCGTACGGAAAGACCTCGACGGGATGGGTGAGCTTGACGCGTTCGCGGATCCGGTCGGGGATCTCGTAGGCATCCACACTCACCGCATCGTTCAGATCGATGACCGGCTTCACGATGTAGGGGCCGTGGCCGACGAGTTCGGCGAGCTGGTCGGCGAGCATCGGGCCGAGACCTTCGGCGCGCAGTACGCCGGTGCCGGTGGCAAGGGTGTGATCGGTGAGGTGCACATAGATCTCGGTCTTGCCCGGCCGTACCCGTGTACCGCGGTCGCTGCCGGGGTTGGTGTGGGCGTCGTGTTTGATTCGGGCCAGGTGGGAGTGCAGGGCGCGCTGGGCTGCGGCGTCCATGGGTTCGCCGTCGTCGGGGTCGAGGTGGAGGTGGGGATCGCGCGGGTCGAAAGGTGCTACCGGGTCGTTGGAAGCCGGGTCGTTGGAAGCCGTGTCGAGTGGGTCCGGAACCATGGCCTCGACGTCCGGGCACGGCTCATCCCAACTGCTCACCGCGTCGTCGAGCAGGTCATCGTCACCCCACCGCGAACCCGCGCCCGAGGAGATACCGTCCGAGGAGGCGCTGTCCGGCCTGGGGTTGTCCGGGGTCGCGTTGTCCGGGGTGGTGAGGTGGTGGGTGTGGGCTTGGGTGAGGAGTTCTTGGGTGAAGCGGGGGTCGGCGATGATGCCGACGGCGTCGGCTCGGCGGGCCTGGACTCCGCGGGTGTCGCCGAAGGTCTTGAGCGCGTCGGCGATCGCGGCGAGGGTCGCCTCGTTGCGGATGACCGCACCTGCGGCGGCCTTGATGACCATGGTTTTGGTGCCGTGCTCGTTCGCTTGGCCGACGAAGACGCCGCGCTCGCGGGCCTTCTCGGCCGCCTCCGCGCGGGCCTGGTCGGCGTCGGCGTGCATCTTTGCGGCCTTGACGATCTTGTTCAGCCGATACGGCCTGATCGAATCCACCAGCCGCGCGACCCGCTTGTCGACGTACGCCGCGGCCTCCTTCGAGAGTTTGGCGCAGTCGGTGACGATCCGCCGCGCCTTCCACGGCGTCGCCTCACCGGCCAGCACTCGCGCCCAGGTGAACGGGAACCGGTGCCGTAACGCCAACGCCTGACCCAGGTAGTCGGCTGCTACACCTGCCGAGAGCCCCAGCATCACCGCGAACTCCGCGATCGCGAACTCCAAGATCTCCGGGCAGCCTTCACCGCCCAGCACCACCACCCGCTCCCGCCCGTCGCACGGGAGACGATCGGCGCGGCCGGGGTGTGCCGAGGGGTGGTAGCGGTCGGCGTAGACCAAGGCGACCTCGATGAGCCGCGCGTCGGCCCGGTCGGCCACCGCACGGTACTCCGCGGCCGACTCCAGCAGGTCAGCCGTCGGCAACTCACTCAGATCGCCCTCGAACATGTTTTCGAGAATACGCCGCAGCTGGGCCCGCCGCAAACCAGACCGTAGCCGGAAACCCCTTATCCACAAGGGGAAACATCACATCGCGACGGCGAGGCAACCAGTGTAGACACCTCACACTGTCACCTCAGCTACCTGCAGTCAGTCGAAGGTCAGCCACGTCCCGGCCAACGGTTGCTGACCAACCCCAGGCTTCGACCAGTCGCACACGCCGCGGGGGAAGATCGTCCGCAGGCGCGTCCATTGGGCGTCGGTCAAGCCTGGATAGTCCGACCGTGCGGGTGCGTGCAGCTTGCACTTGATGATGTCTGCGGCGACGCCGGCGCCGGCGACCTCTCGCGGGAACGACGCCGATGGGAACAGCTGCTCGCACCGCGACGCCGGGTCCCGGTTCAACGGCTGCGCGATGAAGCCGGAAGGCCCGCGGCACCCCTCGACCAACTCATCGGGCTTCGCCGCGACGATCTTGTCGATCCTCGGGCGCGAGGTGCCGTCGGCTTCCAGCACGGTCAACCAGCGATCCATCGAGTCGACCGCATGCTGCAGCAACGGGCTGTCCGTGCTGAACAGTCCATACCGAGCGTCCTCGAGCAGGCTCACCTGATTCGCCGCCGTGCCGTTCGCCTTCTCCAACCGCGCCCGCATCGAGAACGTGTGGTAGCGGACATGGATATCGCCGTCCGACTGAGTGTCGAAGTACGCCCGGTAGTCGATGATCGGCACGTCCTTCAGCCCTCCCCCGCCGTTGGTCAGCCGCCCCGTCCGGTACGCCGTACCCACCGCCGCCTGATCCGCGACAGTACGAGCGGGCACCAGGTTCGCGTCCGCGTCGAACCCGCCGATCCGCTGGTTCAGATCGAGGAACTGATCCGGCGTGATCACCCCGGACTTCAGTACGCCGAGCCCGTACTGCACGCCGACGTTGTCCAGCGGCCGCCGGACGAACCCGGTCGCCGGATCCGCGCCGTACACGTTCACCGTGTGGTCGAACACGTCGCACCGCACGCCGCGAGGGTTCGAGTCCGGGTCGTAGCGCTGCGCCGCCGGGACGATGTCGCAGTTGCGCCGCGGGTCGATCCGGTTCGCGCTGACCGCCATACTCGGGAGCGTCGCGTACGTCGCGAACCCGGCTACCTGCCGCTTCTGCTCCTGTGTCCACGCGAGGCTCGACTTGTTGAAGTACGAGTCCAGCAACCACGAGTCGCTGATGAACGAGATCGTGCCGAACCCGACCTCCGGGAACGAACACCCGACAACGATCCCGTCGAAGATCCCCGGATAGTTGTCGGTGATCTGGTGCGCCTGATACGAACCGCCCGAGCACCCGAACCCGACCGTGTACACAGGCCGCCCGTAATGCTCGACGAACAGCTCCTTCGTCATCATCGCCGACTCCGCCGCCGTCAGGTCGTTACAGTTCTGGCCGAAGACGTTGAGCGACGACGACATGAGTGCGTACCCGCGCCCGAGCAGGAACGGATCCGTCACCCCGCCGGTCGTGGACCCCGACCGGTACCACCCGCCGGCGCACCCACCTCCGAGGGTGAAGATCGCCCGCCCGTTCCAGCTCGACGACCGCCGCGTCGGCGTCGGCGCGGCCTCCCGCAGCGGATCGTGCAACATCGTCGTCTGTACGACGGCCCGGTTCGCGCTCCCCGTCTCCATCCGGACGATGAACGGATCACCGGCGTCCGTCTTCGCCAGATCAGTCGGGTACGACGTCGCGCCGGCCGGCCACTTCACGTACGTCCCCGCGGTCGTCCGGTAGAAGTAGTCGACCCGCGGCGCGACCGTGCAGTCCGCGTCCAACGGTTCGCCGAGCGTCCGACCGATCACCGGGATCGCGAACTGTGCCGTCTCACAGACGAACGGCTGCTCGTGCGGCCCCGAGAACACCGGCCCTTGCCGCGGATAGTTGCGCACCTCGAGCGTCGTGCGCCGTCCGTCGGCTTCGGCGCGGAGGACGTTCGATCCCGATCGCAGGTCCCCGACCAGTCCAGTCAGCCCGTCGGCGTCAGCAGTGAACACCGACGACACATCCGTGCCGTTGAGCGTCACCCGGACGTGAGCATCCGGTGTGTCGACATGGACGAGCGCGTCGCCACCGGTCACCTTGTCCGGGCGGCCGGACAGGATCTCCAGCTTGACCTCCCGCGACGCCACGGCCGGAACCGCGGGGAGAACAAGCGCACTGGCGAGCAGAACTACGGCCAGCCGAACTGGTCGGGAACCGATCACGCGTCCTCCTAGTGGGCGGCCACCTCGTAGACCCGGGCGATGTCGGGTGTGGTGCTGGACGGATCGGTGATCGTCAGGCGGATCTGGTCGAGCGCCGCCGACGTGACCGCGGTCGAGACCAGGGCGCGGGTGTTGGCGGTGTAGCTGCCCAGCTGGACCCAGCCCGCGGACGTGTGCCCCTCGACCATGAACGCGGTCAGGACGGTGCCGGTGGCAACGTTCGGGTACCCGTACCCGCTGTAGACGTCCACCTGACTCACATCCTTGTAGGTCCCCAGATCCACTGTGAGCACCGGAGCCGTGTCACCCTCCGCGGACATCCAGCGTCCGCTGTCCAGACAGGAACCGTCAACCGCTTTCGGCGCGCCCGAGTTCGCGTCGTACGTCGACGACGCGGTGACCATCGCCCCGCGGGCCAGGTGGTCGGAACACGGTGAGACCGCCGGCGCCCCGGCCAGCCAGTCGCGGATGAAGGCGCCCTCGTACTCGCCGGACAGCAGGTTCCAGTTCTTGTCGAACATCACCGGTGCCCAGAAGTTGTCGAACACCCAGCCGAGCCACCCGATCTGTGGACGAGCATCCAGGTACTGCCGCAGGGGCAGTCCCCAGCCGGACGTCGTACCGGCGGTGACCTGGTTCGCCGACGGTGACGGGTCCCAGCCGAACTCCGTCAGCACCACCGGCAACGTCGCCGACGCGGTGCCGAACTTGGGATCCAGACTGGCCGCGGTCGCCGGCCCCTGGTTCGGGTAGAGGTGGTAGACGTAGGCGATGTTGCCGCCGGTGATCGGGTCGGTGAGCGCTCCGTTCAGCCGGGTGCTCCAGGACGGGCTACCCATCAGGATCACGTTCGACGCCACCGACCGGATCGAGTCCACGACCGGCTGGATGTACGACTTCCAGGTGGCCCAGTTGTCCGGCGCGATCGGCTCGTTGAACACCTCGAACAACACGTTCGGGTTGTTCGCGTACCGCGGGGCGATGAAGTCCCAGAAGCCCTTCACGTCGGACTGCGGTACGGCGCCGGCCGCGTCACCGTAGTTGCGGACCAGATGCAGGTCGATGATCACGTAGAGACCCTTGGCGACGGCGTGGTCGACGTACGGCTTGATGTACGTCGCGTCGTACGCGTTCAGGTCCTTGCCGATCGCCTCGGTGACGAGCAGGCGGAGGACCTTCGAGTTCCAGCCGTTGGAGACGGTCATGTCGATCAGGTCGTTGATCGGTTTGGAGTTGCAGTCGGTGCAGACGGCGTTCTGTTCGGGGGCGATGACCGAGAGACCCTTGAGGGTCACGGTGGTCCCGGCGCTGTTCTTGATGCGATTGTCTTCGGTGTGCAGGGCGGGGAGGGCGGTGGTCTGCGCGGATGCGTTCACCAAGGACGCAGCGGAGAACAGCAACGCAGTACACAGGGCGGCCAAAGACTTTCGGAGCACAGCATCATCCCTTTCAGTCGCGATGGGTGCGGATCTCCTCCGGCCAAGCGATCCGGGTGCCGAGGCCATCGGTGAGGAGACGTTGGTAGTCGGCCAGATGGGTGGGATCGGTGCGGACCTTGCGTGGTGACAGGCCTTCGGTCAGGCAGAAACCGACCAGTGCGCCAACCGCCTCGCCGATACTCCATTCGACCGGGTGCAGGCGGTAGCAACCATTGGTGATGTGGGTCGTCCCAATGTTCTTGTTGGCCGGGAGCAAGTTGTCGACGCGGACCGGGATCAGCGCGCCGAGCGGGATCTGGAACGGGTACGCCTCGATGTCCACGTAGTTTCGGCCCGCCGTACTCGGATGCAGGTCGATCCGGTACCGGCCGATCCCGACAGTGTCGGCGAACACCTCGCTGCCCGCCCCGTCCGGCCGCGCCTCCACGCCGACGTGCTGCTCGAGCACGGTGAACTCGGCCTGGATCCGGCGCGATTCCCGGATGTACGGCGCCTTGGCCAGACCGTCCGCCGTGCCGGTGACGTCCGGCCGCAACCGCAGGCCCGGGTACCCGCCGTCGGTCTGCATCCAGTACAGGAAGGACAGCGACAGGTCCCGGCTCGCGGCCAACGCGCCCGCCGGATCACCCGCGCCCAGGAGCGGCGCCTCCCAGTAGTCGAGCTGGGGCCAGTTCACCACCGTGACATCCGGGATCGCCTTGTCGACAAAGTTGCTGCTGGCAAGGATCTGCCGGTAGCGCCAGAGTGAGAACGGGGCGCGGTGGCCCGGGTTCGCCGCGAGCAGCTTCCACTCCCGCTGCTTCAGCGTCACCGGTACGACGTCGGTCCAGGACAGCTGCGATCCCGGCCAGAACGGGGCGACCGTGTCCCGCCAATGCTCATACCCGGCCGGCCGGTCGATCGTATGGTCCTCCCCGGCCCGATGCTCCAGGGCGAAGCACCACGAGAATGCCTGCTGATCAAGGGGATTCGCGACGTCCGGCGCGTGCAGCTCGCCGGTTTGGTCGCGACCTTCCGCGCCGATGACGTGCTCGACTCCTCCCAGCTCCAGCAGGTCGCCGAGCTCGGTCGCGTCGATTACGTACGTCGCGGACACGGTCAGGTCGTCGCCGCTGCGTACATCCCGGAGCGTCACCGCCTCGATCTCGTCACCGTTGGCGAATGCCGAGATCGCCGAGTGCTCGAGGAACACCCGGAGCCGGCCGGAGGCTCGCCACGGCGCGAGCATCTCCTCGAGTACTGCGGCGGCCACGCGGGGCTCGTGGCAGAACCGGCTGACGACACCGCGTCCCGGGTCGAGCAACGGATCGGCCGCGGCCTCGGGGGTCAGCGGGTAGTTCCGGCGGTAGTAGTCCCGGATCCGCCGGCGGAGTTCGGCGTACCCGGTGGCGGCGTACTCCTCGATCCATGGGTGCTCGTCGGGCGGCACCAGTTGGCTGGTCAGCTGCCCGCCCAGCCAATCGGTCGGCTCGGTCAGTACGACGCGATGACCCAGCCGCACCGCGGTCAGCGCCGCCGCGACCCCACCGAGTCCGCCGCCGACGACCAGGACATCCGTCTCGAGCTCCACCCGTTCACTCCTTCACTCGGGGCGCGGCGACGGTTTCGCCGGCCACCAGATCACAGGCCACCAGTTGGCTGACCGGTTCCTCGTCCGGGTTCTCGACCCGCGCCACCAGGGCGTCGATCGCGATCCGGCCGATCTCCTTGCGCGGGATGACCAGGCAGTCCCAGCGGTGTCCGGGCTCGTCGCCGGACCCCTCCAGGACCGCGACGGACACGTCCGCCGGGATGCTCAGCCCGCGCGCTGCCAGCCCGGCCCTCAGGTCCTCGGCCAGTCCGATGTTCTCGGCAACTACCGCGGTCTCCGGTCCGGACGCCAGCTCGTCCAGCCACTCCTCGGTCAGCCCCGGCTCGCCGCGCAGACCGGGCGAGCGATCGTGCAGACCGAGCCGCTCGATCGCGTTGCGGTAGCCGGCCCGGCGATCGGCGTACGCCTCCTGCTCGATGCCCGAACGCAAGTACGCGAAGTTCTGATGACCACGCTCGGCGAGCGACGTGACGAGCCGGGCGGCAGCCGACACGTAGTCCGGGATGATGCACGGGATGTCCGCGCCGGCCACCTCACGACGACCGATGTGGACGAACAGGTACCCGTCGTGCCACAGCCGGGCCAGCTCCTCCCGATCCGTCGCGGCGCCGAGCAGCACGGTGCCGTCGGCGAGATTGAGCCGGTTGGTACCGTCGCGGTAGATCCGGCGGCGGCCGTCGCTCGTCCCGGTCGAGGTGAACAGGACCAGGTCGTACCCGATCTCCTCGGCACGCTCCTCGATCCCGAGCAGGAACTCGAAGTAGAAGTCCTCGCGGGCGTGCGGGAACACGGCCTCGAAGGTGTGGACGCCGAGCAGCCGGTTGCGCTTGTTGCGGAGGTTCCGGGCGGCCGCGTTCGGGACGTACCCGAGCTCCTTCACCGCGGCCCGGATCCGCTCCTGGGTCTCCTCCGGGATCCGGTCCATGTCACCGCTGACCACCCGGGACACCGCGGACTGCGAGACGCCCGCGAGCCGGGCCACATCGGATTGTCTCGGCGCTTTCATGCGTTCTCCTGCAGCCAGCAGTGGGTCCATCGCCCGTCGGGCAGTTCGGTTCGCGGCGGCGTTTCGGTCCGGCAGACGTCCATCGCGACCGGGCACCGCGGGTGGAACCGGCACCCGGCCAGCGGGTCGATCAGACTCGGCGGCTCGCCCAGGTCCTCCGCATCGAACAGATCCGGCCGGTCCCTGCGCTCCGGATCGGGCGACGAGTCGATCAGCAGTTGCGTGTACGGATGCAGCGGGCGCGCGATCACGTCCTCTTTCGGACCGCCCTCGACCATGCGTCCGGCGTACATCACGACGATGTCGTCGCACAGGTAGCGCGCGCTGGCGATGTCGTGCGTGATGTACAGCAGGGCCAGCCCGTCCTCGGTCCGCAACCGGTCGAGCAGGTTCAGCATCTCCAACCGGATCGACACGTCCAGCATCGAGATCGGCTCGTCGCCGAGCAGCACCTTCGGCTCGACCGCCAGCGCCCGCGCGATCACCACCCGCTGCCGCTGCCCACCGGACAGCTCGTGCGGGAATTTGTCGATGTACTGCTCCGTCGGCGTCAGGCTGACCCGCTCCAGCAACTCGACGACCCGTCGGTCGACGTCAGCCTTGGTGCGTACGGCGTGATGCAGCTTGACCGCTCGCTCCAGGTTGTACCGCACCCGGTGCAGCGGGTTCAGCGATCCGAACGGGTCCTGGAAGATCAACTGGACATCGCTGTAGTACGCCCGCGGCTTGCCCTTGACGACCTCGCCCCGCAGCCGGATCTCCCCCGACGTCGGCGGGTAGAAGCGGGCGAGCAATCGGGCCAGCGTGGTCTTGCCGCTACCACTCTCACCGACCAGCGCCACGATCCGGCCCGGCTGCAACGCGAGCGTCGCATCCTCCACCGCACGCACCGTGGCCCGGCCCGCCGGGAAATGCTTCGAGACCGCGCGGGCCTCGAGAACGGGTTGACTCATGCTTGATCATCTCCCGACGGGTACAGCCGGCAGGCCACGGCGTGGTCCTCGATCGTCAGTAGCTCCGGTCGTTGCTTGTCGCAACCGTCGAAGCGGTCGGTGCAGCGCGGGTGGAACGGGCAGCCGGGTGGTGGGTTGCGCAGGTCCGGTGGGCTGCCCGGGATGCCGGTCAGCTTGCGGAGCGGCGAGCGCAGCGGTGGGAACGAATCGCGCAGCCCGCGGGTGTACGGATGGCGGGGCTTGGAGTAGAGCGAATCGGCGGTGCCGATCTCGACGATGCGGCCGCCGTACATGATCGCGATCCGGTCGGCGAGCTCCAGGAGCAGCGACAGGTCGTGGGTGACGAACACGACCGCGAACCCGAGCTCCCGGCGCAGACGCAGTACCTGAGCGAGGATCTGGCGCTGCATCACCACGTCGACGGCGGTTGTGGGCTCGTCCATCACCACGAGCTCGGGACGGCAGGCCAGCGCGAGCGCGATACTCGCCCGCTGCCGCATGCCGCCGGACAGCTCATGCGGGTAGCTGCGCACGCGGTCCGCGGAGATCCCGACCATCCCGAGCAGTTCTGCCGCACGAGCCCAGGCGTCCTGGCGTGACAGGGCCTTGTCGTGCGACCGCAGTACGTCGACGAACTGCGCGCCGACCCGCATCACCGGGTTGAGCGCGTCCATCGCACTCTGCAGAACGATCGCCAACGAGGTCCAGCGCAGCTTCCGGAGGTCGTCAGGACTGAGGGAGACCAGGTCCGTGCCGTGGAATTCGATCCGCCCGGCCGTGGTGACCGCGGGCGGACGCTGCAGCCGGGTCAGCGCGGTGATCAGCGTCGACTTGCCCGACCCCGACTCCCCCGCGACCCCGAGGATCTCGCCCCGGCGCAGCTCGAACGACACGTCGTCGCACGCCCGCACCGGCTCCGCACCGGTCACGTAGTCGACCGTCAGACCCTCCACCGTCAGCACACTCATGCCTCGACCACCTTCCGCGTGCGTACGACGACCGACCGGCGAGCCTGCCGCAGCTTCGGGTTGGAGATCTCGTCGACGCCGAAGTTCACCAGCGTCGCCGCCGTACCGATCAGCGCGATGCACAACCCGGGCGGTACGAACCACCACCACAATCCCCGCAGTACTGCGCTCTGCTGCTGGGCGGCCTGGATCATCGTGCCCCAGCTGATCGAGCCGGAGTCGGTGATGCCGAGGAACGCCAGCCCGGCCTCGGCCATCACGCCGCCGATCATGCCGTGCAGGAACATCGCCGAGATCCAGCCGGTCAGGTGCGGCAGGACCTCGAAGAAGATCAGCCGGCGGTGCGGCTCACCGACCATCCGCATCGCGAGCACGAAGTCACGGCTGCTCAGGCTGAGCGACTGCGCCCGCAGCGTCCGCGCGCCGCCGGACCAGCCGAACAGGCCGATGATCAGCGCGATCACGAACGGCCCGGTGCCCTGGACGTACCCGGCGACGATCAGGATCAGCGGGAGGACCGGCATCACCAGGAACAGGTTGGTGAGGAAGTTCAGGCCGTTGTCGACGGCGCCGCCGAAGTACCCGGCCGGTACGCCGACGAGGATCGCGATCAGCGTGCCGATCGCGGCGGCGAGGATGCCGACCAGCATCGAACCGCGGGCGCCGGCGATGGTCTGCGCGAGCACGTCCTGACCGAACTGCGTGGTGCCGAAGAGATGGTGCGCGCTCGGCGGTTGCGAGATCGCGCCGATGTCGTTCGCCCGCGGGTCGAGCGGGAGCAGCGGGCCGAGGATCGCCAGCAGCACGAAGAAGCCGAGCACCCCGAGACCGAAGCGGACCTTCCAGCTCTTGAGCATGGTCAGCCCCTCGCCCGGATGCGCGGATCGAGCAGGACGTACGCCAGGTCGGCGACCAGATTGGCCAGCAGAACGGCGAGCGTGATCAGCAGGAAGACGCCCTGCATCATCGGATAGTCCCGCTTCTGCAACGACTCGTAGAGCAGGTAGCCGATGCCGGGATAGCTGAAGACGATCTCGGTGAGCAGCGCGCCGCCGACGACCCCGCCGAGCGCCATCGCGAATCCGGTGAAGCTCGGCAGCATCGCGTTCCGGGCGGCGTACCTGAGCATCACGCGCTTCGGCGACAGGCCCTTCGCCTGGGCCAGCAGCACGTAGTCCTCGCGGACCGTGGTGACGGTCATGTTCCGCATCCCGAGCAGCCAGCCGCCGAAGGCCGAGAACACGATGGTTGCCGCTGGCAACACGCCGTGATGGAGCACGCTGACGGCGTACGCGAGGCTGAATCCCTGCGGCAGGTCGGCGTCGTACCCGCCGGACAGCGGTGTCCAGCCGAGGACGAAGCCGAAGATCCAGAGGGCGAGCAGGGCTACCCAGAAGTACGGGACGCTGCTCAGGAACGTCGTGAACGGGGTCAGGATCGCGTCGAGGCGGCTGCCGGCCTTCCAGCCCGCGACCACCCCGAGAAGGGTGCCGATCGCGAACGCGGTGATGGTCGTCGTACCGACCAGCAACAGCGTCCAGGGCAGCGCCTGCCAGACGAGATCCGCAACCGGGACCGGGAAGTTGACCACGGAGACGCCGAGGTCACCGTGGGACAGCTGGCGCAGATAGTCGGCGAACTGCTGGGCCAGGTTGGCGTGCGGATTCCCGAAGATCGCACGGATCGACAGCAACGTCTCGGCCGGGACCTGCTGACCGCTGACCCGTTCGAGTTCCTCGACGATCGCCGACGACGGGTCGCCGGGCATCAGCCTGGGCAGCAGGAAGTTCAGTCCGATCGCGGCGGCCGCGGCGGCCAGGTAGAACCCCAGCCGCCGGGCCAGGAAAGTCCATCGCATCGTCAGCTCCCCCGGCGCTGGAGCTTCAGCATGGTCAGGATCGTGTCCGGGCCCATCCCGACGAACGGGATGTGGTCGAAGTTGTCCGGCGTCGGCCAGCCCGTCCAGCGGGTCGCGTTGATGTCGACGAAGTAGAAGTTGTTGTAGATCGGGCTGAACGGGACGTCGTCGACGACGATCTTCTGCAGCTGACGGCCGAGGCCCTTCAGCTCGCCGACGTTGTCGGTGCGCTCCATCGCGGCGATGATCCTGTCGGTCTGCGGGTCGCTCCAACGGCCCTGGTTCAGGGTGGCCGACTTGCCGATCGGGACCTTGAACGAGCTGCTCAGGAAGCGGTAGACGCCGTACACCCCGGAGCCGCCGGTGGACGCGGCTGCCAGGTCGAACTGGCCGAGGTTCTGCTTGTCGTAGTACCCGGCGCTCGGCTGGCCGGCGCCCTTCACCTGCAGACCGAGGGTCTGCTTCCAGGTGTTGAGCAGGATGTCGGCGTAGTTGCCCCAGCCCCAGTCGGAGTTGAACAGGATGCTCGGCTGGTACCGCTTGCCGTCCTTGACCAGTGCGCCGTTCTCGATCGTCCAGCCGCCTCGGGCCAGCTCGGCCTTCGCCGCGGTCGCGTCGACCTTCTGGACCTTGCCCTTGTACGCCGGGTCGAGCCAGTCGGCGAACAGCTGGTCGGAGAGCCCGGTCGGGCCGGCCTCGGTACCGGGGCGTTGCAGCGTGGTGACGACGGCGGTGCGGTCGATCGTGAGCGCGAGCGCCCGCCGTACGTGCACGTCGTCGAAGGGTGCCTTCGCGGTGTTGAACAGGACAGACATCGCGCCGCCGTTGGAGTACAGCTGGTACAGGTGCTTGTCCGGGTCCTTGGCGACGTACTCCTTCTCGCCGTTCGGCCAGCTCGCCGACGACCAGTCGATATCGCCCTTCAGCAGCTGGGCTTTGAGCGCGTCGGCGCTGGTCGGGATGATCTTGTACGTCGACATCGGCAACTTCCCGCCCCAGTAATCGGTCCGGGCCTGGAGCGTGATCTGCTGCGGCTTGAACTCCTTCAGCGTGAACGGGCCGGTGCCGATCGGATCCGGATTCGTCCAGGTGTTGAGGTTCTGCGTCGACCAGATGTGCTTGGGGACCATCGGCAGCAGGATGTTCGCGAACTGGTTCAGCGTCGCGTACGACGGCTCGGCGAAGACGACCTTCACCGTGCTGTCGTCGACCTTCGCCACCGACTTGTAGGTGACACCCGCGATACTGAAGTCCGGCTTCTCGATCGGGAGGCCCAGCGAGTAGACGACGTCGTCCGCGGAGAACTTCTGCCCGTCCGACCAGGTGACGTCCGTGCGCAGCTTGATCGTCAGCTGCTTGCCCTGCTCGGAGAACGTCCAGCTCGCCGCCAGCCACGGCTTCAGCACGCCGCCGTCGCCGTAGTCGACCCGCATCAGCGGCTCGTAGACGAGCTCCATGTTCGGCGCCTTGTCGGTCGCCGGGCCCATCACGTTGTAGTTGCGGACGAACGTCGTCCCGCCGTCGGTCTTCGCGTACACGATCGACGCGTTCGCCGCGCCGCCACTACTCCCAGGCTTGACCGCGGGGCCCGAACACCCCGCCAGCAGCACCGCACCCACGACCGCCAACACCCGCCGGCGACTGCGCATATCTCTCACCCCAGAACTAGAGCGGCTGCACGGACATACGTATGAGCACTCATATATGAGCTACTTCGGCTCTGCTCTTACGTATGCGCAGGAACCTACGAACGTTACATGCGCATGTCAAGACCGAGACGGCTCAGCAACGACAATCCGCGGATGCTGCCCCGCGACGGCGAGGTCGTAGCGGGCCTGGACGCGCCAGCCACGGGTGAGTTGGGCGCCCTGGGTTTCGCTGAGGATGGCGACCACCCGGCCTCCTGGGCGTAGCGCCCGGCGCCACTGGCGCGCGTACGGCCCGAGCTCGCCGATGCTCAGCCGAACGTCCCACGGCGGATTGGTGACGATCCGATCGGCGCTCCCGTCCAACCGCCCCGCATCCGCCAGGCACCACACGACCCCACCGACGCCCGCCGGTGCCGCACCCACCCTCGCGCCGGCAGCCTCCGCGGCGCCTGCCTGGCCCGCGCCCGCCTCGCGCGCGTTCGCGTTTGCGGCGTTCGCCTGTGCCGCGGCGAGCGCGCCGGGATCACGGTCGATGCCGACGTACTCGGCCTGCGGCTCGACGGCGTGTGCTTCGAGCAGCACCGTCCCGGCACCGCAGAACGGATCGAGCACTCGATCACCTGCTGAAATGCCGGCGAGACGCGCCATCGCGGCGGCGACGGGCGGATGCAGACTCCCCCGGACAGTCCGCGTCCGCCACGCCCGCCGATGCAGCGGTACGGCGTACGGCCGCAACCCGACCCACAACGTCTTCCCGTCCAGCACGACCCGCCACTCGGCCCGCTCAGCCGGCGGTACGACGCCGTACCGGCGCGAGTGGTACTGCCCACCGGTGAGCCCGGCGATCCGCGTGCCCACCAGGTCCTCGATGTCGAAGCGGTTGTAGTTCCGCACTCCGACGAACGATGCGGTCACCGCGAACGTGCGTCGATCGCCCGGCGCCGAGCCCAGCGCCCGGCGAAGAGCATGGACCACCCCGGTCAGCGCGGCCTTCGTGCGACCAGGGTCCGCAACCGCGGCGTACACGACGAACCAGTCGTCCGCCAACCGCGGCGACGACACCACGCCGGACGCAGGCTCGATGACAACCTGCCGCCTGCCGACCTCGACCACCCGATGCCCGGCAACCGCCAGCTCCTCGGCCGCCAGCCCTTCCAACCCCGCCACAGTCCGCACCAGCACAAGCCCAGAGGGCATGGAGAATCTCCCGGATAGCACCCGGGAACAACCAACCGGTCACTCCCGCATCGCTGACCGCGGGAAACCTCGAACAGGCCAGCGGAAGCTAGCCGGCGCGGTAGAAGTATGTCTCCATGGCGGAGATGATGGCACGGGCCGGAGGCGGCCGCCTACCGAATTAGAGGTAGGTCTGGGTGCTGGGGGGTGCGGATTCCATCCAGGCCAGGACGCCGGTGAGGGCTTCTTCGGTCATGGCGAAGTGGACGCTGCGCTCGTGCAGGTCGGCGTCGACGATGACGTGGCCGGCGTACGTCACGAGGGGCTCGTTGCCCATCGGGCGGCGGGTGGTGATGCCGTCGAGCTGGCGGCGGTTGACGACGAGCTTGGGCCACCAGGCGAGGCTGAAGACGCGAAACCACTGCAGCTCGTCGCCGACGTAGCGGGCCAGGCCGAGGGCCCAGCCGCGGCCGTGCTCCTTCTCGGCGAGCTGCAGGCTGCAATCAAAAGTTCCGCCGTCCCTGGACAACCAGCGACGGCGGAACGCGACAAGCACGATGAACAGTACGGCGGCAAGCAGACAGACCCCGACGACATCGAGGACTGTCCTCATACCTTGCCGACCCTTTCCGGTGCCCGATGTCCGGCACACCCCGGGCACCGGAGGAGAACCGTACTGTCAGTGACGATATTTGATTATGGCAGTGCGGTCAGGACGTCTGCTCGGCGGCCCGGACCCTGGCCTCGGCGAGTCGCACCTCGTCGGCGTCGGCGTCGGCCAGACCGGCCGCCATCGCCTCCTCGAGCTCGCGCCGGGCCTCTTCCAGGTCGATGTCGTGACCCATCTCGGCGTTCTCGGCCAGGATCGAGACCCGGTCGTTCGCCACCGAGATGAACCCGTCCGGCGCGGCCGCGACGAAGTACTCGCCGTCGACGGTCCGCACCTGGACGGTGCCGCCCTGCAGCAGGCCCAGCAGTGGCGCGTGGCCGGGCAGGATGCCGACGTCGCCGTCCGTGGTCCGGGCGATGACGATCTTCGCCTGCCCCTGCCAGACCGTCCGCTCGGCGGCGACCAGCGCCACCTCCAAGTGGTCAGCCATCAGTTTTCCTTCTGCAGCTCGGTCCACTTGCGGTCGACGTCGTCGAGCGAACCGACGTTGAAGAACGCCTGCTCGGCCACGTGGTCGTACTCGCCCTCGGTGATCTTCTTGAAGGACTCGATGGTGTCCTTCAGCGGCACGGTCGAGCCCGGGATGTTGGTGAACTTCTCCGCCATGTAGGTGTTCTGGGAGAGGAACTGCTCGATCCGGCGCGCCCGCGCGACGGTGATCTTGTCCTCTTCGGAGAGCTCGTCCACACCGAGGATGGCGATGATGTCCTGCAGTTCCTTGTTCTTCTGCAGGATCTGCTTCACCCGGACGGCCACGTCGTAGTGCTCCTGGCCGATGTACTGCGGGTCGAGGATCCGCGACGTGGAGGTCAGCGGGTCGACGGCCGGGTACAGACCACGAGCGGCGATGTCACGCGAGAGCTCGGTGGTCGCGTCCAGGTGCGCGAACGTGGTAGCCGGCGCCGGGTCGGTGTAGTCGTCGGCGGGCACGTAGATCGCCTGCATCGAGGTGATCGAGTGACCGCGGGTCGACGTGATCCGCTCCTGCAGCACGCCCATCTCGTCGGCCAGGTTCGGCTGGTAACCGACGGCGCTCGGCATCCGGCCGAGCAGCGTGGAGACCTCGGAACCGGCCTGGGTGAACCGGAAGATGTTGTCGATGAACAGCAGGACGTCCTGCTCCTTGACGTCGCGGAAGTACTCCGCCATCGTCAGCGCCGACAGCGCGACGCGCAGCCGGGTGCCCGGCGGCTCGTCCATCTGGCCGAACACCAGCGCGGTGTCCTTGAAGACGCCGGCCTCTTCCATCTCGTTGATGAGGTCGTTGCCCTCACGGGTCCGCTCGCCCACGCCGGCGAACACCGACGTACCACCGAAGTTGTGGGCGATCCGGTAGATCATCTCCTGGATCAGAACGGTCTTGCCGACACCCGCACCGCCGAACAGGCCGATCTTCCCGCCCTGCACGTACGGCGTGAGCAGGTCGAGCACCTTGATGCCGGTCTCCAGCATCTCGGTCTTGGACTCGAGCTGGTCGAAGGCCGGCGCCTTGCGGTGGATCGGCCAGCGCTCGGCGATCTCGAACTCGGACTCGTCCTGGTTCAGGCACTTGCCGGTGACGGACCAGACGCGGCCCTTGGTGACGTCGCCGACCGGGACAGAAATTGCCGAGCCGGTGTCGCGCACCTCGGCGCCGCGGACCAGGCCGTCAGTCGGCTTCATCGAGATCGCGCGGACGATGTTGTCGCCGACGTGCAGCGCCACCTCGAGGGTGATCGTCTGGGTCACGTCGCCCAGGGTGATGTCCACCTCGAGCGCGTTGTACATGTCGGGCATCGTGTCCGCAGGGAACTCGACGTCGACGACCGGGCCGATCACCCGGGCGACGCGACCGATGCCGGTGGCACCCGCCTCGTTGTTCTTCTCGGTAACCGTGGCAGTCATCTCTCTCACTCGCTCCCGGCGCTCGCGTCGGCCAGCGCGCTGGCGCCACCGACGATCTCGCTGATTTCCTGGGTAATTTGCGCCTGCCGGGCCTGGTTCAGGTCCCGGGTCAGGCTCTCGATCAGGTCCTGCGCGTTGTCGGTCGCAGACTTCATCGCCCGCTGCCGGTTGGCCAGCTCGGAGGCCGCCGCCTGCAGCATGCAGTAGTGGATCCGGCTGGCGACGTACTTCGGCAGCAGCCCGTCGAGCACCTCTTCGGCGGACGGCTCGAACTCGTACAGCGGCAGCACGTCGTCGGCCGGCGGTGCCTCCTCGCCCTCGACGACCTCCAGCGGCAGCAGCCGGATGACGTCCGCGCGCTGGGTCAGCATCGACACGAACCGGGTGAAGACGATGTGGATCTCGTCCACGCCGCCCTCCTCGGTCGGGGTCAGGAAGGACTCGATCAGCGCGTCGGCGATCTCCCGGGCCCGGGCGAACGACGGCGCGTCGGAGTCGCCGCTCCACGACTGCGCGACCTCACGCTGCCGGAAGGCGTAGTACGCGATGCCCTTGCGGCCGCTGAGGAAGGAGACGATCTGCTTGTCGTCCTCGCGCAGCAGCTGGTGCAGCCGCTCCCCTTCGCGGATCACGTTCGCGGAGTACGCACCGGCCTGACCGCGGTCGGAGGTGATCAGCAGAACGGCGGCCCGCTTCGGGTTCGGCTTCTCGGTGGTCAGCGGGTGGTCGACGTTCGAGAACGTCGCCACCGCCGACACCGCGCGGGTGAGCTCACGCGCGTACGGACCGGCCGCCTGGGCGCGTTGCTGCGCCTTGACGATCCGGGACGCCGCGATGAGCTCCATCGCGCGGGTGAGCTTCTTGATCGTCGAGACCGAAGCCTTCCGATCGCGTAGCTCCCGCAGGTTGGCCGGCATCGGTCAACCCCTCTTCTGCTTGACGATCTGCTCCTGCTCGACGTCCTCTTCGTCCATCGCCTCGGCCTCGGCCTCGGTCCCCAGCAGGGTGCCCTCGGAGGTCTGGAACGTCGGCTTGAACGCGTTCAGCCCGTCGGTGACGGCCTGCGCCTCGTCGTCGCCGAACAGCCCGGACTCGCGGATCGCCTCGAGCACCTTGCTCTCGCGGCGCAGGTAGTCCAGGAAGTCCCGCTCGAAGCGGAGCACGTCGTTCACCGGCACGTCGTCGAAGTGGCCCTTGGTGCCGGCCCAGATCGAGACGATCTGGTCCTCGACCGGGTACGGCGAGTACTGCGGCTGCCGCAGCAGCTGGACGAGCCGCTGACCGCGGTCGAGCTGCCGGCGGGAGGTGGCGTCGAGGTCGGAGGCGAACATCGCGAACGCCTCCATCGCGCGGAACTGGGCCAGGTCGATCTTCAGCGAGCCGGAGACGTTCTTCATGCCCTTGACCTGCGCGGCGCCGCCGACCCGGGAGACCGAGATACCGACGTCGATGGCCGGGCGGATGTTGGCGTTGAACAGGTCCGACTGCAGGAAGATCTGGCCGTCGGTGATCGAGATGACGTTGGTCGGGATGAACGCCGAGACGTCGTTGGCCTTGGTCTCGATGATCGGCAGACCGGTCATCGAGCCCGCGCCGAGCTCGTTGGACAGCTTCGCGCAGCGCTCCAGCAGCCGGCTGTGCAGGTAGAAGACGTCACCCGGGTACGCCTCGCGGCCCGGCGGGCGGCGCAGCAGCAGCGACATCGCGCGGTACGCCTCGGCCTGCTTGGTCAGGTCGTCGAAGACGATCAGCACGTGCTTGCCCTGGTACATCCAGTGCTGGCCGATGGCCGAGCCGGTGTACGGCGCGACGTACTTGAAGCCGGCCGGGTCGGACGCCGGGGAGGCGACGATGGTGGTGTACTCCATCGCGCCGGCCTCTTCGAGCGCGCCGCGGACGGCCGCGATCGTCGAGCCCTTCTGGCCGATGGCGACGTAGATGCAGCGGACCTGCTTCTCCGGGTCGCCGGACTCCCAGTTCGCCTTCTGGTTGATGATCGTGTCGATCGCGATCGCGGTCTTGCCGGTCTTGCGGTCGCCGATGATCAGCTCGCGCTGGCCGCGGCCGATCGGGATCATCCCGTCGATCGCCTTGATGCCGGTCTGCAGCGGCTGCCGAACCTCCTGGCGGTCCATCACGCCGGCCGCCTGCAGCTCCAGCGCGCGGTCGCCCTCGAGGCCCTGGATCTCGCCCAGGCCGTCGATCGGCTTGCCCAGCGGGTCGACGACCCGGCCCAGGTACCCCTCGCCGACCGGCACCGACAGCACCTGACCGGTACGGCGGACCTGCTGGCCTTCCTCGATCCCGTCGAACTCACCGAGAACGACGACACCGATGTCGCGGACGTCGAGGTTCAGCGCGATACCCCGGGTGCCGTCCTCGAACTCGAGCAGCTCGTTGGTCATCGCCGAGGGCAGGCCCTCGACGTGCGCGATACCGTCACCCGCGTCGACGACGGTGCCGACCTCTTCGGCGGCCGTCTCGGCCGGTTGGTACTCGGTGACGAACCGATCCAGGGCGTCCCGGATCTCCTCCGGCCTGATCGTGAGCTCAGCCATTGTGTTTCCTGCTTCCTTGACCCTTGCTGGCCTGTTGTGGCTCTAAAGGCTTTCCCGACCCTTAGCGCCGCTGTATGTCGTTAAGGGGGTTCAGCCCGCGATGCGCCGTTGCGCTTCGTCGAGCCTGGCCGCGATGGTTCCGTCGATCACTTCGTCGCCGATGTCCACCCGAACGCCGCCGACCACGGTCGGGTCGACGATCACGTTCAGCTGGATGTCCCGGCCGTACTGCCGTCCGAGCGCCGTCGCGAGCCGGGTACGTTCGGCCTCGCTCAGGTCGGTTGCCACCCGCACGGTCGCGATGCTGGCGTTGCGCCGGGCCGCCGCAGCGACCTGGTACGACCGCATCGCGGCGGCGAAGCTGCGGCCCCGGCCGTCCACGGCACGCTCGGCCAGCCGCACCGTGACGGCGTCGGCCTTGCCCTGCAGCAGTCCGCCGAGCAGCTGCTGCCGGGCCGCCACCGGGATGTTGCGGTCGCTGAGCGTGTCGCTCAGTCCCCGCTCGGCCGCGACGATCCGGTCCAGCCGGAACAGCTCGTCCTCGACGTCGTCCAGCTTCCGCCGGCCGTCCGCGAACGCGACCTCGGCCTGGATACTCAGCTGGTCCAGCGCATCCGCGAGATCGCGGCTGCTGACCCAGCGGCCGACTGCGGCGGCGGTCAGGATCTCCAGCGCCTGGGTGGAGATCTTGCCGCCGAACAACTGCTGCACCAAGGCGACCCGGCCGTCCCGCGGCCGGGCCGGATCGGTCAGCGCGCGCCGGAGCGCGCCCGTGCCGTCCAGCAGCCTGGCGATCGAGAACAGCTCGCCGCCCAGCCCCTCGGTCACGGTCACGCCCGCCAGGGCCTCCGCGGCCCGGGCGAGTGACACGTTCGACGCGCCGCGCATCAGCCGTCCGTTCCGACGGCCTGGCGCGCCGACTCCGACGCCTCGAGGTCGGCCAGGAAACGCTCGACGGTCCGGCGCTGACGCGCCTCGTCCTCGAGCGACTCACCGACGATCCGGCCGGCCAGGGAGGTCGCCATCGTGCCGACCTCGCTGCGCAGCGAGGCGACCGCCTGGGCCCGCTCGGCGTCGATCTGGGTGCGCGCGTGCGTGACGATCCGCTCGGCCTCGGCGTTCGCCTGCTCGCGCATCTCCGCGATGATGGCCGCACCCTGCTCGCGGGCGTCCTCGCGGATCTTCGCAGCCTCCTGGCGAGCGTTCGCCAGCTGCGCGGTGTACTTGTCCAAAGCTGCCTTCGCCTCGGCCTGGGCCTGCTTGGCCTCTTCCATCCCGCCCTCGATGGCCGCGGTCCGATCGGCGTACGCCTTCTCGAACTTCGGGACGACGACCTTGGCGAAGAGAATGGCCAGCAGGACCAGGAAGACGAAGCCGAAGATGATCTCGGCGGTGTGCGGCAGCAGCGGGTTCACGTCCTCACCGGCTGCCTCGCTGAGCGGTAGCACCAACGTCGTCATGTCTGCGTCCTGTCAGTCAGTCCGGAAAGGGGTCAGCTGGCCTTGAAGACGAAGGCGAGCGCGATACCGATGATCGCCAGAACCTCGGTGACGCCGAAGCCGATCCACGCGATCGACTGCAGCTTGCTCTGGGCCTCCGGCTGACGCGCGGTGCCGTTGATGACGGCAGCGAAGATCAGACCGACGCCGACGCCCGGGCCGATGGCGGCGAGGCCGTAGCCGAGGACTGCGATGTTGCCGGCAATCTCGAGAGCCATTTCAGGTGTTTCCTTTCGGTACGGATAGGGACTATCCGGGTTTCCGTTACTACGGGTCAGAGGGGGGTACTGCGGATCAATGGTCGTCGGCGATGGCGCTGCCGATGTACTGCGCGGTCAGCACCACGAAGATGTAGGCCTGGATGCACTGGACGAACAGCTCCAGCCCTCCGATCGCGAAGCCCATCAGGAAGGTGACGATGCCGACACCGGCGAGCAGGATCTTGCCGGACTCGAACACCATGTACTCGCCGCCGAGCACGAAGACCAGCAGCAGGATGTGACCGGCGAACATGTTCGCGAACAGCCGCAGGCTCAGCGAGATCGGCCGGACCAGGATGTTCGAGATGAACTCGATCGGGATCATCAGCGGCATCAGCCAGACCGGCACCCCCGCCGGCATCGTCTGGTGCTTGAAGTAGCCCCAGGGGCCGTGCTTCCTGATCCCGACCGCGTTGTAGATGACCCAGCTCATGATCGCGGCCACGTACGCCCAGCCGATGTGGCTGAAGGTCGGGAACTGGATCAACGGGATCGTCGCGGCCACGTTGTTCAGCAGGATGAAGTAGAACAGGCCGCACAGGTACGGCACGTACTTCATGTACTCCGCGCTGCCGATCGCGTCGCGGGCGATCGAGTTGCGGACGAAGTTGTAGCCGAGCTCACCGGCGAACTGCAGCTTGCTCGGGACGATGGCTGCCTTGCGGGAAGCACCCCAGTAGAACCACACGATCACCACGACGGACAGCGCGGCCACCAGCACAGGCTTGGTGAACCAGTCCACGCCGTCGATGATCGGCGGGGTGTTGAAGTTCTGTGGACCGGGTGCGATGAACTCGGTCGGAACGCCGGCGGTCACCGGGTCTCCTCTCGCGTCGTGCTCAAGTCGGACGCCTTGTATGTAAGGGCAGGGCGGCTCAGGGCATGGCGGTCAACAACGTCAGACCCGGTGCGGATCGCGCCGAACCCCGAGGGGGTCAGGACTTTCCGTACCGGAAGTGCAGCATCAAGATGGTGAGCCCGGCACCGAGGACGATGCCCACCGGAAGCAAGAATTCGGTGCCGAAGAGGCGATCCAACCCGAACCCGATGCCCCCGTAGACCAGGACACCGCCGATCAAGTAGGACAGGACCCGCCAGCCGTCGCCCGAATTCGGGGGTGATGGCTTCGGATCCTGATGCTCGCTCATTGGCACCAGAAACGTACCAGTTACGAACAGATGCGGTCACATCGGGGCCCGTAATCTCCACCACAGCAGGGAAATCGTTACGTAGGGTGCTCATGCGGTCACCTCTTTGTCGAGGTCGTAGATCGGCACCCGGAGCCGCGACCAGGCCCAGATCTCGCCGGCCATCCAGCCCATCACGACGACCAGGGCGACCAGGCCGAGCACGGTCAGATTCACGTGCCTGGCCAGGCTGTCCGAGCTCAGCGCGATCGCGAGCAGACCGCCGAAGAACGCGATCCGGCCGGTGTAGCTGGCCATCGCGACGGCGAGCTGCATGGTCGGGGACGTCTTGCGGGACAGGTGCAGCGCGAACAGGCCCGCGCCGGAGAAGACGATCACCATCAGCAGACCGAGCAGCGCGCCCCAGAGGCCGGCCAGACCGGCCGCCACGGCGGACACCGCGGTCGCGTTGACTCCGACGACCAGCGCGGCGATCAACGCGCCACGCAGCATTGCCAGCGCCGGGTGCTTTGTCGCTTGTCCGGCGGGCTTCGGGCTGTGGTCCTTGGGAGCCATCTGGTGGTTCCGTCCTGCAGGCGAAGCTGGCTCGCGGCCAGTTCGTCGGGTGGGCGGGGTCAGGGGTGTCGCTGTTCTTTGCTGGTGCTTGTGAAAACTAGCACAAAGTCTGCACAGTCAGCAAAACGAGGTTCCCTCCCGCTGTACAGGCACACCTTATCGGTAGGCCACGCGGGTGAGTGGTCTGGTGCCCGCAAGCGGGGATCAAACCTTGGCGAGCGGTTTCCGCGAACGTCTCGGGAGACCGGTCGTGAGCAGCACCGCGGTGACCGCGACGGCCAGCACGATCAGGGCCGTCCACCAGTACAGAACCAGGCCGAGGACCACGACGCCGTACGCGATCAGGGCGGTCCAGAGGTACATCAGCAGGACGGCCCGGCGGTGCGAGTGGCCGCGTTGCATCAGGCGGTGGTGGAGGTGCTGCTTGTCGGCCGCGAACGGCGACCGGCCGGCCTTGGTACGGCGGATGTAGGCCAGCGTCAGGTCCAGCGCCGGGATCGCGAGGATGGCGATGGGGAGAACCAACGGCAGCAGTGCGGGCAGCAGGCTCGAGCCGCCGACCTCGTACGGGACCGCGTTCGGGTCCATCTGGCCGGTCAGGCTGATCGTCGACGCGGCCAGCATCAGGCCGATCAGCAGGGCGCCGGAGTCGCCCATGAACACCCGTGCGGGGAAGAAGTTGTGCGGCAGGAAACCGAGACAGGCGCCGGCCAGCGCGACCGTGATCAGGGTCGATGTGGTGGCGCGGTCGAGGTTCTCGTGCACGTTCAGCAGATACGAGTAGATGAAGAACGCGGTCGCGCCGATCGCGGTGACGCCGGCCGCGAGACCGTCCAGCCCGTCGACGAAGTTCACCGCGTTGCACGACACCAGCAGGATGCCGGCGGTGAGCACCGCCAGCTGCGCGGGCGACGGCGAGATCACGCCGCCGGGCAGCGGGAGCCAGTACAACTGGATGCCTTGGACAACGAGTACGCCGACCGCCAGGACCTCGCCGGCCAGCTTGGTGATCGCGTCCAGCTCGTACAGGTCGTCGACCACGCCGACCGCGCAGATCACCACACCGCCGACCAGGATCGCGCGGGCGTCGTGCGCGACCTGCAGGCTGTTGCCAAGGAACGGCAGGCTGGAGGCGACCGCGAAACCGGCGATCAGCCCGCCGAGGATGGACAGTCCGCCGAAGTACGGGATCGGGACCTTGTGCACGTCCCGGGCCCGGACCTTGGCGACCGCGCCGTACCGCAGCGCGATCTGCCGGGCCACGCCGGTCAGCAAGAAGGTCGTGGCCATCGCCACGAACAGGACCAGCAGGTACTCGCGCACTAGGTCATGTCTCCTGACTCCACGCCGTAGCGAGCAGGTGCTCGGCGCGGTAGCTCGGCGTGCGGGGGCGAAGGGTTAGATGCGGAGCATCTTGCCCTTTGCACTCGTGCGGCGAGATGCCGTGCCGAGTGCCGCGCAGTAGGCGTGGGGTCAGGAGACATGGCCTTAGTCCGCAGGCCTCACATCGGGGTCGGTGGGCTTCTCGTCATCCGTCTCGGACTTGGACGCCTCGACCGGCTCTTCAGTTGGCTTCACTTCGCCGACCGGCTCGGCGTCGTCTTCCGGCTCGGCGTCGGCGGCTGGCTCGGCATCGGCGGCCGGCTTGGCTTCTTCGTCCTGTGCGGTGACCTCGGGGACGACGGCGCGCAGTTGCTCGAGCGTGAGCGCGCCGAGGCGGACCACTCGCGGGGTGTCGCCGGTGATGTCGACGATCGTGGACGGCTCGCCGCCGCTCACCTGACCACCGTCCAGGTAGACCGCGACCGACTCCTGCAGCTGCTCCTCGGCGTCGTACACGTCCATGGCGGCCGGCTGACCGGACTTGTTCGCCGAGCTGACCGCGAGCGGCCCGGTCCGGGACAGCAGCTCACGGGTGTTCTCGTGGTCGGGCACCCGCAGTGCGACGGTGCCCTGAGTCTCCCCCAGGTCCCACATCAGCGAGGTCTGCGCGTGGCAGATCAGCGTCAGCGGCCCGGGCCAGAACTCCTGCGCGAGCTTGCGGCCGTCGTCCGGCACGTCGGTGGCGAGCGCGTCCAGCGACTCGACCACCGAGATCAGCACCGGCGGTGGCATGTCCCGCCCACGGCCCTTGGCGTCCAGCAGCCGCTGGACGGCGTCGGCCTTGAAGGCGTCCGCGGCGATGCCGTACACGGTGTCGGTCGGCAGCACGACCAGGTCGCCGGCCTCGATGGCGTCCACAGCCGCGCGGTACGCCGGTGCCAGTTCGTCCCCGGTGAAGTCGAAGCGCTCACTCACGGGGTGAATCGTGCCACTCACGCGGGCCCCGGCCCTAACCGGGTCGATACTGACAAACGAATGTCAGCTTTGCACGCGAACGCGCCTCGCACTTCATAAGATCCCCGTCATGACTGTATTCAATTGTCGCGACTCCCTCGCGACGGGTCACGGGGCTCTAACTCCCGGCCTTCCCTCGTCGCTCCGGTCGCTTCGCTCCCTCCGCTCCTCAGTCCAGGCCGGGAGGCCCCATGACCGCGTCGCGTGAGTTCCTCGCCGGGTTGCCGAAGGCCGAGTTGCATGTCCACCACGTCGGGTCCGCGTCCCCGCGGATCGTCGCCGAGCTCGCCGCCCGGCACCCGGGATCGCCGGTGCCGGCCGATCCGGCCGCGTTGACGGAGTACTTCAAGTTCAGCGACTTCGCGCACTTCATCGACATCTACCTGTCGGTCGTCGAGCTGATCAAGACACCCGAGGACGTCCGGCTGCTGACCTACGAGATCGCCCGCGAGATGGCCGAGCAGCAGAATCTGCGGTACGCCGAGCTGACCGTCACGCCGTACACCTCGGTGGTGCGCGGGATCGCGGCCGAGGCGTTCTGCGCGGCGATCGAGGACGCGCGGGTGGCGGCCGAGAAGGAGTTCGGCCTGGTGCTGCGGTGGATCTTCGACATCTCCGGTGAGGCGGGGATCCCGGCCGCCGACGAGACGCTGCGGATCGCGACCAAGATCCGTCCGGAGGGGCTGGTCGGGTTCGGTCTGGGCGGGCCGGAGATCGGCGTACCGCGGCCGCAGTTCCAGCCGCACTTCGAGGCGGCGATCGCGGCCGGGCTGCGCAGCGTTCCGCACGCGGGTGAGACGACCGGGCCGGAGACGATCTGGGACGCGGTCCGGGTGCTGAAGGCCGAGCGGATCGGCCACGGTACGTCGACGATGCAGGACCCGGCCCTGGTCGAGTACCTGCGCGAGCACCGGATCCCGCTGGAGGTCAGCCCGACGTCGAACATCGCCACCCGCGCGGTCGCGTCGTACGACGTCCACCCGCTGCGCGCGATGGTCGACGCCGGGCTGGTGGTCACGATCAACTCCGACGACCCGCCGATGTTCGGCACCGACCTCACCAACGAGTACGTCGTCGCGTCCCGGCTGCTCGAGCTGGACGCGACCGGGGCCGCCGAGCTGGCGAAGACCGCCGTCCGGGTGTCGTTCGCCGACGACGCGATCAAGGACTCGCTGCTGACCGAGATCGACGCCTACGTGGAACAGAACAAGGAGTAGCTGCCAAACTATCCACCGTGACGGATGACCTGCGGCTGGACCTGCTGGGCCCGCTGCGCGGTTGGGCGGGTGCCCGCCGGCTCGATCTCGGGCCGATCCGTCAGCAGACCCTGCTCGCCGTCCTGGCGTTGCGGTCGAACCAGGTGGTCTCCGCGGACGAGCTGGTCGAGCTCGTCTGGAGCGATGCCCCGCCGTCGACCGGCGCCAAGATCGTTCCGCCGTACATCTATCGGCTGCGCAAATTGCTGCCGGAGGGCGTGCTGGTGCACACGCGGGACGGGTACAGCTTGCGGCTCGCACCGGATGCGCTGGATCTGGAGCGGTTCGAGACCCTGATCAGTGCGGCTCATGCGGGTCGGGACAAGGATGTGGCCGCCGCGCAACTGTCGGAGGCGCTGGGGCTGTTCACCGGCGAGCCGTTGACCGGACTCGCCGGGCACTACCTCAGCGTGCAGCGGCACCGGCTGACCGAGCGTCGGCTGAAGGTGCTCGCCGAGCGGATCGAGCTGGATCTCGAACGCGGCCGGTACGGCGATCTCGTGCCGGAGCTGGTCGCACTGGTGGAGGAGGACCGGCTGCGAGAGCAGTTCGCCGGGCAGCTGATGCTGGCGTACTGGCGCAGCGGCCGGATCTCCGAGGCACTCGACACGTACACCCGGACGCGGCACGAGCTGATCGAGCAGCTCGGCGTGGAGCCCGGTCCGGAGCTCCGGGCGATCCACGAGCGCATTCTGCAGAACGACGAGTCGGTGGCTCGTCCAGCGGTGCGAGACGAGCTGCCGTACGACGGTGCGGCGTTCGTCGGGCGTGACGACGTACTGGCGCAGGTGGTCGATGCGCTGCGCACGGGAGGCCCTGCGGTCGTTGCGATCGACGGTATGGCCGGCGTTGGCAAGACTGCTCTCGCAGTGCGCGCTGCACGTCAGTTGGCCGAGGTGTACCCGGACGGTCGGCTCTTCATCGACCTGCACGGGTACACCCCTGGGAACGAGCCGGTGTCGGCGTTGCAGGCGCTGGATCGCTTGCTGCGCACGCTGTCCGTCCCGGCTGAGCGCATCCCGGCCGACCTCGAGGAGCGGGCTGCTTTGTGGCGGTCCGAGTTGGCCGGCCGGCGCATCCTCGTCGTACTCGACAATGCACCGGATAGCGCGGCAGTGCGGCCTCTGCTGGCCGGTGGTCCGCGTTGCGGCGTACTGGTGACCAGTCGGCGGCAGCTGACCGGTCTGGACGCGACTGCGCGGGTTGCACTCGACGTACTGCGGCCGGAAGACGCGCAGGAGTTGCTGGCCGAGATCGTCGGGCCGGACCGCGCTGGCTCTGCGGGCGCTGCTGCAGCGGTGGTGAGTCAGTGTGGTCATCTGCCGCTGGCGATCCGGGTCGCTGGCTCGCGACTGCGGCACCGGCCGAGTTGGACGATCGAGCACCTGAGCAAGCGACTCGACGCCGAGGACAGGCGGCTCGCCGAGCTCAGCACGGACAGCGGTGGGGTCTCCCCCGCGTTCGCCTTGTCCTACGAGCATCTGCCGCCGGACCAGCAACGCCTGTTCCGGCTGCTCGGCGCGATGACCGGACAGGACATCGAGATGTACGCCGCTGCCGCACTGGCCGATGTGGGCGTGGTCGAGGCAGAGGACCTGCTGGAGCAGCTCGTCGACGCGAATCTGCTGCTACAGCTGCGTCCTGGGCGTTTCCAGTTCCACGACCTGCTGCGGCAGTACGCCCGGACGCTGGCGCCGGAGCCGGACGCAGTGCGGCGTTTGCTGGACTACTACCTCTCTGCGACCGCAGAGGCGAGTGCGGCGATCTTCGGGAGTCGGCTGCACCCACTGCCGGAGCCGGCCACGGTCAGGTTGCCCGAGTTCGCGTCGGTGGCCGATGGACTGGCATGGATCGACACCGAGGGAGCCAACGTGCTGGCGACGATTCGGTACGCAGAGTCGAGTGGTGCGCTGGAGCACGCGTGGCGGACCGGTCTCGCGGTGGCGTCGTGCTTCTTCCACCGCGGCCGCGTGGACGAGCTCGACGAGGCGCTGGATCAGGCCTTGCGTGCGGCAGTGCGTGACTCGGATACCGAAGCAGAGTCCCGGGTGTTGCTGTCGATCGGCAGCCTGGGGCGCTACCGCTTCGGTGCGGAGGAGAGTCTGCGGACGCTGGAGGAGGCGCGGGACAAGCTGCCGGAGAGTGCGGACCTGACCCTGCGCGCCCGGTTGCTGGCCTCGATCGGCTACAGCCTGGCGAAACTGCGTCCGGACGACCACGCTCTCGCCGTACTCGACGATGCCCTGGAAGCGTCCCGGAAGGCCGACGACCGGAGCATCGCGGCGCGGGTGCTGGCCTATATCGGCGTGGCGTACAGCGATCGGCTGGAGTTCGCGCAGGCGTTGACGGCCTATCAGGAGTCACTGGCGCAGGGCGATCCCGGCGTACGGCCCGAGGTGCTGAACGGGATCGGTGAGTGCCTGCTCGAGTTGGACCGCGTGGACGAGGCCATCACTGGGCTGACGACAGCGCGCGACCTCGGGATCGAGCGCGGGGCCGACTACAGCCTGATCTACAGCTACGCCTTCCTCGGTACGGCGTACGCGCGGCGGCAGCAGTGGACCGGAGCGATCGACGCCGGACGGCAGGCGGTGGAGCTGGCGCAGGACAGCGGCTCGACGCAGTCGCAGCAGAACGCGTACGTGCGGCTCGCCGAAACACTGCTGGCCAAGGGCGATCTCGCCCGGGCGCGGCCGCATTTTGCCCGGGCGATGGAGCTGGCGGTCAACGACGGACAGGAGTCCATGATCTCCCGCGCGGCCGGTGGGCTCGCGCGGACCAGCCCCGCCGCCTGAGTGTGTGGTTCTCTGGTGCGATGCGGAAAGGGTGTGGGGCGCTGGCCGTCGTACTGCTGTGTCTGGCCGGCTGCAGCGACACACCCGCACCGGTCAGCTCGCCGTCACCAACGCCTGTCCGCACCACACCGACGCCACCTCCCCCACCCGCAGACGGTGATCTGCCGCGGGGCGGGCGCGTGATCTTCCCGAAGTACCAGCTGGTCGGGTACGTCGGGCTGCCGGGATCGCCCGCGCTCGGACCGCTGGACAAAGACCTCGACGCGAAGGCGGCCGAGCTGGAAACGCTGTCGCGTGCGTACGCGGCCGGCCGGACACCGCAGCCGGTGCTGGAGCTGATCGCCGTGGTCGCGAAGGGGTCTCGCGGCAAGGACGGGCTGTACCGCGGGCGGCTGCCTGATTCGGCGATCGAGGAGTATCTGACGGTCGCGCGGAAGCACAAGATGCTGCTGCTGCTCGACATCCAGCCGGGGCGGGCGAAGATCCTGCCGGAGGCGAAGCGGCTGGAGCGGTGGCTGAAGGAGCCGGACGTCGGGCTGGCGTTCGATCCCGAGTGGGCGGTCGGTCCGGGGCAGGCGCCGGGGCGGGTCTTCGGGCATACGACGGGCGTGGAGCTCGACAGCATCGCGGCGTACCTGTCGGGGTTGGTGCAGGCGAACGACCTGCCGGAGAAGGTGTTCGTGTTCCATCAGCTGTCGACGCGGATCGTCAGCAGCGAGAAGGCGCTGACGGCACATCCGGGGGTGGTGACGATCAAGTCGGTCGACGGGATCGGCGCACGCACGGACAAGCTCAAGACGTGGACCAAACTCACCACGAGTCTGCCGCCGGCTGTGCATGCCGGGTTCAAACTCTTCTACACCGAGGACACCCGGCACGGTCCGCTGATGACGCCGCCACAGGTGCTGGCCCTGAAGCCGCGCCCCGAGCTGGTGATCTACGAATGATCTCCATCGCCTTCGCCAACGTCGCCGGTGGTCGCTTCGTCGACTCTTCCGGCAGCTACGTCGACGCGGACCGTACGGCGGACTTCGCGCGGGCGCTGGCGGGGTTGCACCCGGATGTGCTGATCGTGACCGAGCTCGACCCCGACGGCGACCAGCTCGAACGGCTCGCCGCGGCGGCGATGCCGGAGGCGTTCGTCGTGCGGCAGAAGTTCTCGGACTCGCACATTCCCGGGGTGGCACATCTGGGGGTGGGGATCGCGTCGCCGTACCCGCTGGTCGAGCTGGACCGGATCGTCCTGCCGGACCCGCCGATCGACTTCCTGCACTGGCGGACAGGCAAGCCGCTCGATCCACATCCCAAGGGGTTCGTGGTGGCACGCGGCGACTTCGGCGCGCTGGGCGAGATCGACATCGTCGGCGGCCAGGTGTGCCCGATCCATATGTTCCGCAGCGCGGCAGGGGTCGAGTACACATACCGCGACGGGCCGGGCCGGCAGTACGGCGAGCAGATGACAGCGTACCTGCGAGACGAGCTTGCGACCCGTGGTGTGCGGCGCGCAGTCATCGCAGGCGATCTGAACATGCCGAACCCCGGCGACTTCTTCAGCCAGCTGGACCTGGTCGACGCGTTCGGCGATCCACCACCGGCCACCACCCCGGACGGCCGCTCGATCGACCGCCTGTTCTCCACCCGAGACTTGGTCGCCCACGACGTCGAGGTGCTCCAACTCCCCGGCGCCGATCACTATCCCGTCGTCTGCCGCGTCGATCGCCGGCAACCCTCAGCATCCGCGCCTGGCCGCATCCGAGCACAGGATCTGGCCCGGCCACCCGCCGGCCCGATCTCCCGCCGCGGAGGTCTCAGTCGCGGTTGACGCCGTCAGATCCGGCGGCCGGTGGTGAAGCGGTGGCGGCCGGCTAGGTCCAGTTGGTCGCGGACTTCGGTGAAGAGGGCAGTGGCGGTGAAGACGGCGGGGGCCGAGTCGCCTTGGACGTCGGCGTGTTCGCAGGCGAACCAGGCACCGGGTTTGAGCAGGCGGCCGGCGGTGGTCGCGACCACCTTGATCTCGTCCAGGCCGTCGTCGCCGGACCACAGGGCCAGGGCCGGGTCGTGGTCGCGGACCTCAGCGGTGACTGACTCCCAGGCGGTCAGCGGGATGTACGGCGGGTTGGAGATCACCGCGTCCACTTGCCCGTCGAACTCCGGGAGGCAGCCGTCGATGTCGCCCTCGTGCAGGATCGCGCCGGTGCCGTCGAGGTTGCGCCGGGCCCACGCGACCGCGTCCGCCGACAACTCCACGGCATGCACCGTGCTGTCGGGCCGCTCGGTCGCGATCGCACCCGCGATGGCGCCGGATCCGCTGCACAGGTCGACCACCAACGGGTTCTTCACGCCGGCGATCCGCTCGAGGATCCACCCAACCATCACCTCGGTCTCCGGCCGCGGCACAAACACCCCCGGCCCAACCACAAGCTCCCGATACCGAAACGCAGCGGTGCCCGTGAGGTGCTGCAACGGCTCCCGGGCAGCCCGCCGCGCGATCAGTTCCTGGTACTGAACCTCTTGTTCTACTGAAGGTTCGCCGAGATGCAGGCGGCTGGTCCCAGTAACGAAGGCAAGCAGCTCCGCAGCGTCGAACTCAGGCGAACCAACCCCCGCCGCCCGCAACCGCTCAGCCGCCTCACCAACGAGAGCTTTGGTGCTCACTGGGACTCGACGGCCTCGAGGCGGGCGGTCAGGTCGGCTTCGGTCAGGGCCGTGATGACCGGCTCCAGCTCGCCACCGAGGACCTGGTCGAGATTGTGGGCCTTGTAGCCGACGCGGTGGTCGGAGAAGCGGTTCTCGGGGAAGTTGTAGGTGCGGACCCGCTCCGACCGGTCGACGGTCCGGATCTGCGAGCGGCGGGCGTCGGACGCTTCCTGGTCGGCCGCCTCCTGCGCCGCCGCGAGCAGCCGGGACCGCAGTACCCGCATCGCCTGCTCACGGTTCTGCAGCTGGGATTTCTCGTTCTGCATCGAGACCACGATGCCGGTCGGCAGGTGCGTGATGCGTACGGCGGAGTCGGTCGTGTTCACGCTCTGCCCGCCGGGACCCGACGACCGGAACACGTCGATCCGCAGATCGTTCTGGTCGATCTCGACGTCGACGTCCTCGGCCTCCGGCAGCACGAGCACACCGGCCGCGGACGTGTGGATCCGGCCCTGCGACTCGGTCACCGGCACCCGCTGCACCCGGTGCACGCCGCCCTCGAACTTCAGCTTCGCGTACGGCGCATCGCCCGGCTCCGGCGTACCTTTCGCCTTGACTGCGACCGTGATCGACTTGTACCCACCCAGGTCGGACTCGGCCGAGTCGAGAACCTCGGTCTTCCAGTGCTGCGACTCGGCGTACTTCAGGTACATCTTCAGCAGGTCGCCGGCGAACAGCGCGGACTCGTCGCCGCCCTCGCCCGCCTTGATCTCGAGGATCGCGTCCTTGTCGTCGTTGGGGTCGCGCGGGACCAGCAGCGTCTGCAGCCGCTCGGCCAGCTCCTCGCGCCGGGCGGACAGCCGGACCGCCTCCTCGGCGAACGCCGGGTCCTCGTGCGCCAGTTCGCGCGCGGCCTCGATGTCGTCGCCGGTCTGCTGCCACTCGTCGTACGTGCGGACCACCGGCGCCAGCGCGGCGTACCGCTTGCCGACCCGGCGGGCGTTGGCCTGGTCGGAGTGCAGCTCCGGCTGAGCCATCTGCCGCTCCAGCTCGGCGTACTCCGCCTTCAGCGCCTCGACTGTCTCGAACATCTCGCACTCCTCCTCTCGAACCTCCGAAGACAACACAAACCGCGCGCCGGTCCCGCAGGGATGCGGAACCGGCGCGCGGTTGGAAAGCTACTTCTTGGCGTACCGCTTCTCGAAGCGGGCGACCCGGCCACCGGTGTCGAGAATCTTCTGCTTGCCGGTGTAGAAGGGGTGGCACTGCGAGCACACGTCGGCGTGGATCACGCCGTTCTCCGCGGTCGAGCGCGTGGTGAACGTGGCGCCACAGGTGCAGGTCACCGTGGTCTCCACATACGTCGGGTGGATGTCGCTCTTCAAGACAGTCTCCTAGGTTCAGGTGCCCCGGGTCGTCCACACGGTGTGAACGTGAACCGGAACCGACAGACCAGTTTGCCACCCGAGGGCGGCAAACTGGTAATCGAGGGTCGTTCAGTCGCCGTTCGTCGTGCTGTGCGACGTACCGGTCGACGGGGTGGTCTTGTTGACCTGGAGCAGGAACTCGATGTTCGACTTGCTCTCCTTGAGCTTGCCGATCAGCAGCTCGAGCGCCGCCTGGCCGTCGAGGGCGGACAGCACCCGGCGCAGCTTCCACACCACCTGGGTCTCGTCCTTCGACATCAGCAGCTCCTCGCGGCGGGTGCCGGAGGCGACGACGTCGATGGCCGGGAAGATCCGCCGGTCGGCGAACTCGCGGCGCAGCCGGAGCTCCATGTTGCCGGTGCCCTTGAACTCCTCGAAGATCACCTCGTCCATCTTCGAGCCGGTCTCGATCAGCGCGGTCGCGAGGATGGTCAGCGAGCCGCCGTCCTCGATGTTGCGGGCCGCGCCGAAGAACCGCTTCGGCGGGTACAGCGCGGACGAGTCCACGCCACCGGACAGGATCCGGCCGCTGGCGGGCGCCGCGATGTTGTACGCACGGCCCAGCCGGGTGATCGAGTCGAGCAGTACGACGACGTCGTGGCCGAGCTCGACCAGCCGCTTCGCCCGCTCGATGGCCAGCTCCGCGACCGTGGTGTGGTCGTCGGCCGGCCGGTCGAACGTCGAGGCGATGACCTCGCCCTTGACCGTCCGCTGCATGTCGGTGACCTCTTCGGGCCGCTCGTCCACCAGCACGACCATCAGGTGCACTTCGGGGTTGTTCGTGGTGATCGCGTTCGCGAGCGCCTGCAGCACCATCGTCTTACCGGCCTTCGGCGGCGAGACGATCAGGCCGCGCTGGCCCTTGCCGATCGGGCTGACGATGTCGACGATCCGGGTGGTCAGGATCCCCGGCTCGGTCTCCAGCCGGAGCCGCTCGGTCGCGTACAGCGGGGTGAGCTTGTTGAAGTCCTGCCGCTGCTTGGCGATCTCCGGGTCGGCGCCGTTGACGGTGTCGATCCGGACCAGCGGGTTGAACTTCTCCTTGCGCTCACCCTCCTGCGGCTGCTTCACCGCACCGGTGATCGCGTCGCCCTTGCGCAGGCCGTACCGCTTCACCATCGAGAGCGCGACGTACACGTCGTTCGGGCCGGGCAGGTAGCCGCTGGTCCGGACGAACGCGTAGTTGTCGAGGACATCGAGGATGCCGGCGGCCGGGACGAGGACGTCGTCCTCGCTGATGGTCGGCTCGGCGTCGAAACGCTCGCCACGTCCGCGGTTGCGGTTGCTGTCACGACCACTGTCACGGCCACTGTCCCGACCGCTGTCGCGGTTGGTGGTGGGCTGGCCGTCGCGGTTGCGTTCCCGGTCGCGGCCCCGGCGGCGACGACGACGGCCGTCGCCCTCTTCGCCGCGGTCGGCCTGGTCCTGGCGGTTCCGCTGGTTGTCAGCCTGACCGTCGCGGGTGGTGTCGCGGTTCCGGTCCCGGTTGCCGTCGCGGCTGCCCTGGCCGTCACGCTGACCGTCACGCTGGCCGTCACGCTGACCGTCACGCTGACCGTCACGCTGAGCATCGCGCTGACCGTCCCGGTTGGTGTCCCGGTTCTGGTTGTCGCGGTTGCGGTCCCGGTTCTGCTCGCGGCCCTGGGTGGCGTCGCGGTTGTCGCGATTGTTGTCGCGGCCCCGGTCCCGGCTGCGGGACTGGTTGTCGCCGCGGTCGTCGGCGCGGTCCTCTCCGCGGGTGTCGACCCGCTCGGCGGCGCCGTTCTGGGCGGCGGTCCCGGCCTGCACGGCCGCCGGCGCCTCGGCCGGAGCCGTGGCAGTGGCAGTGGCGGCCGGAGCGGTCACCTCGGGAGCGGCGCCGTTCTGCGCCGGCTCGTCCGTCGGGGTCTCTTTCTGGGCCGCGGCGCGGGTCCGGCGGCTGCCGCCCTCGCGCTTGGCCGGCGCCTCGGCGGTCTTCGCCGCCGGCGCCGAGGACTCGGCGGCCTCGTCCAGCGTCGGCTGCGTCGCCTTCGCCCGGGAGCCACCGGTCGAACCGCCCGCGGCGGCCGAACCGCCGGTCTGAGCGGCCTTGATCGCCTCGATCAGCTGGCCCTTGCGCAGTGCGCCGGTGCCCTTGATGCCGAGCGTCCCGGCGAGCTGCTTGAGCTCGGGGAGCAGCATGCCCTCGAGGCCGCCGCCAGCTTTCCGGCGACGCGTAGCGGTGGTTGCCGCGGCGTCTCCGCTGGAGGCTTCAACAGTTTCTGTCACGTGAGGTCCTTCCCACACGGATCGTCGATGTCCGACACGGCTCATCGACCAATTTCATTCCACACGACCACACAACGGGCACGTGGGGTACAAGAGGCTCTCGCTCGATCTGAGTCCCCCCGGACTTCTCCGACGCAGGCGGCGCAAGGTCACATCCACAGGAGGGTCGCCACACAACACAGGGTGCCGGGAGCACAGCCCGGATCGTGACGAGAGTTCACCGATCACCTGGAGGGGATCGGGTGAGTCGAGACTAGCACCACTACGGGTCGTCCGGCTGACTCGGTACATACAACGCGTGTCAGTGCCCCGGCATTCCGGTTCCTCAGCCGGCTTCCATGGACCAGACCTGTACGCCGACTGGATCGATGCCCAGCTCGTACTTCGTCCAGCCGTCCGGCGGCTCCGGCGTACCGCCGAAGAAGGTGCTCTGACCTGCGCTTTTGCTGGCATGGCCGCCCAGTACGGCGACCGTCGGGCCGGCCCCGCTGACCATCGCGGCCAGTCCGCTCCCCCGCAGTTTGTGCACCAGCGCGAGGCTCTCGGGCATGACCGGCTCGCGGTACTCCTGGTGCAGCCGGTCCTCGGTCGCGGTCAGCAGCAACTCCGGCCGGCCGGTCATCGCCGCGACGAGCAATGCGGCCTTGCCCGCGTTCGCGGCCGCATCGGTGTGGGAAACAACGCCCGGCAGCAGTCCGCGCGCCTCTTTGGTCAGCACGCGATTGTCAGGTACATAAGCAACCGCAGCCAATCCTTCGGCCGGTTCCAATCTGATGGCCCGGCCACGCCCCTGAATCGACTCAGCGCCTTCCGTCCAAGCGATCGTGAACCCGCCAAGGGCTGCTGCCGCGACGTTGTCCGGGTGCCCTTCGAGCTCGTTCGCCAGTACGACGAGGCGCTCGCGATCGACCGGCTCGCCGGCCAGCGCGTACGCCGCCGCGAGGCCACCGACGATCGCTGCCGACGACGACCCGAGCCCGCGACCGTGCGGGATCCGGTTCTCGCAGCGCAACGTGAAACCCGGCACGGACGCGCCCAGCGCCTCGAGGCCGGCCCGGATCGAACGCACCACCAGATGCGTCTCGTCCAGCGCCACTTCGCCTTCGCCGCAGCCCGTCACCTGGACGGTCACGCCGGACCCGCACGGGGTGACGACCATGTCGTCGTACAGCGTCAGGGCGAGCCCGAACGCGTCGAACCCCGGCCCGAGGTTGGCGCTCGTCGCGGGCACCCGCACCCGGACCTGGTCACAGGGCCGCCGGCCGGCCTTCGCCTCGTCCATGTTGCTGTCCACCGCCCTGACCTCAGGCGAGGCCGGCGACGCGAGCGACGGCGTCGGTGTCGGCAGGGGTGACCGGGGACTCGTCGACGGTGGCGTGGTCGAGCGCCGTATCGATGTCCTTGAGGCCGTGGCCGGTGACCGTGATCACAACGGTCGAGCCGCCCGGCAGCCGGCCTTGAGCCTTGGCATCCAGCAGACCTGCGACGCCGGCCGCCGACGCCGGCTCGACGAACACACCCTCGCGGGCAGCGAGCTCACGCTGCGCGCTCAGGATCTGCTCATCGGTGACCATCTCGATCCGGCCGCCGGACTCGTCCCGCGCGGCCTCGGCCAGCGTCCAGGACGCCGGGTTCCCGACGCGGATCGCGGTGGCCGCGGTGTCCGGCTTCTCGACGATCGCACCGCGCACGATCGGCGCCGCGCCTTCGGCCTGGAAACCCCACATCTGCGGGGTCTTCGAGGCCAGCTTGTCCTTCGCATACTCCTGGTAGCCCTTCCAGTAGGCCGCGATGTTGCCCGCGTTGCCGACCGGGAGCAGGTGCAGATCGGGAGCGTCGCCGAGCGCGTCGCACACCTCGAACGCCGCGGTCTTCTGCCCTTCCAGACGGACCGGGTTGACCGAGTTCACCAGGGCGACCGGGTAGTGCTTGCCGAGCTCGCGGACGATCCGCAGACAGTCGTCGAACCCGCCGTCGATCTGGACGAGCTTGGCGCCGTGCACGACCGCCTGCGCCAGCTTGCCCTTGGCGATCCGGCCGGCCGGGATCAGCACCAGCGGGACCAGCCCGGCGCGCACGGCGTACGCCGCGGCGGAGGCCGACGTGTTGCCGGTCGAGGCGCAGACGACCGCCTTGTCACCGGCCTGTGCGGCGAGCGAGATCGCCACGGTCATGCCGCGGTCCTTGAACGAGCCGGTCGGGTTGTTGCCCTCGACCTTGAGCCAGACCTCGCAGCCGGTCTGCTCGCTCAGCCACTGCGCGGCCACCAGCGGCGTCCCGCCCTCGCCCAGCGTGACCACCGGCGTGTCCGCCGAGACGGGCAGCCGATCTCTGTACTCCTCGATCACGCCTTGCCACTGGTGCGCCATTGAATTACCCGCCTTCTACCCGCATCACACTGCTGACTTCCCGAACGATGTCCATGTCGCGCAACGACTCCACCGTCGCGGACAACGCGGCGTCGGTCGCGGTGTGGGTGACCACGACCAGCTGCGCGTCACTTCCCCGGCCCTCTTGGCGGACGGTCTGGATGGACACGTCGTGCTCCGCGAAGGCCTGGGCGACCGCCGCCAGCACACCGGCCTTGTCGGCCACGTCCAGCGACACGTGGTAGCGCGTCATCGCGTCGCCCATCGGCCGCACGGCCCGCTGGGTGTACGACGACTCGCCGACCCCCGGCACACCCTTGAGCCGGTTGCGCGCGGCGGACACCAGATCCCCGAGGACTGCACTGGCCGTCGGGGCGCCGCCGGCACCACGACCATAGAACATCAGCCGGCCGGCTGCCTTGCTTTCCACGAAAACCGCGTTGTACGCGTCCCGAACACTGGCCAACGGATGCGTGACCGGGATCATCGCCGGATACACCCGCGCGCTCACCGAGTCGGTCGTCTCGTCCAGCTCGCAGATCGCCAGCGACTTCACCACGCAGCCCATCTCGCGGGCGGAGGCGATGTCGGTGGCGCTCACCTCGGTGATGCCCTCGCGGTGTACGTCGGCGATCGAGACGCGGGTGTGGAACGCCAGGCTGGCCAGCAGCGCCGCCTTCGCGGCCGCGTCGAAGCCCTCGATGTCCGCGGTCGGGTCAGCCTCGGCGTACCCGAGCGCCTGGGCCTCCTCGAGCGCCTCGTCGAAACCGGCGCCGGTGGTGTCCATCTTGTCGAGGATGTAGTTCGTGGTGCCGTTGACGATGCCCATCACCCGCATCACGTCGTCACCGGCGAGCGACTCGCGCAGCGGCCGCAGGATCGGGATCGCGCCGGCCACCGCGGCCTCGAAGTACAGGTCGCGCTGGTACTTCTCGGCGGCCGCGAACAGCGTCGGGCCGTCCTCGGCGAGCAGCGCCTTGTTGGCCGTGACGACGGAGGCGCCGTGCTCGAGCGCGGTCAGGATCAGGCTGCGGGCGGGCTCGAGGCCGCCGATCACCTCGATCACCAGGTCCAGGTCGCCGCGCGAGACCAGCGCCTGCGCGTCGGTCGTGATCAGCTCGGGGTCGACGGCGATGTCGCGGGCGCGGCCGGGACGGCGGACGGCGATGCCCGCGATCTCCAGCCGGGCGCCGACGCGGGCCGCGAGATGGTCCGCCTGCTCGGTCAGGATCCGCACCACTTCGGTGCCGACCACACCACAACCGAGCAGGCCCACCTTGAGCGGTTTGGCGTCGTTCATTCGTCAACCCCCATGTCCAGTGCCAGCAGGTCGTCTTCGGTCTCACGGCGGACGACGACCCGCGTTCGACCGTCCTTGACCGCGATCACCGGTGGCCGCGGCACGTGGTTGTAGTTGCTCGCCATCGACCGGCAGTACGCGCCCGTCCCCGGTACGGCGATCAGGTCGCCCGGCTGCACGTCCGCGGGCAGGAACTCGGCCTTCACGACGATGTCACCGGACTCGCAGTGCTTGCCGACCACGCGGGCCAGCGTCGGCTCGGTGCCGGAGTACCGGTTGGCGAGCGTGCAGGAGTAGTCGGCGTCGTACAGCGCGGCGCGGATGTTGTCGCTCATGCCGCCGTCGACCGAGACGTACGTCCGGGCGGCGCCGGCGTCGAGCTCGACCTCCTTGACCGTGCCGACCGTGTACACCGTGCACATCGCCGGTCCGACGATCGCGCGGCCCGGCTCGATCGACAACCTGGGGACGTCGACGTCGAACGCGCGGCACTCGTGCTCGACGATCTTGCCCATCTCGGTGGCGAGCTGCGCCGGGTCGGACGGGTCGTCCTGGGTGGTGTACGCGATCCCGAACCCGCCGCCGAGGTCGAGGTCCGGCATGTCCACGCCGAGCTCCTCGGAAACCCTTGCGTGCAAGGCGATCACGCGCTTCGCGGCGATCTCGAACCCGGACGAGTCGAAGATCTGCGAGCCGATGTGCGAGTGCAGGCCGAGCAGCTCCAGCTCCGGCGCTTCGTTGACCCTGGCAACGGCTTCGAAGGCCGCGCCGGAGGTGATCGAGAAGCCGAACTTCTGGTCCTCGTGCGCGGTCGCGATGTACTCGTGGGTGTGCGCCTCGACGCCCGCGGTGACCCGGATCATCACCGGCGCGACGACGTTGCGCTCGCCCGCCAGCTCGATCAGCCGGGAGATCTCGTACTGCGAGTCGACGATGATCCGGCCGATGCCGGCGTCCAGCGCGCGGGCCAGCTCGGACTCGGACTTGTTGTTGCCGTGGAACCCCAGTCGCTTCGGATCCGCACCGGCCCGGAGTGCGACGGCGAGCTCTCCCCCGCTGCAGATGTCGAGGTTCAGGCCCTCTTCCATCACCCAGCGGACGACCGTCGTACTGATGAAGGCCTTGCCGGCGTAGTAGACGTCGAAGTCCTTGAAGGCGTGCTTGAACGCGCGCGCCCGGGACCGGAAGTCGTCCTCGTCCAGCACGAACGCCGGGCTGCCGTGCTCGGCGACCAGATCACGGACGTCGACGCCGCCGACCTCGAGGGCGCCTTCGCCGTTCTTCTTCGCGGTGTGCGACCAGAGCGAGGTAACCAGGTCGTTGGGGTCCCGCGGCGCGCGCAGCCACGGCGGAGCCTTGTGGCCGATGTCGGCGTGCAGCGCGCCCGCCTCGTGCGCCCTCACATCCGCTCCGGTGCGGAGACGCCGAGCAGGTCGAGCCCGTTGGCGATCACGGTGCGGGTCGCGGAGACCAGGGTCAGGCGAGCCTTGTGCACGGGCTCCACCTCCTCGTCGCCGCGCGGCAGCACGCGGCAGCTGTCGTAGAACTTGTGGAACGCCGACGCCGTGTCCTCCAGGTACCGCGCGATCCGGTGCGGCTCGCGCAGCTCGGCGGCGGTGGCGACGACGCGCGGGAACTCGGCCAGCGCGCGGAGCAGGTCGCCCTCGCGCTCGTGGCTGAGCAGTCCGGGGTCGAACTCGTCCAGCTTGATGCCGAGCTCGTCGGCGTTCCGCAGGATCGAGGCCAGCCGGGCGTGCGCGTACTGCACGTAGTAGACCGGGTTCTCGCTGGCCTGGCGGGTCATCTCCTCGATGTCCAGGGTCAGCGGGGAGTCGGTCGGGTAGCGGCAGAGCGTGTAGCGCAGGGCGTCGACGCCGCCCTCCTCGACCAGCTCGGCGAGCGTGACGATCGTGCCGGCCCGCTTGGACAGCTTCATCTCCTCGCCGCCCTTGAGGATCTTCACCAGCTGGCCGATCAGGACCTCGATGTTGTGCTCGGGATCGTCGCCGGCGCAGGCCGCGATCGCCTTCAAGCGGTTCACGTACCCGTGGTGGTCGGCGCCGAGCATGTAGATGCAGGTCTCGAAACCACGGTCGCGCTTGTTCACGTAGTAGGCCGCGTCGGAGGCGAAGTACGTCGGCTCGCCGTTCGAGCGGATCAGGACGCGGTCCTTGTCGTCGGTGAAGTCCGTCGTCCGCATCCAGAGCGCGTCGTCCGCGTCGTACAGATGGCCTTGCTCGCGGAGCTTCTGGATCGCGTGGCCGACACCGTCCTGCTCGTGCAGGCTGCGCTCGGAGAACCAGACGTCGAACTTGGTCCGGAAGTGCTCGAGCTGGGACTGCTGCTCCTTGAGCTGGCGCTCGTATCCCGCCTCGCGGAACGCGACCTGCTGCTCGTCGTCCGGCAGCTCGGTGATCCCCGGCACCTCGGCGACGATCTGCTTGGCCAGGTCGAGGATGTACTCCCCGTGGTACCCGTCCTCGGGGATCGGCTCGCCGTGCGCCGCGGCCTTCAGGCTGGCGCCGAACTTGTCCATCTGGGCACCGCGGTCGTTGATGTAGAACTCGCGGGAGACACTCGCGCCGGCCGCGGCCAGCACCCGGGCGAGCGCATCGCCGACGGCCGCCCAGCGGGTGTGGCCGAGGTGCAGCGGGCCGGTCGGGTTGGCCGAGATGAACTCGACGTTGATCGCGCGGCCCTGGAGGCTGTCGCTGGTGCCGTACTTCGGGCCGGCGTCGAGGATCGACTGCGCGACCTTGCCCTGGGCATCGGCGGCGACCCGGAGGTTGATGAAACCCGGTCCGGCGATCTCCACCGCGGTGATCGCCTCGTCGTCGCGGAGCCGGACGGCCAGCAGCTCGGCGAACTGGCGCGGATTCATCCCGGCGCGCTTGCCGAGCTGCATCGCGACGTTGGTGGCGTAGTCCCCGTGCTCGGGGTTCTTGGGGCGCTCGACCTTCAGCTCGCGCGGCAGCCCGCCCTCGACGGTGATGGCGCCGTCGTCGGCGAGCGCGGCCAGGGCCTGCAGGATCTTCTCAGCGAGCTGTTCCGGAGTCACCGCCTCAGCCTAATGGCCCGCCGCCCAAACCCTTGACTCGCTATCCACAGCCCGGTACGCGGGTCACTCCCACGGGTTGACCAGGCGGATGCCGGTCTCGGCGAAGTCCCTCGTGTTCCGGGTCGCCAGGGTGGCATCCACGATCCGGCAGATCGCCGCGATCTGCGCGTCGGCAGGCGCGATCGGCATGCCGGCACGATCCCGCTCGCTCACCACCTGCGAATACAGCACGGCGGCCACGACGTCGAACGGCAGGATCGCGTCAGCGCACTCCGTGAAGATCTCGCCGGCGGCCTCCGACAACAGATCCTTCCGGCGCCCGTTCGGCATCCGCGCGATGCCGTACCGGATCTCGGCCACGGTGATGGCCGTCATGTACAGGCCCCTTGAGCGCTGCGCGGTGTACCAGTCCCGGACAGCTTCGTCCGGCGTCGGCTTCATCAACTCGGAGGCGACGTTCGTGTCGAACACGATCATCAGCCGAAGTCCACGGCCCGATGCGTGCCGGTCCGCGGCGGAATGTCCAGCTCGACACCGCCGAGCTCGGCGAACCGCTCATGGAGCCGCTCCAGAATGTTCTTCGGCACCACGTCCTCGGCGACAACCTCGACGAGGATCGCCCGCACTTCTGCCTCCATCGAACGACCGTGCTTCGCCGCCCGCACCCGCAGCCGATGCTTCACGTCGTCATCAAGATTGCGCACTGTGATTGCCGCCATACCCAGGCCTCCTTGCCATCGGTGCTAGCAGAAAGGGTAGCATTGATTGCACGGGTCAATGACGCACTGTGATGATGATCTGCGCCTTTGGAGTCAACGCGGTGTTCCAGGGGGCCGGTTGGCCGTTGACGGTGATCTTCAGGTTCTGGCAGGCGTCGGCGAGGCAGTTGGCGTCGTACCGGAGGCCCCAGAGGGTGAAGAACTGGGCCAGGGTGGGGTGGTCGGAGGTGGTTTTGGACTCGACCCAGACCAGGCCGTCGGTGGTGTGGGTGTGTACGGCGGCCTGCTCGGCGCGGAGCTTGTCGATGCCGATGCCGGCCGGGACCTCCACCGGCTTGCCGTCCACCGTGACCGCGATGTGCACGGTGTACGGCGACGGGCCGGCGAAGTCGAGCGGGAGCCGTTCGAACCCCGCCTTGTCGATGTAGGAGACCGCGTCCCGCGGAGCATCCCAGGGCGGCGCGGCGGTGCGCAGTACGGCGGCCGCCGGCGGCGCGGGGCCGACCTGGCAGCCGCCGACCACAGTGCTCGTGAGCAGCAGAGCGGCTGCCGTCACGGCCGTCCGCCAGCTGCCTGCTCTCATGCAGAGCAGGTTGCCATGCCGGGCGGCGTCCGGCGCCGGAGGGTCAGCGCTCCGACGGCATCAGCACCCACAGCACGATGTAGATCAGGAACTGCGGGCCGGGCAGGAGGCAGCTGACCACGAAGATCAGGCGCATCGTGTTCGACGAGGTACCGAACCGGCGAGCCAGTCCGGAACAGACACCGCCGATCCAGCGATCATTTGACGGGCGGACCAGAGAGCTTGCCATCAGTACCGTTTTCCTTTCCACCGTTGGACTTACACCCACTATGACGGCGGCCGGCGGCGATCTGCTCCCTCCCACGCCCCCTTCCAGGGTCCGCTCAGGGTCTCCCCGTAACCCATTGGTCGGAGCACGCCGGGCAGGCCCCCAATTCGGGATTCGGGGTCACTTCCTGCTACTGTTCTGCACGTTCCTGAGCCCCCGTAGCTCAGGGGATAGAGCACCGCCCTCCGGAGGCGGGTGCGCAGGTTCGAATCCTGCCGGGGGCGCAGACGATCAGGCCGGTCCATGCACACATGGACCGGCCGTTGTGTTCCCGGGGCTCAGGCGATACCGGCCACAGAGGTGCAGTGGGGCACGTCGCCTGCAAGCGGTCTGGATCTGCCGCACCGATCTGCGTACCCCGCCGAGAACGATCACGGATCGTGACCCTTTTGGCCGCAGATGCTGACAGAAGGCGATGTTGTCAGTAACGTCGGGCGCCGAGAGAGCGATCAGGGGAGTGATCGCTCGTCGGTGTGGCGAGCTGGGGATGTGGTCGGCATGTATCGCGGTGGTCGGGTGACAGCGACACGGCTCGAGACATATCAGCCCGGAAGTCTAGTGGGGGAAACAAATGGATAGCTGGAGCGAGAACGTACCCACCGAAGGGGCGATCGAGCTTCCGCCCGATCCACGCGCGCTCGACGCGATCGGTAGGAACCACTCACTGGAGACAGCGCTCGCTGACCTGGTCGACAATTCCATCGACGCCGGTGCGACGACGGTATTGATCCGCTTCGTTCGGAACCACGGGAGACTCCGCTCCCTGTATGTCGTGGACGATGGTCGTGGCATGGCGCCCGACACGATCGACGCCGCGATGACCGTGGGTGGACGCCGCTCGTACAACGCACAGGACCTTGGTCATTTCGGCCTCGGTCTGAAGGCCGCGTCTTTTAGTCAGGCGCGATGCTTGACGGTGATGTCGCGGGCGTCAGGCCACGCCGCAGTGGGGCGCAAGTGGAATCTGGATCGGGTCTCCGAGGTCGGATTCTCCTGTGAGCTGGTGCCGAGCGAGTTCGCCGCGGCGGAGCTCGGCAAGCCGTGGCCGCACCCTCTTGGCGAGCGAGGCACGGTCATTCGCTGGGACGACGTCGCGGCGTTTCCGGCGAGCGACAATGTGGAGCAGACAGAACGCTTCGTCGACGGCAAGATCGCGAAGATCTGCCAGCATCTCGGACTCATATTCCATCGTTTCCTCGAGAACAACCGGATCCAGATCGATATCGACGTCCACGACGTGGATGAGGACCTCGTTGGCTCCCCAGCCCCGGTGACCTCTTTGGATCCCTTCGCGTACGGGTCCTCGGGCCGCGTGGACTATCCCAAAGTCCTCCGTGCGGAGTTGCATGGCTGGCGGATCTCCTTCCGTTGCCACCTCTGGCCGCGTCGTTCCAGCAAGCCCCAGTTCCGGCTCGGCGGTGACGGCGTGAAGATGCAAGGGCTGTACTTCTACCGTCGAGACCGGCTGCTACAGGCCGGCGACTGGGTCGGCGTGCACTCCGACCACCCCAGGCTGCAGCTCGCCCGGGTCGAGGTTGAGATCGACAATGACATCGTCGGCATCTTCAAGATGAATCCCGAGAAGTCCAGGGTGCTCGTCGGCCCCGAGTTCGCTCAGCTCGCCGCATCCGCGCGAGCCGAGGACGGTACCTCGTTGTCTGACTACCTCACGGTCGCCGAGGAGGTTTACCGGGCTTCAACAGCGCGGTCGGCCGAGCGCAAGGCGATGATTCACCCCGGCTCGGGACTGCCGCCGAGAGTCCGGAAGACAATCCAGCAGGAGATCCCAGAGCTCAAAGGCGAAGACGCGATCGCTATCCGCTGGGACCTCTTCCCCGACGACATGTTCTTCTACGTGGACCGCGACCAGCGAACGCTGTGGCTCAACAAGCGATACCGAACGATGCTGCTCGGCGGCAAGCACGGCGGTCTCAACGATCTCCCATTGCTCAAGTCGCTGCTGTACCTCCTGGTCGCCAACACGTTCGAAGGCGACTACTTCGGCCCTCGAGACAAGGACAACATCGACCTCTGGCAGACGATCTTGACCGCTGCGGTCCAGGCGGAACGTCGATGAACGGCAACTCCACGGATCGGCATCGATCGATCGACACGCTGGAGCGCTACCTCTCCAGCTCGACACCAATCGCGCTCGCGGTTCAGGGAACGCCGGAGATCCAGCTCTTCATCGAACCCACGGCGCCCGAGCTTGGGCTTCGTGTCGAGGTTTCTGAGGACACCGAAGCGCCGACTCTCAAGCTTCGGCACGTCGTCTGCAGGCTGGCGAACCGGGACAACCGCCGGTTTCTCGAGGTCGCGATCGTGACACCGGGTCTGTTCAGGGACGCGTACCCAATGCTTTGCACCCTCGCGGATCGTATACAGCTCGACCATCTCGCCCCGAGCAGTGCGCTACAGGCGACTCTCGATTCGCTAGCGGCATTGCTGAGCGGTCCAGACGTGATCTCACGGGAGCGCGAGATCGGACTGGTCGGCGAGCTCCTCACCGTGACTGGGCTAGTCGACGTGCTCGGTCCCCAAGCCGCTGTCGAGGCCTGGCGCGGTGTGCTGGGTGAGGAACACGACTTTGGTCTCGCCGACTTCGATCTCGAGGTCAAGACCACCACCGGCGAACGCCGTGTGCATTGGATCGAGTCACTCACCCAGCTGGTTCCGACACAGACGCGCCCTCTTTGGCTCCTCTCACATCAACTTACTGTCGCTGGCACCAGACACGGTTGGACGTTGCCGGAACTTGTTGACCGTCTGACCGCGAAGGCGCAGACGTCGGCGGTCGCGACCGACTTCGCCAATGCGCTGTCCGCCGCAGGGTGGCGACCAGAGCAGCGACCAAGGATCACAACGCGCTGGGCACGTCGTGTCGCGAGCGCGGCCTACGAGATCGTCGACGGCTTCCCCCGACTCACTCCGGCGCTCCTCGAGACCGCCGGAGTCGAGCTCCAAAGGATTCCCAGTGTTCGATACCGCGTCGACCTTGAGGGGCTCGAAGATCTGTCATCAATCCCCCAGCTGCTCACCGACCTGCGCGATTACGAAGGACTGATATGACAAACCAACTGGTCGACGCCTACGGCGCCGCGCTGCGGGCGATCGAGCGCGGTACGCCGAAGTCGCTTCTGAAGCGCGCGAGCCTGGAGGCCGAGGAGCTCGATCCGGTTCCGGACGTGTCGGAGGAAGCGCTTCGCGACTACGTCAAGAACTCAAGCCCGAACGACGGTTTGATGGTCAGTCTGCACATCGCCTTGGCCTGGTGGGACAACGCGACTCGGGAGCTCAACGACTGGACGAACAACACTCCGGACAAGAGCTACGAGCGGCGAGCCTTAGTCGTCGTTGCCCTAGGACTCGACTCGAGCACTGAAGCCCTGTTCGAGGAGAAGTTCCCGGTGGAGATCGAAGGCGGTCCGGTCATCATCGCCTCCGACTGGAAGCCTTGGTACACGCCGGACGTACAGCGCTCGCACAACTTCTACTGGCAGCACTACATGGACTTCCTCGCTTCGCACCGAAACTGGAAATCAGACGCCATCTCCAGTCTGGACATTGCGAGCACGCGGGTCGTAGAGCGGCTAGCGGATCCATCACGAAGGGAATCTGGGCAAACGAAGGGCTTGGTCGTCGGGTACGTCCAGAGCGGTAAGACCGCCAACTTCACAGGCGTCATCGCAAAGGCGATCGACGCGGGTTACCGCCTGGTGATTGTGCTGACCGGAACCACCAACATGCTCCGCGAGCAGACACAGCGCCGGCTCGACATGGAACTCGTAGGCCGCGAGAATCTCCTCACAGGCAGCGAGAGCGACACCGACTACGCAGACGACGACGATTGGAACAACGATCGATTCGTCTGCCACGGAGTCCGGCCGGCCGATGTCCGCGTGCCGGCCATCCACCGAATGACGACTCGGCACTTCGACTACCGTCGGCTACAACAGGGTCTCCCGGCACTCCAGTTCGAGCGCGCCGACCGAACCAAGGCACTCTGGAACCCCGTGAACCTCTTCCCGAGTAACGCCAGGCTAATCGTCGTTAAGAAGAACTCGCCTGTCCTGAGCAATCTCCTCAAGGATCTGAAGAAGAGCTCCGACGACCTGAGCGACATCCCCGCGCTGATCATCGATGATGAGTCAGATCAGGCGTCGATCAACACGACAAACCCGAAAAAGTGGCATGAGGAGAACAAGAAGCGCACCGCGATCAACCGGCATCTCTCCGAACTGCTGAAGATGCTTCCCAGAGCGCAGTACGTTGGATACACGGCTACGCCGTTCGCGAATGTGTTCGTGGATCCAGAGGACGCCGAAGACATCTTCCCCAGCGACTACCTGATCTCACTTGACCGGCCGCGCGGTTACATGGGAGTAGAGGACTTTCACGATCTGGATCCATCGATCCCGGCCACGGAGCGGACGTACGCCAACTCCAAGGAGAAGGCCCATATCCGGCTTCCTTCAAGTGTCAACGAGGAAACCGAACTGCAGCTCGCATTGGACTCCTTCGTCCTGTCTGGCGCGATCAAGCTCTACCGGGAAGCGAAAGGTCTGGGACCGTTCAAGCATCACACGATGCTCGTTCACGAGACGATGCGCACGGCCGCGCAGAGTCAGCGCGCAAAGGACCTCAGGGAACTTTGGGCCCGGTCTGGCTACCTCTCCACGGGCGCACTGCGCAGACTTCGCGACCGGTTTGAGAACGATTTCCTCCCGGTCATGGACGCGGTGGACTTCGATGACCCGAGACCGCGGACATTCGATGAGGTGAAACAGTACATCGCCGTCGTCGCGCGGCGGATCGCACCGAACGGTGATCCTGTCATTGTCGTTAACAGTGATAAGGACGCAGAAACCGAGCAGCTGGACTTCGACAGCCGGTCAGTATGGCGAATCGTTGTCGGAGGCAACAAATTGGCTCGAGGTTTCACCGTCGAAGGGCTCACAATCACCTACTACTCCCGCAACGCCGGCCACGCCGAGGCACTCATGCAGATGGGCCGCTGGTTCGGCTTTAGGCTTGGGTACCGGGACTTGGTCCGGCTCTACGTGCCAGCGTCTGTACGCGATGCGTTCAGAGCGGCCGGCCTGGACGAGATGAACTTCAGGGACGAGTTGAGGCAGTACGCGGTGATGTACGACGGCAGGCCAAATCTGAGGCCGGCCGACATCCCGCCACTTGTGATGCGCCATGGTCTCCGGCCGACGGCAGCCAACAAGATGTACAACGCGCGCCTCGTCGAGCGACGCACCCCGAACAAGGAACCAAGCTCGGGCTATCCATTGCTCACTGACACGATGGCACTCGAACGCAATCTGAAGGCCTTCACCCCACTCATTAAGAATGTCTCGAAGCAACCAAAGACGCTTCAGGCAAGGGTGAAGGGAGTAACGCGCCGGTTCGAGGCAAGAACCGGCGAGTTCGACCACGGGACGGTCCTGGAGGTTCTGCGGACGCTCGAGTGGAGTGATCCCGAGAGGTTCGCACCGGATCTCGTGTGGATCGAAGGTCTACCGGATACGATCCTGCAGAAGTGGTACGTAGTGTTCCCGCAAGGCAAGGGAGACAAGTACAGCCTGGACTGCGAGCCGGGATTTACGATCCACGGACGTTTGGTGGATTCGTCTGGCATCCGCGGCAACTCCGAGCCCGTGCATAGAATCGTCGTGGACGAGTTGACGAAGGACTGGGAGCTGACCGCGTCACTCATCGTCTATCCGGTCATGAACAAAGACCGTGACGTTGCCGAGACTGCTGACCTGACTCCCGTGATGGCGATCCGGATCCACCTGCCTGAGTCCGCCGCACCAGCCGACCGACGGCCGCTTGTGTACAAGGTGGTGTCGCCTGACAAGCCGAACTACGCTCTCGTTGATCGCCCAGAGTAGGTGAGTACGTGCGACACGACGGTGTTGTGGACGAGGTCGATCAGCAGGCGTTGGAGTTGAGATAAGGTTCGGGCATGTCGGATCAGCCATCGCCGACGCGGCGCACCTCGGTTGAGCTCTTCGCGGGTGGCGGTGGCCTGGCCATGGCGGTCCACCGAGCAGGGTTCCAGCCCTTACTCGTCAACGAGTTCATGCGGGCGGCCTGTGACACTCTTGAGGCCAACGGCGCGGTCCCTCGCGGCGAGGAGGAGACGATCCCCGAGTCGGGCGATCCGTGGCCTTTGGTGCGGGGTGACGTTCGTGACCTGAAGATGGGCTACTTAGAAGGTCACGTTGATCTTTTGGCGGGCGGACCGCCGTGTCAGCCGTTCTCTCTGGGTGGCGTCGGTAAAGGCGACGAAGACAAACGGAACATGTTCCCAGAGATGTTCCGGGCGATCCGCGAGATTCAGCCCAAGGCAGTGATCTGCGAGAACGTCCGCGGCCTGCTACGCCCATCGTTCCTTCCGTACTTCGACTACATCCTCCGGGAGCTCGCGCGTCCGTTCGAGGAGCGGGATCCCGCTGCTAGGTGGTATGAGCACGATGCCATCCTCCAGGAGCGCGAGCGGAACGATCACGGCGAGCCTCATGAGCGGTACAACGTCTACAAGTACGAGGTAAACGCGGCCGACTACGGAGTACCCCAGGTCCGCAACCGGGTTATCGTCGTCGCGTTCCGCGCTGATCTGGACATCAACGCGGAGCTCCTGGACCGATGTGTGCGGCCGACGCATTCCGAGGCCGCTTTGCACGCGTCGATCCGGAACGGCAGTTACTGGGAACGCCACTCAACTGTTCCGAAGCACGTGCGAGCGGTTGTCGAAGGAGATCTCCCCGCTGAGCTCCCCATTGACTTGGTCGACGGTCAGCTACCATGGCGCACACTCCGCGACGCGATCGCGGGACTCGACGGCCACTCTGAACCGCCCCTACCGAAGGTGCGCTGGGACCGCCTCGATCGTGTCCAGTACAGCTCGATGCCGGCAGACCATATCGGCTGGCCCGACGCCAGAATCTACGTCGGACATACACCCAATGTTCTCGACCGGCCGGCAAAGACTGTCAAAGCCGGCGTTCACGGTGTTCCAGGCGGAGAGTCGGTCATGCTGACGGACTCCCTGCTGAGGAGGGTCGACCCTCAGTCCGGCCAGCGGTACAGACATCGCTACATGACCGTCCGCGAAACCGCACGGGTCATGACCTTCCCCGATAGCTGGAAGCTCAGCGGACCGCGGGGAGAGCAGATGCGTCAACTCGGTAACGCCGTACCTGTCCTGCTTGGCCATAGGTTCGCCTCTGCGGTTGCTGCGGTTCTGAAAGAGGCCGAGTCCACAGCATGAGCGATGCTCTGCGGCCCCGCGCTGGCGCTCGTCGTGGCCGACCGTTGGCCGCGAGAGAAGCGGAGCAGAATAAAGCGGCCGGCGGGGCGCATCGTCGGCAGGTTCAACTCTCAGAAGGCGTATCGGCTAAAGGAACGATTGACCTTCGTCGCCCGGCCAGTGGGCAGGGCTTCCTGGCCCGACTGCGTTGGCGAGCTAACGGCAAGTCTATCACTCGCTCGCTCGGCCTTGTCGCTGCGGCGAGCCGCTTGACAGCCCTTTCGGATGCCTGGACTTTGGCCAGGAATCGTGGCTGGGTACGCGGCACCGAACTGCCGAGTTCCTCCTGGGCTTCGTCCTCTGAGGTGCGAGCATCCATGCGCGGGAATCGGCACCGCGACACAAGCCCTGAGCTCCGCTTGCGTCGACTGCTGCATAGCCACGGACTGCGCTACCGTGTCTCGGCTCGCCCGCTCCCCCGCTTACCCCGGACCGCGGACATCTTGTTCACTAGAGCGAAGGTCGCGGTCTTCATCGATGGTTGCTACTGGCACGGCTGCGAGGAGCACCACCGCCCATCAATGCGCAATTCTGAGTTCTGGCGCGAGAAGATCGAGGGCAACAAACGCCGTGACCACGATACTAACCGCCGACTCGCCGATGCGGGGTGGACGGTGATCCGCCGCTGGGAACATGATGACGCCGAGGTTGTCGCCGACGAGGTGATTGCGGCGGTCAGTCAACGCTCTGCCTGTGGAACCTAGCTCGAAGGTGCCGATGCCCGACATCTCATTGCCCAAAGACGTTCGTGACTCAGTGCTCACCGAGTTGTACCGGCAGATCGGAGAGCTGCCGTGGATGACGATGCCAGGCCGACACAAGACGCGATGCTACTCCGAATGGATCGAAGACCCTTCGATCGGTGGTGAGCTCGCGGATTACCAGACGGCCGAAGGCATGCGAGTCTGGCTGAAGGACGGCCCGTTGAAGGAGTATGCGCGGGCCATCGAGGGTGCTGGGCCTTACGCTCGCTACACGACGAGACGTCTGACGCCCCCCAATGAGTTTCTGCGGACGCTGCTTGGTCAGGAGTGGCATGTCGATTCCACGAACATCGGCGAGAAGCCAATGCACTGCATGATCTCAAACGGCCACACCGAACGATACGTGTGTTGGGGTGGTCAGAGAACCTATCGCGATCTTCTCTGGGCAGCGATTAACCAGGCGGTGCGACTGCGCGCGGTTCCCCTCATCGTCGTCTACACATTCGAAAGCGAACAGGTCCAGAAGCCCCAGCAGAAACAGCAAGAGTCTCTTGCTGAACACTGCGGCGTTGAGCTCGCCTACGTGGAACGGCACTGGGAAGCGCACGATCCACACTGAGACGTCGTCGACGTCAGCGGACGCCCGCGGCGTCCAGACAATACCTCCAGATCGCTTGCACTTCGGACGGTTCGGGGCGGGTCCGGTTCAGATAGTGGGTGGGGCGGTTTTGGCGGTCGTGCCAGAAGCTGCCGGTTGGGAGGGCGTGGGTTGTTGCCGTCAGCCAGATGGTGGTGTCGGCTCCTTCGGCGGGGGTGCGGAGGAGGGGGCGGGTGAGCTTGGTGAAGAGCGGGAGCGAGCTGGTCAGACCTGGGGTTTGGGACCAGCCGGGGTGCATGGTGGCTACGAAGGTGGGGGCCAGGTGGGTGGCCAGGAGTGGGGTCAGGGCTACTTGGATGCGCTTGGTTCTCGCGTAGGCGGTGGCGGGCTTGTAGGGGGCGTCGCGATACTCGGCGTCGGTCGGGAGGGGCTGGGTGTACATGCCTCCGGAGGCGACCAGGATGACTCGGCCGTTCTCCAGTTGGTCGCGCAGTAGCTCGGTGAGGAGCAGCGGACCGAGGACGTGGGTGGCCAGGGTCAGTTCGTGGCCTTGAGGGGACTCGGTGCGTTTGGCGGGCATGACGCCGGCGTTGTGGATGAGGGCGTGGATCGGTTGCGTTAGCTGGGTGGCGTAGCGGCGTACGGCGTCCAGGTCGGAGACGTCGCACTCGTCGAGTACGAAGGTGGCGTCGGGGATCTCGCCGCGGAGGTCGGCCAGGGCGCGGGCTGCCTTGCCGGCGTCGCGCACGACCAGGCGAACGGTGGCGCCCAGCGCAGCGAGACCGGATGCTGTGGCTTTGCCCAGCCCGCTGCGTGCACCGGTGACCACGACGGTCTTGCCTTGCAGAGCACCCAACGCGGGGTCGTTGGCCGGCCAGGTGCGGCTGCGGAGTCGGTAGCCGAGTTTGGTGTAGCCAGGGATGACGCTGCGGTCCAGGAGCGTGTCCAGGACGGTCATGCCGCGAGCTTTCCCAGGGCGTTGCGGAGGCCTTCTTCGGCTTCTTCGCCGAGCCGGTCGAAGGGCTTGCGGAAGAAGGGTTCGGCCAGGCGGGCCAGGCCTTTCAGCTGGAACTCGGCGCGGTAGCAGATCCGCGTGACGTGCGCCTCGCTGCGGAACGTCATGGTGTCGCGGGCAACGACGGTGCGGTTCTCACCGCGCAGGACGATGCGGCGAGGCCGGATGCATTCCACGACCTCGTAGATCAGGTCGGTCTCGCGGCCGGAGAAGCGGGAGGTGTTGCGGTACGTCGTACCGATGCCGCCGTCGCCCTGCAGGAGCACGGTCCGGACCGTGCCCGGATCCCATTCCTCGGTGGTGCGGAAGTCGGCCAGGTAGTCGAATACGTGCTCGGGGGTGGCCGCGACGGCCACTTCCCGTTCGATGACGATCATCGGGACTCCTCGGCTCGTTCGGCGGCGTGCGCGATGTTGCGTTGCATGCCGCCGAAGACGACGTCGTGGAACGGCCGGATGGCCGCCCAGTACAACTCCCCCGGCAGACCCCGCGGGTGGAACAGCGCGCGCTGCCGGAACAGCGTGCGGCCCTGCTCGTCGGTCCCCGCCTGCAGCTCGAGCCAGGCCTCGCCCGGCAACCGCATCTCGGCCCGCAGCCGCAGCAACCGGCCGCGGTCGAGTGTCTCGACCCGCCACCAGTCCAGCGGATCGCCGACAGACAACGTGTCCGGATGGAGCCGGCCACGCCGCAGACCGGGCCCGCCGACGACCCGGTCGAGCAGGCCGCGGGTCCACCAGCCGAGGCGCCACGAGTACCAGCCGCGGCGACCGCCGATGCCCTCGATGACCTTCCAGAGCTGCGCCGGTGACGCGTCGACCGCGTAGTCGCGTTCGTCGACGTACAGCGAGCCGCCCGACCAGTCCGGATCGCTGGGCAGCGGATCGCTCGGCGCACCCGGTGTCGAGGCGGACGCCCACGACGTGCTCACGTCGAAGTCCTGCACCTTCTTCAGCGCGAGCCCGACCGCGCGCTCGAACCCGATCCCGCCGGCCGGACGCGGCTCGACGTACCGGTCGATGTCATGGTCCTTGCAGACCACCTCGTGTACCAGGCTGTCGACCAATGGCCGTGCGATGCCGCTCGGCACCGGCGTGACCAGACCGACCCAGTGGCTGGACAGACTGGGAGTCAGCAAGGGCACCGTTGCGATCCGGCGCGGACGCAGGCCGGCCACGGCGGCGTACCGCTGCATCATCGCGCGGTACGTCAGCACGTCCGGGCCGCCGATGTCGAAGCCCCGGTTCACCTCGGTCGGCATCCGCGCGGACCCGACGAGGTAGTGCAGTACGTCGCGAACCGCGATCGGCTGGATTCGCGTGTCCAGCCAGCGTGGTGTGATCATCACCGGCAGCCGCTCGGTCAGGTACCGCAGCATCTCGAACGACGCGGACCCCGAGCCGATGATCACTGCCGCCTGCAGCACTGTCGTCGGTACGCCGCTGGCGAGCAGGATCTCCCCCACTTCACGACGCGAGCCGAGGTGCGGGGACAGTTCCTCCCCCTCCGGGTGCAGACCACCCAGGTAGACGATCCGCCCCACACCGGCCTCGCGGGCGGCCGCGCCGAAGGCGAGCGCAGTACGCCGGTCGCGCTCCTCGAACCGTCGACCGGTGCCCATCGAGTGGATCAGGTAGTACGCGACGTCGACGCAGTCCAGCGCCCTGGTCAGGACGGTCGGGTCGGAGGCGTCACCCTCGACAACCTCGATCCGGGTCCGCCATGGGCGCGCGTCCAGCCGCTGCGGATTCCGGGCCAGCACGCGTACGTCGTACCCGGCCGCGAGCAGCTCCGGCACCAGCCGGCCGCCGATGTAGCCGGTGGCTCCGGTCACCAGAACGCGAGTCATCGCTCGGCCCATCGCTCAGCGGCAGACACCGGGTCGGCGTCGACGTACTCTGCGCCGACGGCGGCTGCGAGCTCGACGGACGCGCCGGGCCCTGCCAGTGCGAGGGATCGGTCCGTGGCCAGTCGGACGAGGTCGGTACGCACGGAGTCGAAGCGGGCGGAGTCCGACGCGGAGAGCATCACCAGATCAGGTCCGAGCGCGGCCGCGGTGTTCTCGATGTCGGTCATCGGGGAGTCGGCACCCAGGAAGACCACCCGCCAACCGCACCGACGCAGCACCAGCCCGAACGAGAGCAGGGCGATGTCGTGCAGTTCGCCCGGCGGACAGGCCAGCAGCGCCTGCGGCCCGCGGCCGCCACCCCAGCCCGGCGACAGGGCGGCCAGCCGGGACCGGATGACGTTGCTGGCGAAGTGCTCCTGTCCGACGGTCACCTCACCACGGCCCCACCGGTCGCCGAGGTCGTGCAGATACGGGAGCAGCACGTCACGGATCACTGCCTCGATGGTCAGCGCACCGAACAGCTGGTCCAGTACGACGTGCGCGGCCCGCTCGTCCAGGTCGTCCAGAGCAGCCGCGAGGTTGGCCACCCCGCCGGTCTGTGCCATCTGCACGACCACCGGATCAGGTGCCGGCGCAGCAGCACCGGCCGGCTCAGTCAGTACGGCGCGAGCGGCCTCGGCGGCGGACAGGCCGGCGGCGAGATGCGCGCGCATCCGCTGCACCCGGCGTACGTCGTCCTCGGAGTACAGCCGGAAGCCGCCGGCCGACCGGGCCGGCGACAGCAGGCCGTAGCGGGTCTCCCACGCACGCAGCACGTGCTCGCTGACTCCGGCGCGTTTGCTCAACGCACCGATCCGCAGCCCACCTGACACCGAAGTCTCCACAGAGACACTATACAAAACTTAGACAGACTTTTGACAACCCCCTGGCTACCTGTTTAATCTCTAGACAAACCTTAGACAAACTCTGGAGGCCCTGCTCATGACCGAGTCAGTGGCGGTGATCGGGGCCGGCGTATCCGGCTTGACCGCCGCCTACCTCCTCGCCCGGCGCTTCGACGTCACGTTGTTCGAGGCCGAGCCACGGCTCGGTGGGCACGCGCACACCCACGACATCACCGATCCCGCGGGGCGAGTGCTGGCCGTCGATACCGGCTTCATCGTCCACAACGACCGCACCTATCCCCTGCTGCGCCGGTTGTTCGCCGAGCTGGGCGTCCGGACGCAACCGACCGAGATGAGCATGAGCATCAGCGACCCGGCCTCCGGCCTGGAGTTCGCGGGCGGCCGCGGCCTGGCCGGAGTCTTCGCCCAGCGCCGTCGCCTGGCCGACCCGCGCTTCCTGCGCCTGCTGACCGAAGTACGCCGCTTCCACCGCAGGGCCGCCGGCTACGTGGCGCGGACCGGCGAGGACGACCTGACGACCTTCGGCGAGTTCCTCGAGGCCGAACGCTTCAGCCCGGCCTTCATCCGCTTGTACGCCGTGCCGGTCGTGTCCTGCGTGTGGTCGTGCGGCGGAACGTCGGCGTTGACGTATCCGGCCCGCTACCTGTTCCGCTTCCTCGATCACCACGGCATGCTCTCCATCGGCGGCTCGCCGCAGTGGATGACCGTCAGCGGCGGCTCCCGGCAGTACGTCGACGCGATCGCGCAGCGCCTCGGCGCGATCCACGCGGGGCTGCCGGTCCGGGCAGTGCAACGGCACCCCGACGGCGTCTCGGTGACCGTTGCTGATGGCAACAGTATGGATTTCGACCGGGTGCTGCTGGCGACGCACGCCGACCAGGCGCTGGAGCTGCTCACGGACGCCTCGCCGGCGGAGAAGGCGGTGCTCGGGCCGTTCGAGTACAGCCGCAACGAGACTGTGCTGCACACCGACGTGTCGTTGCTCCCGACAACGAAGAACGCCCGCGCGTCCTGGAACTACGTCGTACGCCGCGGCGCGCCGCTGACGACGTACTGGATGAACCGGTTGCAAGGCCTGCAGACCGAGGAGCCGTACCTGGTCACGCTGAACGGCGCAGAGACGGTCGATCCCGCGAAGGTGATCGCCCGGATGGACTACGAGCACCCGATCTACACCCCGGCCGCAGTCGCCGCGCAGAGCAAGCTGGCGACGTTGAACACCGGCCGGGTCGCGTTCGCGGGTGCGTATCACGGCTGGGGCTTCCATGAGGACGGATGCCGGGCGGGAGTCGGGGCCGCCGAGTCCTTCGGAGTGCGCTGGTGACGGTCGTCGGTCAGGTCCCCACTCTCCCGGCGATCGTCACCGGCTTCGTGCGGCACGGGCGGTCGATCCCGATCCGGCACGCCTTCCGGCACCGGGTCTACCAGTGGCTGGTCGACCTCGACGACCTGCCCCGATTGCCGTGGTACCTGCGCCCGTTGGCTCGCTTCGACGTCCGCGACCACCTCAGCGGCCACGGTCCGACGATCAAGGCCGATCTGCGGCGGTACCTGGCGAGCCATGGCATCGACTTCGACGGCCGGGTCCTGATGCTCGCCAACGCCCGCGTGTTCGGCCACGTCTTCGACCCGATCACCGTGTTCTGGTGCCTCGACAGCCCGTACGTCGTCGCGGAGGTGCACAACACGTACGGCGAACGCCACGCCTACCTGCTCACGCCGGACCGGGATGGCGCGGCCGAGACCGCCAAGGAGCTCTATGTATCGCCGTTCAACGACGTGTCCGGTGACTACCTGCTCCGGTTCGAGCTGGATCGCGGCCGGGTCCGGGTTCAGGTGAGCCTGTCCCGGGCCGGGCGGACGACGTTCGGCGCGAGCTTCGACGGCGTACCGCGACCGGCTACCCGCCGCGCGATCCTGACCGCCGCCGTACGGATGCCGCTGATGCCGCAACGCGTGTCGGCGCTGATCCGGCTGCACGGAGCGTGGCTGTGGGCGCGCCGGCTGCCGGTGGTCAGGCGGCCGGAAGGACTCAGATGATCACCCGGCTGATCGTCGACCGCATCCTCGACCGGGTCCCGGTTCGCGCTGTGTACCCGGACGGCACGGTCCGGGGCGGCGGCGGCCCGGATGCGCCGGTACTGCGGATCATCCGGCCGGGCTCGATGTTCGAGCGGCTCGCGCACAACCCGAAGATCGGTCTCGGCGAGGCCTACATGGCAGGCGACTGGGCAGCTGCCGACGGTACGGATCTCGGTGAGCTGCTGACACCGTTCGCGGCCCAGCTCACTCGGCTCCTGCCGCAGTGGCTGCTGCGCTTCCGTCGGGTCGTCGAGGAGCGCATCCCGGCCCGGCAGCGCAACACGGTCACCGGTGCGCGCGACAACATCAGTGCGCACTACGACCTCAGTAACGCCCTGTTCGCAGCGTTCCTGGACCCTGGGATGACCTACAGCTCCGCCCTGTTCGACCACGACGTACCGCTGTCCGGTCAAGATCTCGAGGAGGCGCAGACCCGCAAGGTCGAGCGGATCCTCGACCAGGCCGGTGTCGGCCCTGGTAGTCACGTGCTCGAGATCGGCATCGGCTGGGGCACGTTGGCCATCGCTGCGGCTCACCGCGGCGCTCACGTCACCGGCATCACCTTGTCGACCGAGCAACTCCAGTTGGCCCGCCGACGGGTCGACGACGCCGGACTCGCCGACCAGGTCGATCTGCGGTTGCAGGACTACCGCGCGGTGACCGGCTCGTACGACGCGATTGTCAGCGTCGAGATGGTCGAGGCCGTCGGCGAGGAGTACTGGCCGGACTACTTCCGCACACTCGACGAGCTGCTGGCACCGGGCGGATCGATCGCGATCCAGGCGATCCTGATGGATCACGACCGGATGTGCGCCACCAGGAAGTCGTACGGCTGGATCCAGAAGTACATCTTCCCCGGTGGGCTGATCCCGTCCCGGACCGCGATCGACGAGGCGCTGGCGCGGTACACCACCCTCGGGGTGGCTGGCGATCACCGGTTCGGGCCGGACTACGCCGAGACGCTGCGACGCTGGCGGCGGCAGTTTGCAGCGAACTGGCCGGTGGTCCGCGCACAGGGCTTCGACGAGACGTTCCGGCGGACCTGGGAGTACTACCTGGCCTACAGCGAAGCCGGCTTTGCCTCCGGCTACCTCGACGTCGGCCAACTGCTGCTCAGGCGGTCCGATCGCCGCCCGGGGTCCGGCCGAACGCCTGATGGTAGGTCCGGGTGAAGTGTGCCGCACTGGTGTAGCCGACCTGAAAGGCGACCTCGGCCGCGGTCAGGGACTGGGTGCGGAGGAGGACTCTGGCCTCCTGCAGGCGGATCTGCTTCTGGAACTGGATCGGAGTCATCGAGGTCGCGGCGCGGAAGTGGCGGTGGAAGGTCGACGGGCTCATGCCGGCCAGCTCGGCGAGGTCTGCGACCAGGAGCGGCTCGTTGTGGTGGCGGCGGATCCAGCTGATCGCCCGCGAGATGTGCGCGAGCATGCCGTCGGCCAGGCCGATCTGCCGGACCAGGCCGCCCTGTTCACCGGTCAGCAGCCGCCAGAGGATCTCGCGCCGGATCCCCGGCGCGAGGACCCGTACGTCATCCGGCCGGTCGGCGATGCGCAACAGCCGGACGACGGGATCGAGCAGGTCGGCTGTCGCGTCGCTGACGACCAGACCGGCGTACTGCGGGGGTCGCTCCGGGGTGTCGAGGAGCAGTGGGGCGATCTCGACCGGGTCCAGTCGCAGGCTGACCACGGTGAACGGTTCGTCCGGGCTCGCCTTCAGCGCCTGGCCGACCACCGGCAGATCCAATGACGTGACGAGGAACTGGCCGGCGCCGTACTCGTAGGCGACCCCGTTCAGCATGGTGCGTTTGACGCCCGAGGCAACGACCGCGACCGACGGCTGCGCGATGCCGCCGGTCAACTCGGTCGGTTCGTCGCGCCTGCTGACCTGCATCCCGTCGATCAGGTGCACGCTGTCGCCGCGCTGACCGACCGTGTGCCGAATGATGAGAGCCTGGAGCTCGTCGAGCAGGTCCACCCCTCCAGTGGAGCGAACTCGGCAGGATCGCGCAAGCCGGTGCCAGCATCGTGCTCACGCCCGGGCGTCCGCGGGTGCTCTGATCGAGAGGTAGGCACTCTCGAGAAAGGCACCATCCCGTGAAACGCAGAATCCTCGGCGCCACCGGCATCTCGGTCAGCGACATCGCCCTCGGCGCGATGATGTTCGGCGCGATGGGCAATCAGGACCACGAGGACTCGGTCCGGATCATCCACCGCGCCCTCGACGCCGGCATCAACCTCGTCGACACCGCCGACGTGTACTCCGGCGGCGAGTCCGAGGAGATCGTCGGTACGGCGATCCGCGGCCGGCGCGACGACGTCGTACTGGCGAGCAAGTTCGGTCTGCCGATGGGCGCGGACCCGAATCAGCGCGGAGCCTCCCGGCGCTGGATCATGCAGTCGGTCGAGAACAGCCTGCGCCGGCTCGGCACCGATCACCTCGATCTGTACCAGCTGCACCGGCCGGACCACGACACCGATCCCGCGGAGACGTTGTCCGCGCTGTCCGATCTGGTGCAGGCGGGGAAGATCCGGGCCTTCGGTTCGTCGATGTTCCCGGCGGAGACGATCGTCGAGGCGCAGTGGTCCGCGGAGCGCCACGGCGCGCACCGGTTCCTGACCGAGCAGACCATGTACTCGATCCTCACCCGGCGCCCGGAGGCGTCCGTGTTCCCGGTGACTCAGCAGCACGGGCTGGGCGTACTCACCTTCAGCCCGCTGAACAGCGGTTGGCTGTCCGGCCGGGCGAACCCGGCGTCGTCGCACCGGGCGTCGACGCGGCCGGACCACTACGACCCCTCGACCCCGACCGGTCAGGCCAAGACCGCGGCGGTGGCGAAGCTCAGCGCGTTGGCCGACGAGGCCGGGATGACCCTGCCGCACCTGGCCATCGCCTTCGTTCGCGCGCACCCGGCCGTGACGTCCGTGCTGATCGGTCCGCGTACGCAGGAGCAACTCGACAGCCTGTTGCCGGCTGCGGAGATCGAGCTGTCCGGCGACATCCTCGACCGGATCGACGAGATCGTTGCACCAGGCACCGAACTGGACCCGGCCGACAACTACGCCGCCACCCCGCCGGCGATCGAGCACGCCCACGTCCGCCGCCGCTCCTAGACGTCGGGGAGCGCGATGAAGGACAGCGTCACGCGGTCCTTGCCCGGGGCTTCGCTCAGGTGCGGCTCGATGACGGCGTTGACGCCGTCGCGGATCGCGTCGAGGTCTTCGGGACCGACATACAGGGCCAGTTGGCTGTAGCCGAGCTGGGGCAGACGGGCTTCCAGGTCGCCGCGCTCGACCGCTCGGTCGAAGTCCGCGGCCAGGCCGGTGAGCAGCAGCAGGAACGCCTGGCGATGCTGTTCGGGCGTCATCGCGCGGGCCTCGCGCTCGTCGATCCGGCCGACCTTGGTCTGGTCCAGGCTGAGCGTGCGCTCCGTCGTACCGCGGATCTTGCGCTCGCGGACGACGGTCAGGTAGCCGGCGTCGATCAGCGCGGCGACGTGCCGGTAGAGCGTGGTGGCCGGGATGTCCGGGAGGTCGCGTTTCAGGTCGGTCGTGGTCACCTCACGCCCGAGCACCCGCTGCGCGATGCGCCAGCGGATCGGGTGCAGCAGGACGTCCAGCACCGGGGTCGGCGACTCCGCCATCGGCTCTCCATCAGGGTTCTTTCGGGGTATCCATTGATACCAATGCTGGTAATAATAGCGGCAACGGAAGCATTCCAACTCGCCCGAGGAGACGTTGACGTGTCGCTCACCCGTCGTACCGTGCTCAAGGCCGCAGCTGCCGCTGTGCCGATCGCAGCATTACCTACTCTGCCCGCGTCCGCCCGTACTGCGAGGGAGCCCGCCGCGATCGGGTGGCTGGCCGAGAAGATCGAGGCGGGGATGGCGAAGTACGCGATCCCCGGCGCCGGGCTCGGTGTCTGGTACCGCGGCCGCGAGTACGTCCGCGGTTTCGGGGTGACCAGCGTCGACACGCAGGAAGCGGTGTCCGCCGACACCGTGTTCCGGATCGGCTCGACCACGAAGACCTTCACCGCGACCGCGATCATGCGGCTGGTCGAGCGTGGCAGGATCAGCCTCGACCGGCCGGTCCGCGCGTACCTGCCCGCCTTCCGGACCCAGGACGCGTCGGTCTCCGCACGGGTCACCGTTCGCCAGCTGCTGAACCACTCCGCCGGCTGGCAGGGCGACTACTTCCAGGACACCGGTGATGGCGACGACGCGCTGACCCGGTACGTCGCCGGGATGGCCGCAGTACCGCAGCTGACCCCGCTCGGGAAGGTCTTCTCGTACAACAACGCCGCGATCGGCGTGGCCGGCCTGATCCTCGAGACGGTGTACGGGAAGCCGTACGAGACCGCCGTTCGCGAGCTCGTCATCGACCCGCTCGGCCTGGACCACAGCCGGTTCTTCCGCAGCGAGCTCGGCGGCTTCAGCGTTGCCGCGTCGCACAACATCGTCGACGGCAAGCCGGTCGTCGAGCCGGCCTTCGACCGCGTCCCGCGGGGTCTGCACGCGGCCGGCGGCCTGATCTCGAGCGCCCGCGACCAGCTCCGGTACGCGCAGTACCACCTGGGCCACCGGGGACTGCCGCACCTGCTGAGCGAGCGCGGCCGGATCGCGATGCAGTCCAACCCCGGGCCGGGCGGCACGTTGTTCGTCGAGCTGAACGGGCCCGGGGTCTCGTGGATGCTGCGGCCGACCGCCGAAGGCCCGACGGTCGTCCAGCACGGTGGCGACTGGTCCGGTCAGCACTCAGGCTTCCTGATGGTCCCCGAGCGCGACTTCGCCATCACCCTGCTCACGAACTCGGAGAGCGGTCCCGCACTGGTGGCTGAGCTGTTCGCCGACGACTGGGCTTTGCAGGAGTTCGCCGGGGTCAGCAACCTGCCCGCCGTACCGCGTGAGCTGCCGCCTCGGAAGCTGGCTGCCTACGAGGGTTCCTATGTGTCGCAGCAGATCGGGTTCGACGGGAAGCCGAGCGAATTCGGACTCGACCTGGTCGCCGGCGACGGCGAACTGGTGGCCAGTCTGGAAGGCGAGGTCGCGCTCCGGCTGCCCTTCTACCGCAACGACTACGTCCTCGCCCTCGACCCGGCCGGACAGCCGACGCACACCCGCGCCAACTTCGTCCGCGGCAAGGACGGCTCGGTCGAATGGCTCCGGTACGGCGGCCGCCTGTTCCGCCACAACCCCGCCGGCACCCGCAAGGTGCGCCCGGCCAACCTGCACCAGCGCCTGCTCTAGGCGGGCTCGACCAACCGGATCCGGCGGGCCGCTGCCGTGATGAGGGCAACAACGGCGGACGGATCGTCGCTCATCGGGACGTGACCGCAGCCGGGCAACAGCTCGATCCGGGTTCCGGGCGGGAGCTGCTCGACGTGTCGCGACTGCCGGCGCAACAGCAGATCCCGCGAGCCGAAGGCAACCGTGATCGGCACCTCCGGCCCCGGCCAAGCCAGGTAGTGCCGATCACGGGCGGCATGGAGGGCGGCGTCGAATCCGGCGCCGGTCGCCATGTCCCACACCATCGCCCGCGCCAGCTCGGGACTCATCCGGAACGGCCGGCCGACGACTTGGCGCAGTACGACGGCACGTCCGAACCTGTGGTCCACCAGCCGCGACAGTGGCTCGACCCACTGTCGTGCGAGCCATCTGGTGGCCCGCAGGCTGATCCGGTTGTACAGCGGCGTCCGTCCCGGCCAGAGGCCTGCGGGTGAGATCAGCACGACTGCGGCGGTCGGTCTGACTTCGGCCAGTTCGAGCGCGACCCACCCGCCGAGCGAGTTCCCGGCGACAACGGGCGCCATGATGCCGAGCTCGTCGAGCAGGGCGGCGACCGCATCCGCCAGCGCCGCCGGATGCGGTTCCGCCCCTGCCGCCAGCGGTGGCGACTCCCCGAAGCCGGGCAGATCGACGGCGATGACGTCGAAGCGCTCGGCCAGTCCGTCGATCACCGGAGACCACGCTCGGTGCGACATTCCGATGCCGTGCAACAGCACCAGCGGCGGTCCGGTCCCGGTTCGGCGAAAGGCGAGCCGGGTCATCGTCAGGCCCCTTCCTGAACCTGGAAGATCTCGTCCGCGACGAGACCGTGCGCTTCGCGGTGCACCATCGACGCCGCGTCCGCCGACGGGGCCTCGACCAGGCAGAACACCTTGCCGAGGGGCTCGTTCACCCAGTACCGCAGGTAGCGCACCTGGTAACCGGCTTCGGTCTGCAGGTCGGCGGCGTGGGCCTTGGCGACGTCATCTGCCGAGACGCCGTCGGTGATGTGGTGGATGTCCATGTACAGCGGCATGATTCGCTCTCTTTCGTTCGTTGGTTCCTGCCACAACGAACGTAGGGCGGCGACGGCGTGCGAGAGATCGGTAGCGACTGCCCAGGTTCTGCGGTCGGCGACCTAGTTTTCGAGCAGACCGCGGCGACGGGCTTCGGCTGCGACGAGCGTTCGCGATCCGACTCCCAGCTTGGCGAGGATCGCGGCGACGTGGTGCTCGACGGTCCGTGGCGAGATCACCAGCTGCGCGGAGATGGTCGCGTTCGACTGGCCGGCCGCGACCAGCGTCATCACCTCGCGCTCGCGGCGGGTCATGCCGGCGGCGTCCGACCGGGTCGACGGATGCGCGCCGGAAGGGATCGCGCGCAGACCGAGCCGGCGCATCCGTCGCCGCGTCAGCCTCGCGGCGGCGACCGCTCCGACCGCGTCGAAGCGGCGGAGCGCCTCCCGCATCCCCGGCTCCGAACCGGAGTCGAGCAGCGCGAGTGCGGCGTCGTACGAACTCCCGATGCCTTCCCACAGTTCGGCCGCACGATCGAAGTCCCCGCTCACCGAGCGAGCGTACGGCTCCGGGAGTCTGGTCGACGATGGTGTGGCGCCGAGACGTGCCTGCCAGATCGCGATCTGTCCTTGGATCCAGCTGTGGGCCCGATCGACATGGACGCTCCCGACAGTGACGTCCTGCCGTGCGGTGGCGAGATCCCCCGCCAGCCAGTGCGCCTCCGCCCGCGCGGACCGGGCGAGTCCGATCAGGTCCGGACGCCCGGTCGCGTCGGCACTGGTGACCGCTTCGTCCAAGTCAGGCCATGGGTCACCGTCGCCCCGCCGGGCAAGGATCCGGCCTGCCACGATGGCGGCGGAGAGCCGGTTGAACGGCGAGGCGCCGCTGGCGAGAACCTGCCGGCTCACGTCGAGCGCCTCGTCCCACCGGCCTATGCCCAGCAGGATCTCGCCCCAGGTGACCTGCAGGGAGAATCCCAGCCGGACCAGGTTGTGGTCCTCGCAGAAGGCCGCACCCAACGCGTAGTAGGACTCGGCCTCGGCGAACCGGCCGAAGTCGCACAGCGCGCTACTCAGGTTCGCGTAGGCACGCGCTGTCTGCTCGTGGGCTCCGAGATCCATCGCGATGTCCAGCGCGCGATGCAGCAGAGGCATCCACTCCTCGCCGGCCGTCCATGCGACGACGGCACCCGTGTTCGCCACGTCGCTGCGAACCTCCGGTAGATCCAGTACGTCGACCAGGTCGCCGGCCTGCTGCAGCAAGACCGACGCCGCCTCGATCTCACCGTGGTGACTCTGCAACTGCGCCAGATGTGCGTACGCGCGGGCGAGCTCGGGCGTCGCGCTGCTGTCGCGGACGACGTCGACGGCCGCGACGGCAAGCTCCATCGATTCCGGGCCTCGACACAGTCGCCACATCGTTGCCGACAGTGCACGCATCGCCTCACTCTCGCGGAGCGGATCGGCCACCGTGGTCCACAGCTCCAGCGCCCGCCGACCCGCGTCGAGGGCCAGCTCCCAGTGTTCGATCACCGATGCCTCGGCCGCGAGCCGCGAGTACAGGTCGGCAGCCGTTCGCGGTACGACGTGGTCGGCGAACCGCAACGCCGCCTCGAAGTGCTCGACAGCCTCCCGGTGTGCGCCGAGACCGGCCGCCCGATCCCCCGCGGCCGGCGCATAACGCAGTAAGGCGTCCCGGTCGCCCGCGCCGTCGGCGTGAAAAGCCAGCACCGCCTCATCGGCGTCTGAGCGCTGCAGCGCTGCGAGGAGCTGGGCGTGGATCGCAGACTTGCGATGCACGGGGATCTCGCTCTCCACCGCACGCCGGTTGATCTCGTGGCGGAACCGCAGCGATCTCGCCTCGCTGACCAGCGCACCGGCGAGGACAAGCTCGTCGAGATCACTGTTTGGGATGCCCAACGACTCGAGCAGACTCAGCTCGACGCGGAATCCGGCGACGGCCACGACGTCGAGCACAGCCCGCGCCGAGTCACTCAGCCGTGCGAAGCGTGCGAGAACGGCGTCGCGCGCGGAAGCGGGCAACTCGCTCCCGGACTGCACGACCTCCTGGACGAAGAACGCGTTCCCGCCGCTCAGGCGGTAGACGTCCTCGGCCGCAAGTCCACTGTCGGCGGCAAGGATCGCGACCGCGTCGGCCGACAGCGCGGGAACGGTCACCCGACGCATCGCCCGCTCACCGGCAAGTCCGCCCAGGGTGATGCGCAGCGCCTCGTCCGACCGGATCGCGTCGTCGCGAAAGGTGACGAGGAGCAACGATCGCGTCGTCCGGATGCGGCGGCCGAGGAACCGGACGAGGTCGAGCGTGGACTCGTCGGCCCAGTGCAGATCCTCGATCGCGACGACGACCGGCGGACCCGGGGCCGACAGGCGGCGGAGCAGGACGGTGAACAACTCGTCGCGTCCCGCATCGCGGTTGCACGCCTCGAGCAACTCACCGCCCAACTGCTCAGCGATCTCGAACAACGGGCCGAGTGGTCTGGGAGTGATCAAGCCGTCGCAGGTCCCCGCGACCCAGTCGACATCGTCGAGATCTTCTCGAAGCTGCTCCAGCAGAGCGGACTTGCCGGCGCCGGCCTCGCCCGAGACGAGTACCACCCGTCCCTCACCGGCTCGGGCTTGTGCCGCGTACTGCGTCAACGCCTCCAGAGCGCTGCCCCGCTCGAGCAACAGCATGAGGCCAGTGTGGGACCGGTTCAGACCACCGTAAACACCAGGCACCGGAATGGGTGGCCCGGCCGGAAAGGTAGGTGGACCGCTCGCCGAGATGGGCATCGGATGCCGATTCGCGCCGCCGTGCAGCTGCCTGACGCTCGTCCCAGGAGCGGTTGTCGCTCCACTCGGAGACGGAGGAATCATGCATCCCTACATCGGCAAGGCACTGGCAGAAGCACGGCAGGACGAGCTGCTCCGGCAGGCGGAGCAGCATCGCCTCGTCCGTACGGCGCGAGCGGGCCGGCCGTCCTGGCCCCTGCGATGGCTGCGGGCGCTCCGCCGGCGACCTTCAGGCGGTCTCGACCATCCAGAGGTGGCCGTCGGGGTCGGTGAACGTGGCGAAGTAGGCCCAGGGTTTCCGGGCCGGTTCGGTGACGAGCTTGGCGCCGGCAGCCACCGCTCTGGCTACTAGGGCACCGACGGCCGCCTCGTTGTCGGCGTGGACGGTGAGGATGCATTCGCTGGTGCCGGGCGGGGTGGCCGGCTGGTCGCCGAGCACCCATCCAAAGCCCTCGGTCGGGATCAGCATCATGGTGACGTCGTCCGTCAGGGCGAACTGCAGGGGTTCTGGGATGCCGTCCTCGGCCGGCTCGCCGACCGGCGTCAGGCCGAGGGCCTCCTGGTAGAAGGCGTACGAGCGGGGCCGGTCCTCGATCGGGAGGCTGATGATCATCGGGTCACTCCAGCGGTGAATCGGGCGGCGTCGGAGCCGCTCAGGTGGTTCGGTGGCAGGGTACGGCCGCAGATGACCAGGAGGAGGTCCTGGGCGGCGCCGGTGAGCGGTGCGCCGGTGCCGTAGGTCCATTCGAGGTCGGTCGCCTGCAGTTGGACGCCGGTGAGGTCGACGCCGAAGTACTTGACCTGCTTGGGATTCAGGTCGTCCAGGATGTGGTGCATCCGCTCGGCAGGGATCTGACGATCGATGCCCAGCGCAACGGTCACGTCGAGGCCGTGGATCACGTCGTGCGAGAGTGCACCCACAGAGCCACCACATGGCGGCTTCCACGGGTGGTTGACGTTCTGGCGGAGACAGTCGACCAGATCCTCTGCAGACAACGCGTCTGCGTCCGCGCGGGCCTGCCGGTCGGCGTACCGGTCGAACTTGCCGCCTGCCTTGATCAGTCCGGCCAGGAACCGCGGCATGGAGATCCGGTACGGCATGGTGATGTGAGCAACCAGCTCCCGGACCCGCCAGCCCTTGCACAACGTAGCTTTGTCCCAGTCCTCCTCCGGCAGCCCGGCCAGCACGTCCGCCAGCTCGGTCCGCTCGCCTGCGACCGCGCTTCTGATATCCGTCATACCCCACCGACGAACGCGAATCGCTCAGACAGACAGCTCCGCCAGCCGCCTCTGCAGATACAGCCGCTCCGCCTCCGTCGCAGCCAGCTGGAGAGCCTCCTGGTACGCCGGTGCTGCCTCGGCGCACCGCCCGAGCCGGCGGAGGAAGTCCGCGCGGGTTGCCGGCAGCAAGTGGTAGCCGGCCAGCGGACCGGCGGCGAGGTCATCGACCAGGCGTAGCCCTACGGCCGGTCCGTCGGCCATGCCGATCGCAACAGCCCGGTTGAGTGCCACCACCGGAGTCTGCTTGAGCTGTCTGTACAGGGCAGCGATCTGAGGCCAGTCCGTATCAGCCGCTGTGCGTGCAGTGGCGTGACAGGCAGCTATGGCGGCCTGCACCTGGTACGGGCCCGCGGCGCCACGCTGGAGGGCTGAGTCCAGCAGGTCGACGCCCTCGGTGATCTGACTGTGGTCCCAGCGAGTGCGGTCCTGGTCTTCAAGCGTGACAAGAGCCCCGTCGTCGGCCAGCCGCGTCTCGCGACGAGCGTCGTGCAGCAGCATCAGCGCAAGCAGTCCTGCGGCCTCGGGTTCGTCTGGCATGAGCTGGACGAGCAGTCTGGCCAATCTGATCGCTTCACCACTCAGATTGCTTCGGACGACGTCGGAGTACCCCTCGTTGAACAGCAGGTACAACACCGCGAGTACGGCGGGTGTCCGCTCGGGCAGCAGGTGGGCAGGAGGGATTCGGTACGGGATGCCGGCGTACTGGATCTTCTGCTTGGCTCTGGTCAGCCGCTTCGACATGGTCGTCTCCGGTACGAGGAACGCCCGCGCGATCTCCGCCGTGCTCAGACCGGTCAGCGTGCGCAGCGTCAACGCCACCCGCGCTTCCATGGCCAGTGCGGGATGGCAGCAGGTGAACATCAACCGCAGCCGGTCGTCCGGCACGTCGTACGGCGGATCCAGCTCGACCCCCATCGCGGCCACTTCCTTGAGCTTGGCGGCGCCGACTGTCTCCCGGCGGAGCCAGTCGATCGCACGGTTGCGTGCGGTGGTGGTGAGCCAGGCACCCGGCTTGTCGGGTACGCCGTCCCGCGGCCAGCGCTCCAGCGCCGCGGCGAACGCCTCCTGGGCGCACTCCTCGGCCAGCTCCCAGTCACCGGTCACGCGGATCAGAGTGGCGACCACCTGGCCCCACTCCTGCCGGTAGATGTCCTCGAAGGTCACACCGGTGGCTCCAGCACCGGACGAATCTCGATGGTCCCGTAGCCTGCCGCCGGATGCTTGGCCGCGATCTCGATCGCCTCGTCCAGGTCGGCGCAGTTGATCAGCACGAAACCACCGATCTGCTCCTTCGTCTCGGCGAACGGCCCGTCGGTGAGCAGCAGCTCGTCGTCCCGCACCCGGACCGTCGTCGCCTCCGTCGGCGGACGCAGCCCGGCGCCGCCCTCGACCACACCGCGCCGCTCCATCTCCTCCGACCAGCCGCCGCAGCCGTCGTTCGCGTGCGACTCGTCACCACAGATCATCAGCAGGTACTTCAACGCTCCTCCTCAGAGCCAGTCTCACCCCACCGACGAACGGGTGCGCCGGAAACAGACAGTCCCACGGTACGAGATCTGGAGGCGATCACCGGCCGGGTCTAGCGTCGGGAGAAACGGCGTACCCAGGGGAGGAAGGGCGAATGACCGGACGAATTGTGCACTTCGAGGTGCCGTACGACGACGGCGAGCGGGCGCGGGCGTTCTACCGCGAGGCGTTCGGGTGGAACCTGACGGAGATGCCCGACATGGGCTACACGATGGTGTCGACCGGACCGGTGAACGAGCAGTCGATGCCGGCCGAGCCCGGCTTCATCAACGGCGGGATGTTCCAGCGCACCGAGGAGCTCCGCCGGCCGTCGCTGACCGTCGACGTCCCGGACATCGACGCCGCGCTGAAGACCATTGAGAGCCTCGGCGGCGAACGCGTCGGCGAGAAGCTCCCGGTCGGCGACATGGGTTACGCGGCGTACTTCAAGGACCCGGAGGGCAACATCCTCGGGCTCTGGCAGACCGCCTGACAGCAGGCGACGGCTCCCGGAGGGCCACGGTCTTGACAAGCTTGCGCAACTTGGCGCAATCTTGCCGAAACCTTGGCGCAACCTCTGGGAGCCTTCGTGAACCCCACCCTGACCGACGTCGCGCAGCGCGCGGGCGTCTCGTTGTCGACCGCGTCCCGGGCGTTCAGCGACCCGGACCGGATCGGCCGCGACACCCTGCGCCGGATCATCACCGCCGCGGAGGAGATCGGGTACGTCGCCTCGGCCGGCCGCCGCTCGCGGGCGGCCGGCCTGCCGACCCGCTCGGCCACAGTCGCGATGATCGTCCCGGACATCGGCAACCCGGTGTGGGCGAGCTTCGTCAAGGCCGCCCAGGCGCACGGCTGGAACCGCCGCCAGACCGTCGTGCTGACCGACACCGACGGCAGCCCGGACCGCGAGCGGGAGATCATCGGCGAGCTGCACGAGCGCGTCGACGGGTTCGTCGTCTGCTCGCCCCGGTTGCCCGCGCACGACATCGTCGAGTTGTGCGGTGACACCCCGCTCGTCCTGGTGAACCGGACGAGCAGCGAGGCGAGCAGCGTCGTACCGGATGCGGCTGACGGTCTGCGGCAGGCGCTGGAATACCTGCGCGTCCTCGGTCACGAGCATGTCGCCTACGCCCAGGGCTCACCGCTGTCCTGGTCGAACCAGACCCGGGTGGAAGCGATCCAGCAGCTCGCCGAGCAGACCGACATCGAACTCGAGGTGCTCGGCTGGCAGGCGGAGACGGTGGCCGGTGGGCAGGCTGTGGCGGCCAGTGTCGTCGCCTCCGGCGCCACCGCCGTGATCGCCCACAACGACCTGATGGCACTGGGCATCATCTCCGGCGCAGCCGCGCTCGGTGTCGAGGTGCCTGGAGAGCTGAGCGTCGTCGGCATCGACGACACCCCGCTCGCGGAGGTCGGCCGGCCGACGCTGACCAGCATCCAGGTGCCGATGTCGCGCGCCGGTGTGATGAGCATCGACATGCTTCACCAGCAACTGACTGCGGAGCCTGGCCAGACTCCCTCCGTTCCGAGAGCCGTCACACTGCCGACTCAGCTGGTCGTCCGCCAGAGCACCGGACCGGTCGCCGGCTGGACCCCGGCCCGACGCGATCGGGGCGAGGCATGAGAGTCGTCATCACCGACCCCAACCTCCTGCCACTGCGCGACGAGCTCGAGGCTCTGCTTCCGAAGACCGAGCTGGTCTGGCTTCCGGACGAGCTGCTCGACGCGCTGAAGACGGCGGACGTCCTCGTCGGTCCGGCGTTCACCGAGGAGATGGCCGCCGCCGCACCGAACCTCAAACTCGTCCAGGTCGCCGGCGCCGGCACCGACCGCGTCACAACCAGCGTCGTACCGGTCGCGAACACCTATCACCACGAGGACTCGATCGCCGAGTACATCGTCTGGGCGCTGATCGCCTTGCGCCGCGAACTCCCCCAGGCCGACGCCGCCCTCCGCACGAACCACTGGCGCTCCCCGGTGTACGACCCGGCACTCCCCCAGCCCGAGACGCTGGCCGGCGCCAAGGTCGGATTCCTCGGCTTCGGTCATATCGGCCGGGCCACCTGGCGAGTCCTGCAAGCCTTCGGCGCCCAAGCCCAGGCCGTGACCGCGAGCGGACAGGCCGACGGGCTAAGGGCCGGCGACACGAGTCAACTGTCCAGAATGCTCGAAGAGTCCAACGCTCTGGTTGTCTCCGCACCACTGACCGAGGCCACCCGCGGCATCATCGGCGCCGCAGAGCTCGAGCAGCTCGGCGCCGACGGCGTACTCGTCAACGTGGCCCGCGGCCCGCTCGTCCAGGAGCAGGCGCTGTACGACGCCCTGCGCAGCCACACCATCCGCGGCGCCGCCCTCGACGTCTGGTACTCGTACCCGTCCGGTGGCGACCAAGCACAACCCGCGGAGGCTCCGTTCGGGCAGCTGGACAACGTCCTGCTCACGCCGCACCTGTCCGGGATCACCCGGCAGACGTTCCGCGGCCGCATCCACGACATCGCCGCGAACATCACCACCCTTGCCGCGGGCAACGAACTGCGCAATCTCGTCCGACTCTGAAGGACCCACTATGACCGATCGCATCACTGCCGCCGAGGTCATCGTCACCAGCCCCGGCCGCAACTACGTCACCCTCAAGGTGCAGACCGCCGACGGCGTCGTCGGGTACGGCGACGCCACCGTCAACGGCCGTGAACTCGCGGTCGCGAGCTACCTGCGCGACCACGTCGTACCGCTCCTGATCGGCCTCGACCCGGCCCGGATCGAGGACACCTGGCAGTTCCTGTATCGCGGGGCGTACTGGCGCCGCGGCCCGATCACGATGGCGGCGATCAGCGCGGTCGACCTCGCCCTCTGGGACATCAAGGGCAAGACCGCCGGGATGCCGGTCTACCAGCTGCTCGGCGGCGCGGCCCGCGACCGGGTCCTCGCGTACACGCACGCTTCGGCCTGGGAGCTCCCCGAGCTGCTCGACGAGGTCGACGCCCGCAGGCAGGACGGATTCCGGGCGGTCCGCGCGCAGTCCGGCGTACCAGGGCTGGAGACGGTGTACGGCGTGCATCACGACGCCGGTGGTTACGAGCCGGCGAAGCGTGGTGGCGCACCCGTCGTGGAGTCGTGGGACACGGATGCCTACCTGCGCCACGTCCCCGCCGTACTCAACGCGGTCCGGGAGCACGTCGGCCCCGAGCTGGCCTTGCTGCACGACGCGCATCACCGATTGACGCCGCAGCAGGCCGCGCGCCTCGGCAAGGCGCTGGAACCTGCGGACCTGTTCTGGCTCGAGGACGTCACCCCTGCGGAGAACCAGGAAGCCCTGCGCCTCGTCCGGCAGCACACCACCACCCCGCTCGCGATCGGCGAGGTGTTCAACTCGATCTACGACTGCAAGGACCTGATCACCGAGCAGCTGATCGACTACATCCGGGTCGCGGTCGCCCATGCCGGTGGGATCAGCCACCTGCGGACGATCTTCGCGCTCGCCGGGGTGTACCAGGTCAAGGCCGCGCCGCACGGCCCGTCCGACGTGTCGCCGGTCTCGTTCGGCGCGAGCGTCCACCTCGGGTTGTCGACGTACAACTTCGGCATCCAGGAGTACATGGGGTACGACGCGCTCACGCACGAGGTGTTCCCGCACTCGTGGTCGTTCAGCGACGGCTACCTGCACCCGGGGGAAGCGCCCGGCCTCGGCGTCGAGGTCGACGAAACGCTGGCCGCGAAGTTCCCGTACGAACCCGCCTACCTGCCCGTCGCGCGCCGGCTCGACGGCTCTGTGACGGACTGGTGAGCGCGTTGAACCGCACCTCGGTCTTTAAGCACCTGCTGACCGGCCACGCACCGGCCGGTACCGGCATCGTGCATCTCGGTCTCGGCAACTTCCACCGGGCTCACCAAGCCGTCTACACCGCGCAGGCCGGCGACGGCTGGGGAATCCTCGGCGTCGCGAGCCGCTCGGCCGAGGTCGCCGACGCGATGAACGCCCAGGACAGTCTCTACTCCGTCCTCGAGTTGTCGCCCGAAGGCTCGTCGATCAGTGTGCCGGGCGTCCACACCGGCGCGATCGTTGCTGCCGGCAACCCTGCGGCGGTGGTCGACGCCATCGCGGCCGAGGACACCCGCATCGTCTCGATGACGGTGACCGAGCACGGCTACTGCATGGACCCGAGCACCCACCGGCTCGCACTGGACCATCCAGGCATCGTCGCGGACCTCTCCGGCGCGACGCCGCGCACTGTGATCGGACAGCTCGCGCGCGCCCTGGAACGCCGGGCCGAGACGCACGGCGCTCCGATCACCGTCCTGAACTGCGACAACATGCAGTCGAACGGCACGCAGACCCGCGACCTCGTCCTCGAATTCCTGAGAGGCAGCCCGGCCGAGAGTTGGATCGCCGAGAACGTCGGCTTCCCTAACTCGATGGTCGACCGCATCGTGCCTGCAACCACGGATGCTTACCGCGCGGCGGCGTACGAACTTCTGGGGGTGCACGATCGCAGCCCGGTGCCGGCCGAGCCGTTCACGATGTGGGTGATGGAGGACCGCTTCACCGCCGGGCGGCCGGCCTGGGAGCGGGCCGGCGCGATCTTCTCCGACGACGTCGAGGCCTACGAGCTGCTCAAGCTTCGACTGCTCAACGGCACCCATTCCTTGATCGCGTACCTCGGCGCGCTCGACGGGCACGCCACGATCCCCGAGGCACGCGCGGCCGACTTCATCGAGGCCGCGGCCCGCGCGGTCCTCGAGGACGAGTACCTGCCGACCGTCACGCTGCCGCGCGACTTCGACGTGAAGGCGTACATCGCGTCGCTGTTCGAGCGGTGGTCGAACGACGCGCTCGGCCACCGGACCCAGCAGGTCGGCAGCGACGGATCCGTCAAGCTGCCGCAGCGCGTCCCCGCGCCCGCGCTCGAGCTGCTCGGTCAGGGCGTGATGCCCGAACACCTGGCGCTCACGGTCGCCGCGTGGCTGTGTTGCGTCGTACCCCTGCCCGGGTTCGATCCCGGTCCGCACGCGCGGGCCATGGTCGATCCGGCCCGCGAGCGGCTCGGGGCGCTCGCGGCGCGGTCCCGCAGTACCGAGGACCTGGTCCGATCGGCGATCCGCCAGGTGTTCGCCACAGAACTTGCCGAGAGCAATGACTTTGCCCGGCGCGTGACCGACTACGTCGCCGTCATCACCCGTGACGGCGTCCGCGCCGCGGCCCGTGCGGCCGCGCGCTCCCGTACGTCCCGGCCGCACGCGTCGCCCGCGGCCTGAGACCCCGAAGGAATCCGCCATGGAACCGAACCCCTCGACGCCCGAGCCGTCCCGCCAGGAGGTCCGCCGGGCCGCGCTCGCGGGCCTGATCGGCACCGCTCTCGAGCAGTACGACTTCGTCATCTACGGGACCGCGTCGGCGCTGGTCTTCAGTCACCTGTTCTTCCCCAACATCTCCGCGACGGCCGGCCTGCTGGCCAGCTTCAGCGCCTACGCGGTCGGCTTCTGCGCCCGCCCGCTCGGCGGCATCTTCTTCTCGCGGTACGGCGACCGCCTCGGGCGCAAGTGGGTCCTGGTGGCCACCTTGACCCTGATGGGCGTCGCGACGATGGCGATCGGCGTGCTGCCGACGTACGAGTCGGTGGGCGTCTGGGCGCCGATCCTGCTCGTGCTGAGCCGGTTCCTGCAGGGCTTCGGCGCCGGCGCCGAGCAGTCTGGCGGCGCCACCCTGCTGACCGAGACGGCTGTGCGCGGCAAACGCGGACGGCTGGCTGCCCTGATCATGACCGGCGCAGCGGCGGGTACGGCGCTCGGCGCTGGGGCCTGGGCGTTGGTGCAGCTGCTCCCGGACGACCAGCTGATGTCGTGGGGCTGGCGGCTCGTATTCCTGAGCAGCGCCTTCGTCACGATCGCGGCGTACATCCTGCGGAGGAAGCTGAAGGAGACGCCGGTGTTCGCCGAGATCAAGGCCGAGCGGACGGCGGCGGCCGCGCCGGTCCGCGAGGTGTTCCGCAACGGCAAGAAGGCCGTTGCCCTGGTCACCTTGATGACCGTCGGGCTGAGCGTGCAGTCGTACACCTACCAGGTGTTCATGGCCTCCTACCTCAAGGGGACCGTGAAGATCGACGCGCAGACCGTGCCGGAGATCCTGCTGGTGGGAGCGATCTTCGGCGGCCTCGGCGCGATCGTGCTCGGCTACCTGTCCGACCTGTTCGGGCGGCGGCCGTTGTTCCTGGCCATCACCGGGTTGTTGCTGCTGCTGCCGTTCCCGACGTTTGTTGCCTTGAGCACCGGTAATCTCACGGTCATCTACCTGGCCATGATCATCGGCTTCGTGTTCGCCTGCCAGGGCGGCGTCGCGGTGACGATGAGCTACTTCCCGGAGCTGTTCGGCAGCCGGTACCGGTACGCCGGTGTCACGCTGGGCCGCGAGTTCGCCGCCGTACTCGGTGGTGGCTTCGCGCCACTGATCGCGGTCGCGCTGCTGGGCGCGTTCGACTCGTGGGTGCCGGTCGCGATCTACATGACCGTCGCGATGGCGATCACCTTCGGCGCCGGGCTGGCCGCGCCGGAGACCCGGGACCGCGACCTGCTCGCGCCGGAGAACGCCACCGACCGCACGCCGGCTCTGGAGCCGGCGACATCGCCCGCTACCGCTACGGCCTGAAGGAGAACCATGAAGGCGATCGTCATCCGGAGCAAGCTCGACCTCGTCGAGACCGAGCTACCGACCCCGGAGCCACAAGCCGGCCAGGTTCGCCTCCGGATGGCGTACGGCGGGATCTGCGGATCCGACCTGCACTACTACCACGACGGCGCGAACGGCTCGTACGTCGTCCGCGAGCCGCTGGTACCCGGCCACGAACTGTCGGGCACCGTCGACCTCGACCCGTCCGGGGACCTCGTGCCGGGCACCCCGGTGACCATTCACCCGGCCACCTTCGGGACTCCGGAGCCGGGCATCGAGGACCGCCCGCACCTGTGGCCGAACGGCGCCTACCTCGGCAGCGCGTCCACCTGGCCGCACACCCAGGGCGGCCTGAGCGAATTCGTTGTCGTAGGCAAGCACATGGTCCGGCACCTGCCCGCGACACTGCCGTTGCGGCGCGCTGCGCTGGCCGAGCCACTCGCGGTGGGACTGCATGCACTGCAGATCGCCGGCGGTGTGAAAGGCCGGCGGGTGCTGGTGTCCGGGTCGGGCGCGATCGGCCTGCTGACAGCATCGGCGGCGCTGTCCGCCGGCGCGACCGAAGTGGTCACGACCGACGTCCTCCCGGGTCCACTGCAACGGGCCCGGGACCTCGGGGTGCACGGCACGCTCCAGGTCGGCACGGACGAGATCCCGTCGGGGTACTTCGACGTCGTCCTCGAGTGCACCGCCGTACCGGCCGCGATCAGCGCCGCGATCGACGCCGCCCGCCGCGCCGGGATCGTCGTCCTCGTCGGCATCCCGGCCGACGAGCCGCGCGGCGTCAACCTCGCCCCGGTGGTCTCCCGCGAACTCCAGGTCCGCGGCACGCTCCGCTTCAACGACGAGATCGACCACGCGATCGAACTCCTGAACGCGAATCCAGGGCTCGAAGACGTGATCACCCACGAGTACCCGGCCGACCGGGCCGTCGAGGCCTTCGCAACCGCCACCGACTCCAACGCCTCCGGCAAGGTGCTGCTGTCGCTGTGGCGCTAGTGCTGGAGGTGCTGCATCGAGCCGTAGCGGGTGGTGAGGCGCTCGAAGTCGGCTTCGTCGTACAGCGAGGCGGTGCCGGCGCCGTACGTCTTGGCGGTCTCGATGCAGAAGCGGGCGGCCGATTCGACGCTGGCCAGGTCGGTGGCGCCGGTGCCGCAGCCCGGTACGGCGGTCTCGGTGGTGATCGCGACTCCGACCACCGGTGCGGAGGTCGCGGTGCACGGCTGGAGGATCGAGTTCACGTGGTAGACGTCGTTCCCGTACGGCGTGATGTCCTGCATCGTCAACGGGAGTACGGCGGGCAGGCGGCCGGTGACCTGGGACGCGAGCTCGAGCAGGTCCTCGCTGACCCGGAGGATCCAGCCCTCCTTGACCGTCGGCGAGATCGCGAACCCGTGGTGGTTGACGATCCGGTTGCCCTTGGTGGTGTCCACCGACAGCACCGCGTCCATCGCGGCCTCGACCTCGTGCTCGTTCATCGCGCCGACGTCCACGGGCGAGTCCATGAACGGGACCGGGTCGTGCGGCCGGGTCGGCGCGTCCGGGCAGACGTGCGTCGCGACGATGACGTCGCCCGGCAACTGGTCACCGCGGCGCAGCATCGAGCCCAGCTTGCCGGCGACGGCGAGCGCGACCAGCGCTCCATCGCCGTCCGACACGAAGCCGATCCGCTCCGGCCGCGCACCCAGTCCGCCGAGCCGTCCGACCACCCCGAGCGTCGGCGCCTCGCCGCCCGCGGTCCGGCCGCGGCTCCCCGGGATGACCGCGCGCACGAAGTCCGTGCTGCCCTTGTCACCCTTCACCGTGGTCACGCCGACGTCGTCGACACCGTGTTCCCGCAGCCAGCCGGCCACCGACGCACCGGAAGCAGCCGCGTCGTCGAGAACGTCGTACAGGTCCAGAACCTCACGCCACATGTCTTTCCTCTCAGAATTTCGTCTTGACGAGACTGTTGCCGAAGCCCCACAACGCGTCGCCGGCGATGAAGCCCGCGGCGGCGATGGTCATCTGCGCTTCGGCCTCCGGGCCCTTCCAGCGGCGGTACGCGATCCGCAGCACGATCCCGGCGAGCACGGTCCAGCCGGCGATCGGATTGACGATCAGCGTGCCGGTGGCCAGCAGGATGCCCATCTGCCGTTTCGGGCCGCCGATCGCCTGGATGATCGCGCCGGGCACCGCCCACAGCAGCAGCTTCCCGATCAGGCCCGGGTCCACGCCGGCCTGGATGGTCTTGGCGTAGACCTGCACGATCGGCGGGAACTGACCGCGGTCGAAGTACACGTGGTACGTCAGCGCGACGACCGCGGCGGCGACCGCCATACCGATGACGCCGGCGAACAGTTGCTGCCGGCGTCCCGCGAGTTCGAATGCGGGGTCCGATCCACGGCCGCGCAGCAGCCAGCCCGCCTTGAAGTCGTACCCGGCGTCGGCGAACGCGGGACCGCCGGCCGCGATGAAGCCGACCAGCAGCGCGAGCGCGATCGGCGGGAACCCGAGCAGCATGCCGATGGTGAGGAAGATCAACGAGGTCGCGAACGACGGGAACCACCCCGAGTGCATCGCGGACAACCCCACGATGAACTCCGCGACGATGCACGACACCGCGGCGTACAGCACCCAGAGCACGAGTCCGCCGGCACCGAGATCGCCGATCAGGCCGCCCGTGATCGCGAGCAGCACCGCTGCCCCGACGTACAGGACGAAACCGCGTGCGAGCCCGCGGCCGGCGGCGGAGTCGCCGCGGGTGTAGGTCTCGACCTGCGGCTCGGAAGGTGCCTGCCTGCTGCGGAAGACGACCACCAAAGCCTGGATCAAGGCGACCAGTCCGGCTCCGACCATCAGGCCGTGCGGGATGTAGTGGGCCGCGATGTCCACGCCGAACCAGTCCGCGCTGTAGCCCCGTGCCAACAGCCCGATCCCGAACATCGTCAGCGCGACCACGTTCCCGATGAAGGCCACTCCGAAGGCCGACATCGGTACGCCGAGCCACGATCCGAGCAGGCCGACCGCCGTACCGGCACCGAGCAGCGCCGCTCGTTTGCCGCCCTCGTCACCGGCCTTGATCGCCTCGGCCGCGGCCACCCCCGGCGGCCACGCGGCCTTGCCCGGAAAGACCTTCGAGTCGTAGAGCCAGTACAGCATCACGAAGTCGATCAGCATTGCCAGGCCGGCGCCGATCAGCATCGGCCAGACCAGCCCCGGCCGGCCGAGCACGACCGGGATCGCGATCGGCAGCAGCAGCGAGTTCGCCGCCGCGAAGGTCGCGGTGGAGATCGTCGACTGGACCAGGTTCTGCCGGTGCACCGACCGGAACGGACGTAGTACGGCGAGTGGCACCCGGCTGATCGCGATCGCGACCAGGACACCGATCAGGGCGGTGTTCGGCGTGACGCCCAGCGTGGTGATGATCTGCAGACCGATGACCGAGCCGACGGCCGCGCAGATGACGAGCAGTGCCAGCGTGGCCGGCTCGAAGGCGCGCGGGTGCTTGGTCCGGGACTTCGTCGGGATGGTCATGTCAGCTCCGCGGTAAGTCGTGCGACAAGAGAGCGCGACAAGATCACCGGGAGGCCGGACGCGGCCGCGGCAGCTTGCCGGTGCTCTTCGGTGTAGCCCATGCAGTCGAGCACCAGCAGCTGTGCGCCCTCCGCAGCGAGCTCAGTTGCGGCCTTCTCCAGCTCGGTCACCCCAGGCTGGTACGGCGTTGCCCACGCAACCTTGATCTTCTGGTCGAGGTGCGCGAACTTCTCGTACGACTGCTGCTCCTGCTCCGCCAGCGGACAAATCACGCCCACCAACGAATCGCCCGCCAGAGCAGACAGCCCTGCGGCCAGCAACGGGCCGGCCGATAGCAGCGGCCGGCTGTGCCGGAACGCCGGGAACTCACCGGTGCAGACGATCAGTACGACGTCCGCCCCGCCCGCCTCCAGAATGTCGATCGCGGCCTGCAGCCTGGGCAGGATGCCGGCCCGGCCGATCACCACCGACGACCCGTCGCGCAGGCGCGTGGTCAGCGTCTCGTCCGCCGGCTTTGGTGCAAGCGTCGTCAGGTCCGCAGACGACAGCCCGTCCAGCGCGCCGCGTTCGCGCACTTCGACCGACGACGGCAGCCACCGCATCATCTCGGGAACCATGTCGCTGCGCGGCGACTGCCCGATCGTCACTACCCCTAGGACTGTCATGCCGAAGAGAGTCGGGGAATCAGCCCGACATCTGCAACGACTTCCCGTTATATGAGAGACAAAATCGATAATCGGGTGATTGCGCTACCGTTCTCGGCGTGGATCAATCACCGCTGCAGACCGTCGACCGGGCGCTGCAGATCCTGATCTCGTACTCCGAGCAGCGCCGCGACTGGGGTGTGATGGAGCTTGCCGACGAGCTCGGCATCGACAAGTCCTCCGCCCAGCGGCTGCTCGCGGCGCTGGCCTTCCGCGGATTCCTGCGGCCGGATCCGATCAGCCGCCGGTACAGCCTCGGGCCGACGATGTGGCGGATGGCCGCGCTCTGGGAGCGCACCGGCGGGCTCGCCGCGCTGGCCGACGGCGTACTCGCGCGGCTCGCCCAGGACACCGAGCGGACCGCGACGTTCACGATCCCGGACGGCTTCCACGTGCGCTGCATCGCGGCGGTCGACGGCGGCGGTGGACCGCTGCGCAGTCACCCGCTGGTCGGGGACCTGTACCCGGCCCACGCCGGCGCGACCTCCCGCGCGTACTTCGCCTTCCTGGACCGCAACGAGCGCCGGGCGCTGCTCTCCGGACGGCCGTTCGCGCGCTTCACGGACCTCACCGAGGTCGACGAGGCCGCTCTGGAAGGGGTCTTCGAGGACACCGTCCAGACCGGTTGGGCGTTCTCGGACGGCGAGTACGACGCGGCCACCCGCGCGATCGCCGCACCGGTCCGGCTCGGCCGCCGCCCGATCGGCTCGCTGACCGTGGTCGAGGGCAAGTCCGAGGAACTGCCCGGCGACATCCGCGACCACGTCCCACGGTTGCTGGAGGCAACTGAAGAACTGAGCAACCTGCTCGCCCACCGCACGCCCGCCCGCCGTCGCTAAGGATTCCTGTGGAACTGCTGCTGCTCTCGAACTCCGCCACCCACGGCCGCCCCTACCTCGACCACGCCCTCAGCGCCGTCCGCGACATCCTCCGCGGCGTGGACGAACTGGTGTTCGTCCCGTACGCGCTCGCCGACCACGACGGCTACACCGCGACGGTCCGGGCCGCCCTGGCGCCGCTCGGCGTCTCCGTCGTCGGCGCGCACACCTCGTCGGCGCTGCAGTCGGCGCAGGCGATCTTCGTCGGCGGCGGGAACACGTTCCGGCTGGTGAAGACGTTGCAGGTGAATGGGCAGCTGGACGTGATCCGGGACCTTGTCCGCGGCGGAACGCCGTACCTCGGGTCGAGCGCGGGGACGAACCTCGCCGGGCCTTCGTTGCGCACGAGCAACGACATGCCGATCGTGCAGCCGCCGTCGTTCGGGACGCTCGGGCTGGTGCCGTTCCAGCTCAACCCGCACTACCTCGACCCGGATCCGAGGTCCACCCACCAGGGTGAGACCCGCGAGCTGCGGATCACCGAATTCCTCGAGGAGAACGACGTACCGGTGCTGGGTCTGCGCGAAGGTACGTGGCTGCGGCTGCGCGGGGAATCGCTCACGCTGGACGGCATTCCGGCCGGTGCACGACTGTTCCGCCGGGGTGCGGCGCCGGCGGAGTTCGCGTCCGGGAGCGACCTCTCCGAACTGATGACAGTTACGCCGAGGTTCGACGTACACCAGTAGTTCATAGTGGAGTGCCTAGACTGCGAGATGTGTTGGCTCCGGTGGTGTCCTCGGGAGGACTGAATGCCTGACCGTATCCAGACGATTGCGTATCCGGCGCCGGGCTCGCGGCCGTCGCGACGGGATCCTGATCCGCTCGCGCCGCACGTGATCGTGCTGTTCGGCGCGACCGGTGACCTGGCCAAGCGCAAGCTGCTGCCCGGGCTGGCGTATCTGCAGCAGTCCCGGTTCACGCCCGACGTACGCATCATCGGCACGGCGACCGAGGAGATGACGTCCGACGAGTTCCGGGCCCGCGCCCGGGAGGCCGTCGAGACGTTCGGCATGCACAAGCTGACCGACGACCAGTGGGCCCAGTTCGCCGAGCGGCTCGACTACGTGCCGGTGACGGCCGGCCCGGAGGCGCTGGCGAAGGCGGTGAAGGCGGCCGAGGAGCATCTCGGTCCCGACGTACGGCGCCTGCACTACCTCTCGGTGCCACCGAAGGCGGCCCAGTCGGTGATCGCGATGCTGCGCGACGCGGACCTGGTCGACCGGGCCCGGGTGGTGATGGAGAAGCCGTTCGGCGACGACCTGGCCAGCGCGATCAAGCTCAACGACTTCGTCCACGAGACCTTCGACGAGTCGCAGATCTTCCGGATCGACCACTTCCTCGGCAAGGAAGCGGCGCTGAACATCCTCGCGTTCCGGTTCGCGAACGGCCTGTTCGAGCCGATCTGGAACCGCAACTTCATCGACCACGTGCAGATCGACATCCCGGAGTCGCTCGGGCTGGACCAGCGGGCCACCTTCTACGAGCCGACCGGCGCGTTCAAGGACATGGTCGTCACGCACCTGATGCAGGTGATGTCGTTCGTCGCGATGGAGCCGCCGACCGCCCTGGAGCCGCGGGCGATCTCGGAGGAGAAGAACAAGGTCTTCCGGTCGATGCTGCCGATCAGCCCGGCCGACGTGGTCCGCGGGCAGTACTCCGGCTACCGCAGCGAGGAAGGTGTCGCGCCGGACTCTGACACCGAGACGTTCATCGCACTGCGGGTCGAGATCGACAACTGGCGCTGGGCGGGTACGCCGTTCTTCCTGCGCACCGGGAAGAAGATGGCCGAGGGCCAGCGGATCATCTCGATTGCCTTCAAGGAGGCGCCGAAGACGATGTTCCCGTCCGGCTCCGGCGTCGGCTCGGAGGGCCCGGACCACCTGACCTTCGACCTGGCCGACTCGTCCCGGGTGTCGCTGTCGTTCTACGGCAAGCGGCCCGGTCCCGGCATGCGGCTGGAGAAGCTGTCGATGCAGTTCTCCACCCAGGAGACCGGGAGCGCCGGCGACGTACTCGAGGCGTACGAGCGACTGATCCTGGACGCGATGCGCGGCGACCACACCCTGTTCACCACCGCCGAGGGCATCGAGTCGCTGTGGGACCGCTCCGCCGCACTCCTCGACGACCCGCCGTCGGTCAAGCCGTACCAGCCCGGCACCTGGGGCCCGAACGCGATCCACCAACTGATCGCTCCGCGGGCCTGGCGCCTGCCCTTCGAGCGGGAGTGGCGGGAGTAGTTCGTTAGGCTGCCGCGCATGCGGGAGATATTGGTCATCGGCGTCGGGGCGGGCGATCCGGAGCAGGTGACGATGCAGGGCGTGTCGGCGCTGAACCGGGTTGACGTGTTCTTCGTCCTGGACAAGGGTGACGTCAAGCAGGGGCTGGTTGATCTTCGCTCCGAGATCCTGCGGCGGTACGCGACGTCGAAGGACTACCGGGTCGTCATCGGCCAGGACCCGGAGCGGGATCGGGCGGCTTCGGCGTACGTCGAGGCTGTGGACGACTGGCGGCGCCGCCGGGCCGATGTGTGCGCCGGGATGATCGCGTCCGAGTTGGGTACGGATCAGGTGGGCGCGTTCCTGGTCTGGGGCGATCCGTCGCTGTACGACAGCACGCTGGCGATCCTCGACGACATTCTGGCGCGGGGTGAGCTCGTGTTCGAGGTCGACGTGATTCCCGGGATCAGCAGCGTGTCGACGCTCGCCGCGCGGCACCGGGTCGGGCTGAACCAGGTGGGTCGGCCGATCCAGATCACCACCGGGCGACGGCTGGCTGCCGGCTGGCCGGAGGGGGTGGACGACGTGGTCGTGATGCTCGACGCGCAGACAGCGTTCACCGAGCATCTCGACCAGGATGCCGACATCTACTGGGGCGCGTACCTCGGCACCCCCGACGAGATCCTGATCTCCGGTCCACTGCGTGAGGTCGCGGGCGAGATCGAGAAGGTCCGCGCCGAGGCCCGCGACCGCAAGGGCTGGATCATGGACACCTATCTGCTGAGGCGACCTAGACCAAAGGTGTAGGCCGCCTGGACTTCGGGCCGAAGCGGGGATGCGGGGAGCTGGACGACGCTCCTGGCATGAAGAAAATCTTGGTGACTATGGCGGCCGCCGTGGCGCCGGTGGGGCTGATGCTCGGCCTGGCCGGACCTGGTGAGGCGGCCCAACAGAACGCAGCGCAGCAGAATGTCGTGCGGACCGGCGACGGGCTGGTGGCGAGCAGGACCGTCGGCGCCGCGCAGGTCTTCGACGGGATCCCGTACGCCGCTCCGCCGGTCGGCGCGCTGCGCTGGAAGGCGCCGCAGCCCGTGAAGCCGTGGACCGGCGTCCGCGAGTCGAAAGCCGGCAACGTCTGTCCGCAGCAGGCGAACTCGGAGGCGCCGAACGGGTCGTCCACCGAGGACTGCCTCTACCTGAACGTGACCACACCGACCAAGCCCGCCGCGAAGCCCCGCGCCGTCGTGGTGTGGATCCCCGGCGGCGGGTTCTTCTCAGGCGCCGGCAGCAGCTACGAGGCGTCGAAGTTCGCCTCCCGCGGCGACGTGGTCGTCGTGACCGTCAACTACCGGCTCGGCATCTTCGGCTTCTTCGGTTACCCGGGTCTGCCCGGATCCGGTACCTACGGCCTCCAGGACCAGCAGGCCGCGCTGCGCTGGGTGCAGCGCAACGCCCGCGCGTTCGGCGGCGATCCGCGCAACGTCACCGTCGCGGGTGAGTCCGCCGGCGGCATGAGCGTCTGCGCCCAGCTGACCTCTCCGACCGCCACCGGCCTGTTCTCGAAGGCGATCATGCAGAGCGGCTCCTGTGCGTTCAACTGGGGCGACAACAGCCAGTACCCCGGTCAGGCCGCGGACTCGCCGTGGATCCCGGCCAGCACGGTCCAGGCCAACGGCAAGGAGTGGGCGGCCGACAACAAGGCCAAGCTCGGCTGCAAGCCCGGCCAGTCCATGCTCGACTGCCTCCGCGCCGCGAAGTCCGACGTACTGGTCGACGAGACACTCCAGTTCACGCAGGTCGGGTACGGCGCGAGTGCCGTCGTACCGCTGTCGCCTGCGCGCGCTCTGAAGGCCGGACTGTTCCACCGGGTGCCGATCATCTCCGGGAACAACCACGATGAGGCGAACGGCTGGCTGGCAGCGTTCGGTGACATCAAGGACTACCCGCAGCTCGTGAAGAACATGGTCGGCGCGCAGAAGGCTCCGCAGGTGCTCCAGCACTACCCGCAGGCTCGGTACGACTCGCCCGCTGCAGCGTGGGGCGCTGTCACCACGGACCGGATCTGGTCGTGCACGCAGGTCGCGTCGGACCAGCAGGCGGCCTCGAAGGTGCCGGTGTACTCATATGAGTTCGCGGACAAGCACTCCCCGATCTCAACGCCCGGACTGGGCGCCGCACACGCCATGGAGCTGCCGTACCTGTTCCGGCTCGGCGGATACGACCTCCCGATGTCGGCGACCCAGCAGACACTGTCGAACCAGATGATCGACTACTGGACGGCGTTCGCCCGGACCGGCAACCCGAACGGGCCGGACCGCCCACACTGGTCGCCGACCGGCGCTCAGGCGGTCAAGGGGTTGTCACTGGCTCCGACCGACCAGGGCGGCATCCAGCCCGTCAATCTCACTGCTGAGCATCAGTGTGGGTTCTGGGCTGGTCTGTAGACCGCCTGCTCCACACCCGCATGACGACAGGTGAGAGGAGCAGCAGCAACAGCGCATAGAAGCCCACGCCGGGAACGAAGGCCGCCAGGAGAAAGGCGACCAGGGTCAACCCGGTCAGCAGCAGGGAGCCTGTGACTTCCCGCTTGCTGACCGGGTTGTCCGGCCTCTCGAGCTCCTTGTGTCCGTAGACCATCCAGGTGATCGCGGACTGGCAGATGCTGAGTGCGAGGATCGTGCCGGCGTACAGCCCGGCAGTGAACCTGCTGGTGTCGAAGGAGCCGATGATCTCGGTCGGGAACGGCAGTACGACGATCGTGAGCAGCCACAGCAGGTTCAGCCGCATCATCGCGGTGGTGTAGGCGCGGACGTGCTCGAACAGCCGGTGGTGGCCGAGCCAGAAGTTCGCGATGACCACGAAGCTCAGCAGGAAGGTGAAGATCTCCTGCCGGTGCTCACTGATCACACTGACCGCTTCGCCGCCGTCCGCCTTGACCTCGGGCACCAGGTCGACCAGTGGCAGCACCAGCAGCGTGATGGCGATCGCGACGACCGCATCGGTGAACAGGACCAGGCGGTCTGGGTCTCTCGACGTACTCACGGCCGCCACAGTAGCGGTCAGGTGTGTCGCGGGCGGAGCAGGCTGATCGACAACACGGCCGCGGCGAGGACGAATCCGGCTGCGGCGAGCCACGCGGCGCCGTACCCGTCTCTCAGCGCCTGGAGGCTTCCTTCGCTTGCTCTGTGCGCAGAGGTCGATGCTGCGAGGGTCGCGAGTACTGCGGTGCCGATGGCCGCGCCGGCCTGCTGGGCGGTGTTGTTGAGTCCGGAAGCCAGTCCGGCGTCGCCGGCATCCGCACCGGACATGGCCAGCATGATCGAGGCCGGGATGGCCACACCGATACCGGCGCCCATCACTGCAAGCACAGGACCGACGTTCACGACGTACGAACCGTCGACCGGTGCCTGGCTGATCCAGAGCAGCGCCAGCAGGAACACGACCAGTCCGGCAATGAGCATCTTGCGCGCACCGAAGCGGACGGTGAGGCGTGGCGCCAGGGACAGCGACATCAGCGCGTTCATGATCGGCGCCGGCAGGAAGGCCAGGCCGGTGGTCAGCGAGTCGTAGCCGAGCACGCGCTGCACGTACAGCGCGGTGGTGAACTGGAAGCCGAAACCGGCTGCGAACAGCAGGACGACCACCACGTTGGCCACACTGAGCTGACGGCGACGGAAGATGCGCAGGGCAAGCAGTGGGTGCTTGATCAGCGCCTGACGTACGACGAACGCAGTCAGCAGCACAACCGACGCGGCGGCCTGCAAGAGCGTCCGGGTCAGCGTCGCGTGTGGTTCGGCGGTCTGGACGATCGTGTAGACGCCCAGCGAGAGACCTGCGGTCACCAGCACAGCACCGAGCACATCAGCGCCGTTGGCGAGACCGAGTCCCGGCTGGTACGCCAGCAGCCGTACTGCGAACACCAGCGAGACCAGCCCGATCGGAACGTTGATCAAGAACGCCCAGTGCCAGCCGATCGTCTGGGTGATCACCCCACCCAGGATCAGCCCGATCGACGCACCACTCGCCGCTGTGAAGCTGTAGACGCCCATCGCTCGCGCCTGCTCCCCCGGTGCCGGGTACAGGTTCACGATCATCCCCAGGATCACCGCCGAGGCCAGCGCCCCACCGACGCCCTGCAGGAACCTGCCGGCGATCAGCACCTCAGCATTGCCCGCCACCCCGCAGAGCAGCGACGCTGCCGTGAACAACCCGAGGCCCGCGACGAAGATCCGCTTACTGCCGATCAGATCGCCGATCCGGCCGGCCAGGAGAAGCAGGCCGGCGAACGCGATCAGGTACGAGTTCATCACCCACGCGAGACCCGCCTGCGAAAACCCCAGATCCCCCTGAATGGTCGGCAACGCCACCGTCACCACGGTCCCGTCGAGAATGATCATCAGCTGCATCACACACAGCACGACCAGCGCCTTGGCCCGCCCCGGCGCCGCCTCCACCACCACGTCCACACTCACTGATCTCTCCTCAGTCCGTCGCATGAAAAGACCATAACAGATAGTTCTGTAGTAGACGATCTTTTATCGGATGAACTCCTGCGACCTCGTGGCCGGGATCCTCAATGAGCATTGGGGTTTCGGCGCCACGGAGGTGAGCTACGCGCCGGTGGGGTTCGGTAGCTACCACTGGATTGCGTCCGGCGACGACGGACCGCGGTGGTTTGTGACCGCGGAGCGAGTCGGCTCGGATGGCGAGCAGACGATTGCGTCCGCCATACAGACGGCCCGGCAGCTGGCCGACCGCGGCTACGAGTTCGTCGTACCTCCGTTGCCCGATCGCACCGGCCGGCTGGTTCGCGAAGCGCTACCAGGCTGGACGTTCCAGGTCCTGCCTTATCTCCACGGGTGGAGTACTCCGGACGGCGCCTGGGACGACCCGGCGGAGCGCGAACAGATCGCCCGGATCGTCGGCCGCCTCCATGCAGCAACGCCACCAGATGCCTTGCAGCGCTGGGATTTCGCAGTACCGGACTGCGACGCACTTCTGGCCGCACTCGCGGACCTCGACCGGCGCTGGTCCACAGGTCCGTACGCCGAACCCACCCGCCTGCGGCTCGCGGGCGCGTACGAATACGTGCACCGCAGGCTGGAACACTACGACGCGCTGGCGCGCGAGATCGAGGCGTCGGACGAGCCCTGGGTCGTAACGCATGGCGAACCGCACAGCGCGAACGTCCTCCGCGTCACCGACGACGCTGCGTCGACCGCGCCGCGAAACGGCGACGCCGGCCGCATGCGCCTGGTCGACTGGGAGACCGTACGGCTCGCCCCGCGCGAACGCGACCTGGCGGCGATCCTCGGCGGGCCGACCGACGTGCTGCCGGCGTACCAGTCGGAGGCCGGCCCGGTCACGCCACGAGCCGCGGCCTTGGAACTCTTCGATGTGTGGTGGTCGCTGGCCGAGATCGCCTCATACGTCCGCCTGTTCCGGCAGCCACATGGTGATTCCGAGGACACCAGGCAGTCCTGGCAGGAGCTGACGGAGTACGTGCCCAGCTAGTGCCTCGTCAAGCAACGTTGACGACGTAATCCCCTCAGCCAACGCGGAGTACACCCCCAGCCCTCCTCCGCCTCGGTCTCCACCCAACTTTGAGAAGCCACCGCCCAGTTCCAGCACGGAATTGTGGTCGATGGCTTCTCAAAGTTGGGTAGAGCACCGGCGAGACAGACCGCAGGACCAATCCGGCCGGCCCGGACCCCGAGTGATGGATTAGGACCTTAACGTTCGCGCTGCCAGGCCGGCCCGCGGGTCAGCTCGTGCGTTGGCGGGAGCGGCGGACCGGTTGGGCTGTGGTGGGGGTGGAGAGGGGGCCGTCGACGAGGGTGGTGACTGCGTCGATGAAGGTTTTGCGTTGGGGTGCGGCGAGGGCTTCGAGGGCGTCGGCGTGGACCTGGTCGACGATTTTCTGGCCCTCGGCGGCGATCTTGGCGCCGGCGTCGGTGACGGCGATGATGCGGGCGCGGCGGTCGGTCGTGGAGGGTTTGCGTTCGGCGTATCCGGCCTTCTCCAGGGCGTCGACGGTGACGACCATGGTGGTCTTGTCGAGGTACGCGAGCTCGGCGAGCTGGATCTGGGTGCGTTCGGCTTCGAGCGCGTGCCGCAGGACGCACTGCATCCGCAGCGTGAGGCCGATCTCCGCGAGCGCCGCGGACAGCTGGGTCTCCAGGACATGGCCGGCGTGGGTGAGATAGCCGGTCAGGTCGGGCACGGTACGTTCCGGAGGTTGCGCCATACCTTCGAGAGTAGCGCGGAATCGTCTGCCCGCAGATGATCCCGAGTTAGATCATTCTCCGCGGGCGCCGTCGATCAGCTCGCGGACCACGTCGAGGTGGCCGAGGTGCCGCGCCGACTCCTGGAGTACGTCGAGCAGCAGCCGCTCGACCCGCACCGGTCCGTGATACCCCTGCACGAACCCGCTCCAGTCCACCGAACGCAGCGTTTCCTGCGACCGCTCCCACTCCGCGTCGTACGCCGAGACGACCGACGCGATCGTCTCGTCCGGCCCGATCCGGAACTCGTAGTCGTGGTCGTCGGACCGCCACAGCGACGGCAGGTCCTGGCCGCCGATCGTCCGCTGGATGTGCTGTCGCTGCACCGCGGTCAGGTGTTTGATCAGCCCCAACGGATTCATCACCGGCGAGGTGGCGAGCGGCGTCGCCCGCGCTTGCGTCTCGTCCAGCCCGTCCAGTTTGTTCACCGCGGTGGTGTGGACGAACTCGAAATACCCGATCACCGACTGCGTCAGGGTCAGGTCGGCATCCGGCCACGGCCGGTCTCTCTGCACCATGCGCCGCACCCTCTCACCCCGGACCGACAATCGCGGAAATGCGACGGCTGGCTCGGCGACCACCGCGGTGTCGCAAAACCGCGAGCTTGAGGTTATTGCGACTAGTTCGCTCGTCACTATGACTCTTCTGGAAACCCGTACGCTGACTGTCCGGTGGTTCGGAGTCGCCGCGGTGACGTTGGGGATCTTCGCGATCGTCACCACGGAGATCCTTCCCATCGGCCTCCTCACCCCGATCGGCGCGGACTTCGCGCTCACGCCAGGCCGCACCGGGTGGTTGATGACCATGCCCGGTCTGGTCGCAGGGGTCGCCGCACCGGTCGTCACTGTCATGACAGGTCGGCTGGATCGCCGGCTCATGCTCTGCGTGCTCATGGTGCTGCTGGCCGCGGCTGGCTTCGTCGCAGCGACCGCGCCGGTCTTCTGGCTCGAGCTGCTCGCCAGATTCCTCGTCGGACTCACCGTCGGCGGCTTCTGGTCGATCGGTGCAGGTCTGGCGGGGAGGCTGGTTCCGGAGCGCTGGGCACCGCGAGCGACGGCCGTCATCTTCTCCGCCGTCCCGCTCGGCTCAGTACTCGGCGTACCAGTAGGCACGTTTGTCGGTCAGCTCGCGGGCTGGCGTACGTCGTTCGCAGCGCTCGGAGTACTCGCGCTGGTGGCGTTGGTCGCGCTACGGACCACCGTGCCTCCGCTACCGCCACTGCAAGTCACCCGAGCCGCCGTACTCCGCGCGGCACTCCGTGGCAGCCGGAATGCCCTCATCGTCACCTGCCTGATCGTGACGGCACAGTTCGCGACCTTCACGTACGTGACGCCGTTCCTGCGAGACGTCGTACGCCCGGAACTCATTGGACTGTTCCTGCTCATCTACGGAGCCGCCGGCCTGATCGGCAACCTCATCGCGGGTACGGCGGCCGCGCGCAACCTGACCGCCACGTTCGCCACCTGCGCCGGGTTGATCGCGGCTGCGACGCTCCTGCTGCCGCTCGCGGGTCACACCGCCGCTGGAGCCCTTGCGCTGCTCGTGGTCTGGGGGCTCGGGTACGGCGGCATCCCCGTCTGCTCGATGAGCATGTTCGCCCAGGCGGCGCCACAGTCGCGCGAGGCGGCGACGGTGTGGTTCACGTCGTCGTACCAGGCGGTGTTGTCGATCGGTGCGTTGCTGGGCGGGCTGGTGGTGGACGCGTGGTCCGTGCCGGCGGCGATGGTGGCCGGCGGTGCGTGTGCGGCGCTGGCGGTCGCAGTACTGCTGTGGTCCAGAACACACGAGGTCACGGGGACGTAGCATCGCGGGCATGGCGCGGACCGAGACCGATCGATGCCCTGGCGTGCTGGCAGTGCACCAGGCGGCAGACGGCGGTCTGGCTCGGGTGCGGGTGCCGGGTGGGCGGCTGACGGCCCAGCAGCTCGAGGTACTGCGTGTTGCTGCCGCCGACCTGGGCGACGGCCGGCTGGAGCTGACGTCCCGCGGGAACGTGCAGATCCGGGCGCTGGACGCTGACGGCCCGCGAGAGCTGTCGGACCGGTTGTTTGTCGCTGGTCTGCTGCCGTCGATCGCGCACGAGCGGGTCCGCAACATTCTGGCGTCGCCGCTGTCCGGTCTGGACGAAGAGTCGCGGTACGACGTGCTTCCGGTGGTTACTGCATTGGACCGCGGGCTGTGCGCCAATCCGGGGCTCGCGGAGCTGCCTGGGCGGTTCCTGTTCGCGCTGGACGACGGGCGGGGCGATCTGGCGGACGTGCAGGCAGATGTTGCCGTGCGAGCGCTGGACGACCGGGCTGCTGTGCTGAGCCTCGGCAGCCGACACGTGCGGGTCGGGTGGGCCGACGTGCCGGACCTGATGCTGGCCGCCGCGGAGGCGTTCCTGGCGGTGTGTGATCAGGAATGGCGGATCGCCGAGGTCGAGGACGGCGAGCAGCAGATCCTCAAGGGCCTCGGGCTACAGGCGGACGAGATGGCGGACAGCCGGGCGACGAAGGTGACGGCTGGGGTGCATGGTTCAGCGCTGGTGGTGACTGTGCCGCTGGGGAGTCTGACGCAGGAGCAGGCTGCTGTGCTGGTGGGGGTTGCCGATGAGGTTCGAGTCACGCCGTGGCGGTCTGTGGTGGTGCCCGCAGGCGTAACCGGGCTGGAGGACGTCGGGTTGGTCACGACGCCGGAGTCGGTCTGGGACGGCGTGACCGCCTGCGCGGGCCGGCCGGGGTGCGCCAAGGCACTTGCTGACGTTCGCGCGGATGCGACCCGGTCGATGCCCACGTTCGCGCGGGACGGGCGGCGGGTGCATTGGTCGGGATGTGAGCGGCGATGTGGGAAGCCGGCCGACGGGTTCGTGGATGTGGTTGCGGTGAGCAACGGTTATCTGGTGGACGGGGTACGGGTGTGAGCTACGAGTACGTGCGCGACGGCGCGGAGATCTACCGGCGGTCGTTCGCGACGATCCGGGCCGAGGCGGCGCTGGACGGGTTGCCCGCCGACGTGGCGCAGGTCGCCGTCCGGATGATCCATGCCTGCGGGATGACCGATCTCGTCGCCGACCTCGCCTGGTCGCCGAACGTGGTGAAGAACGCGCGGGCCGCGCTGCAAGGCGGCGCACCGATCCTGTGTGACGCGCAGATGGTCGCAGCCGGCATCACGCGGCGGCGGTTGCCCGCGGACAACGAGGTGATCTGCACGCTGCAGGACCCCCGGACCGTCGGGCTCGCGCAGGAGCTGCGGACAACGAGGAGCGCGGCGGCGGTCGAGCTGTGGGGCGAGCAGCTCGGCGGGGCGGTTGTTGCTATCGGCAACGCTCCGACGACGTTGTTCCACCTCCTCGACGCGCTTGCCGCAGGTGCGCCCCGGCCGGCGGCGGTGCTCGGGATCCCGGTCGGGTTCATCGGCGCTGCCGAGTCCAAGGAGGCGCTGGCCGCGAACGAGCTCGGCCTGGAATTCCTGGTGGTGCGGGGACGCCGCGGCGGAAGCGCGATCACCGCAGCCGCGATCAACGCAATCGCAAGTGAGGCGGAGTAATGGGCGAGGCAACCACCGGTCGGCTTTGGGGTGTGGGACTCGGGCCCGGGGACCCGGAGCTGGTCACCGTGAAGGCGGCGAGGTTGATCGGGGCCGCCGACGTGATCGCGTTCCACAGCGCCCGGCATGGGCGGAGCATCGCGCGCGCAGTGGCCGCGCCGTACCTGACGGCCGGACAGCTCGAGGAGCACCTCGTCTACCCGCTCACCACCGAGACGACGGATCACCCTGGCGGATACCAGGGCGCGATGGACGACTTCTACGCCGACTGCGCCGCCCGGCTCGCCGCGCATCTCGACGCCGGCCGCGACGTCGTCGTACTCGCGGAAGGCGATCCGCTCTTCTACGGCTCGTACATGCACATGCACAAACGCCTGGCCGACCGCTACCCGTGCGAGGTCGTCCCGGGCGTGACGTCGGTGAGCGCGGCAGCCGCCGTCCTCGGACGCCCGCTCTGTGAACGCGACGAGATCCTCACCGTCCTCCCCGGCACCCTCCCACCGGACGTACTCGCGGACCGGCTCCGCAACACCGACGCGGCCGCGGTGATGAAGCTCGGCCGCACGTTCGCGAACGTCCGCGAGGCCTTCGAGCTCGCGGGCCGCGCCGACGAGGCCTGGTACGTCGAACGCGCTACGACCGAGGCCCAGCGCACAGCCCCGCTCAACGAGGTCGATCCCGAGCAGGTCCCGTACTTCTCCCTCGCCCTCCTCCCGAGCCCCATCAACAACACCTTCGCGGCCCCGACGACCAAGACCGCGACCGAAGGCTCGGTCACCGTAGTAGGACTCGGCCCGGCCGGACCCGAGTGGATGACCCCCGAGGTCCGCGCTGCGATCGCCGGCGCGGACGACGTGATCGGCTACACGACGTACGTCGACCGCCTGCCGGACCGTGCCCGTCAGCGCAAGCACGGGTCGGACAACCGCGTCGAGTCCGAGCGAGCCGCCTTCGCCCTCGATCTGGCTCGCAAGGGCTCGAGCGTGGTCGTGGTCTCGTCCGGTGACCCCGGCGTGTTCGCGATGGCCAGTGCGGTCACGGAGGTCGCGTCGGAGCCGGAGTACGCCGATATCGCCGTCCGCGTGCTGCCCGGGATGACCGCCGCCCAGGCCGTCGCCAGCCGGGTCGGAGCGCCGCTCGGGCACGACTACTGCGTCCTGTCGCTGTCGGACCGGCT